>CAJXOH010000018.1 GCA_913057895.1 uncultured Bacteroidota bacterium
TGAATCCAGTAGACACGGAATGCCCATCGTCCATCCAAAAGATGCATTCAAAATCACTGAGATACCTATATAACCAAACACCAGGGTATAAGGCCACTCCCTCCGAAGCCAGAACAAAAAAAATCTCATAGGGTACTGTATAATGGGGTAGTATGTTTGATTAGGAGATTCTCGTGGGCATCTATTAATTCACCAGGCATCAGAGCTACATGAATCAATGCCCTAGACTGTCTCTTTTACGAAAATAGACGCCGCAAGTTCCTGATGCAGCTCCAATTGACGACCATTATTTGGTAGTTCAATAGTCACGGAGGATGGAGACCGTTCAAGCACATCAATGCGAACACCTGGCCGGAGGCCCCAGTCAGCGCACTGTCTTAAAAATTCACCATCTGCGTCAGAAACTGCTGCAACAGTCATTACCCCTTCGCCTACATGTGATTTGTCCAGCGAGGGAAACCGATGACCACGCATTTCAAGACTGGCTGTGGGAATTGGATCTCCGTGCGGGTCATGACTAGGAAATCCCAACATGGCATCCATTTTGGACTCCACGGCTTCACTCAATACATGTTCCCAACGCTCCGCTTCCTCATGCACTTGATCCCACGGAAGCCCCATAATCTTATGCAAAAAGGTCTCAATCAGACGGTGGTGACGTAGGATTTCAACTGCGATGAGGTGTCCCGTTGGCGTAAGCCTTGTCCCATAATATGGTTGGTTTTCAACCAGATTCATGGTTTCCAATTTTTTGATCATCTTGGTGACAGAGGCAGGTTTTACATCCAACGCATCCGCAATTTTTTGATTGGGTACAGCTTCACGATCACCAATTTTCAGGATACACTTGAGATAGTCTTCTGCAGCGTGACTCAATACCTCACCGTCCACAATTCGCTGATGATTGGTAGGCTCCAAATCTGATTCTTTAGAGGATGTTGGCATGGTGCAATATCTACATTTTTTGGGTTTTTCGCTGACCAAAGGACGTCATCAACCCGAGTGATTCTCTACACTCGACAGGCGCCCAGAACAACTCACCCTACGACCCATTAGCGAAGCCAAAGACATGTACGTATCTTGTGCTTCGTGAAAAATTATCTCGATTTCATCTTTCGGGAGCGGCGGATTTTGGTCTTTGGCGCATCACTGACCTTCTTCTCTAGTTTTGGGCAAACGTTTTTGTTTTCGCTCTTTGTACCCTTCTTTCTTGAGGAGTTTTCATTGACTAATGGCACATTTGGGTCCTTATACTCGCTAGCAACGCTCACTAGTGCAGCAGTACTTCCCATGGTAGGACTCTGGATTGATCGAATCCCTGTGAAACATTACAGCACCGCCGTGGCACTCACTCTAGCCCTAGCGAGCCTTCTCATGGCCAACAGCTGGGGGTTAGCAACACTGTTTTTGGCCATTTTTTTCCTTCGTTTGGCAGGCCAAGGGCTCAGTGGGCATACAGCCGATACAACCATGGCCAAAGTTTATGATCGAGAAAGGGGCAAAGCCCTTTCTATCTCAAGCCTTGGGTATCCGATTGCGGAGGGGGTCATGCCTTTATTAGTGGCCGCCCTCACAACCTTTATGTATTGGCGAAACCTTTGGCTATTGTTTGCCTTCACTCTCGCGTTGTTTGTCGCCCCAGCTTACTTCCGACTCATACGAAAGCATCCTGTCAATGAAGAGGTGGCCCGCAAAGGTGCGCAACACAGAGAGGCTCGAAAAGCATCCGGTCGCCGTTGGGTCAATCCTTTTGAGTACCTATCTCTTCTCAAAGATCGTCGGTTGTTGGTGGTCCTACCAGCGGCTTTAGTCCCCCCGTTTTGGGTAACCGGGTTTTTCTTGTACCAAGTTTCGTTTGGTCCAGAGTACGGATGGAGACCCACAACAATTGCTACAGCGTTTATTGGATTTGCGATTTCTCGGGTGATTTCAGCGATTGCTATTGGCCCACTCATTGATCGATTTAGCGCGAGACGGCTTTTCCCTTTTTATTTACTCCCTTTGATGGCAAGCTTTCTAGTTCCCATCTTCATTCCGGGTGCTTGGTCTGTCTACCCTTATCTCTTTTTAATGGGGTTACTGATGGGTTTAGCGAATCCATTGAAATCTGCGTTGTGGGCAGAAATGTATGGCGTTGACAATATTGGACAAGTGCGTAGCGTTTTTGCATCACTCATGGTCTTTGGAACAGCGTTAAGCCCCTTTATAATTGGATTTTTATTGGACAGCCGCTTTTCCGTAGACCTGATTTTTGGAATGGCAATCGTGAGTTGTGTGTTGGCTATGATTGTATCATTTCAAACAATGAAACACGGATTTTGCCAAAGTGATTATGAAACCACGCACTGATCAACATTGGATGCAACGATTTGGACTAGGAGCCTTAGCTACACTTGCAATCGCTCTCACTGCATCCGCAGCCTTGACCTCAACCTCCAAAGGTGATCGAATGACAACACCTGATTCCCCTACGTCTACACCCTCATCTACAAACCAAGACACAGAAGTCGCCATCCTTGGCGCAGGATGCTTTTGGTGTGTAGAAGCGATTTATGAAGAACTCAAAGGAACCGTTACGGTTGAATCTGGATACACAGGTGGGCATGTTGAAGACCCAACGTACAAGCAAGTTGTTACAGGTCAGACTGGTCACGCAGAGGTGGTTCGTTTGGAATATGATCCAAGCGTAATCAGCTTTGAAGAGGTGCTCATTGTGTTTTATCACACGCACGACCCAACAACACTGAATAGGCAAGGTGCCGATGTAGGAACACAATATCGATCGGCCATTTTTTACGCCAATGATGAGCAAAAACGAATTGCGGAAAAAGTTACAGCAGATATTACCGCTGAAAAGCTGTGGGACGATCCAATTGTGACAGAAATCACACCCTTAGATGTGTACTATCCAGCCGAGAATTACCACCAGGATTATTATGAAAACAATCCTAATGCTCCCTACTGCACCTTTGTCATTGCACCGAAGCTAGCCAAGTTTCGTAAGGAGTTTAAGCATTTGCTAAAGTCCTCCTAAAAAGAGCGCATTTGCTACTAGCAGCTTTGATTCCTCCCAAAATCCTCTGAATAAAGGGTTAATTGGGAGGTAAATCACCTCTCCACTGCCGATAGACTCTCGCCCAATGGCCATGGATCCGTCAAAGGCACGTTTGGCTTCCGCACCAATAAACCCACTCATATGAGAGGAAGGATCGATAAGCCCAATTGTACCACTTGAAAGAGGCTCATACGCCTGATTAGATATATTCATGACGTACATGTGGTCACTGTATCCAAATGCGAGCGGGTGCGTGTCATCCAATCGAATTTTGTACACAGAACCCGGGTTAAATGACGAAACTCGTGCTCGATTTTGATCAGCATAGGAGATCTCTAATGGATCCTCGTTCTCTGACTCCTCGGATTGGGTACTTTCGGAAGACGAGGTAATACCAAATAAATCGGAGCGCTCCAATGCACGGAGACTTGTGCCAATTGCAACTAGGCGACCACCCTTTTCAATCCATTCATGAACAGCATTGATTTGCGAGTCCGAAAATCCTCGATAACTCCCAGATGGCATGACCAATACATCCAATTCAGCCAAGACGTCTGCCGAAATGGTTGCACCAGGGATTAATGCAGAGGGATACCCTAATTGCCGGTCCATGTAGTGCCATACTTCGCCTAGAGATAACGAAGATGTTACGTCACGAGAGATGACCCCGACCTTTGGAGCCATGACAAGTTCCATCGAGCTTGCTCCAAAATCAGATCCGGTTGTGACAGCCCCTGATGACGTTGCAAATAGAGTGCGACCATGAGTCTGTGCTAGTGAGTAAAGGGTAGCATCAAATCGGTCACTCATTGCAGGATTGTATTCACGGGTAATCACTAAAGATCCACGAGGAAATGACGTTTCCCCAATTGTAAATGGGTTCATCGACACTTGTACATGTCCCCCTGCTTCGAACCAATCTGCAAGAAATTTGGCGTCTTGAAGTGATGACCAAGGCAACACATACGCGTAAGGCTTCTCTGTAGGATCAAAAGGCTCCGTGAGTGGTTGGGTGAGTGTTGCAGGACTATTTTGTGCCACTTTTACACCACCTAAGGGCTTGTAATCGCTAGCTTTTTGTGGTTGATTCAGCCGCAATGCAGGCCGTATAGCGACTGCCTCCAACCCATATCGATACGGCATTTCCCACGATGTGATGTCATAGGTCATGGAGTCTGAAAGCTCTGGACGTGGGTCAAACAACACTGAAACTAGTTGGCCTTTGGGCTGAACAGCAGGAATCACCAGGTCACCGGATTCCACTCTGACCCTTCTCTCAGCGCCTAGAGCATAGTCGTATCCATCCAAGGATCGGTTTATGTCTGCAAGCCCAAATAGGATTCCTTGCGCTTCCAGAAAGGTTGTAAGTGCATGCACTTTATCCTTGAGTTGACCTTGAGGAATAATATAAGATCCATACGTTCCTCGTGGTTGTGACATGGATACTTGTGCCTGGGAAGAGAACTCATCCACTAGACGTTCGGCATTCTCTGCAACGGCTTTTATGGTTGCCAAACCCGTGGTATGATGATGAAGAAGGCGATCCTCCAACGTCAATTCACCTCCTTGCGGCAAGGAAATCGAAAGTCCCGCATACCCACCTCCTGCTTGTTCATACGTCATACCGATTGAGCCATTGAACGTCGGCCACGTGTCGCCATAACTTGGGTAAAACAAGTCAAACACTTCTCTTGTAAAGTAATGCCAACCGCGCTGATCAAACGCAGCCATATTATATGCGCCAATCGTTTGCTGGAAACTTCTCTGCCAAGGGGTAATCGCAGGGTGATATGGCTCAGCCGCTGGCGCAAAGTAGTAGGGGGATGTAAACCCTTGTTCATGAAAATCAACATGGATATGTGGCATCCATTGGTGATATGCTTCTATGCGATGTCTTGACTCTTTTTGGATCCCCCACGCCCAATCACGATTGAGGTCAAATAGGTAATGATTTGCCCTACCTCTTGGCCATGGTTGATCGTGCTCTTGTGCATACCCATTGGAATTTGGGTTCATACCCGTTTGTTGAGTTACAAAGGCTACGTATCGATCTCGTCCGTCTGGGTTTAGCATAGGGTCCATGATAATGACAGACGCATCTAACCATTGCTGAAGTTCTGAATCTTGACTGCTTGCAAGTTCAAACAACGTCTTCATTGCAGCTTCCGAACTTGATGCCTCATCGCCATGCACATTATAGCTTAGCCAAGTAATGGCTTTTTGATTAGCACTTGGCTCTCCTTCTTGTAGTCCAGAAATTTTGAGATTATTTGTTCGTATCTCCTCGAGTATCTCATGATTCGATGGCGATGTGACCACAACATAAATAAGCTCACGACCTTCATAGGTTGACCCATACGTGTGATAGGACACTCGATTGGATTGCTTAGCAACATGCTCAAAGTATCCTATCACTTTGTGGTGGGGCGTGAATCTCTCTCCTAGATTGTAGCCTAGATATTCAGAAGGTTGAGTGACTTGAATGGTCGACTCTTGGGAGTGAGCTTGGGCCCCAAATAGAACAAAAAGAAGAAATGGTACACCAAAGCGGCGAAGTATAGATAAGGTAGAGATCATGGGTAGTAGGTCGATGAAGGACAATAGAGTACAATCCTCATGGTAGAGGATACTCAACATAACTATTCCACTCTAATCTATCTACATCCACTCATGTACCAAGAGACCAAGACGCCTAAAACCCAAGTCGCAGAGTCGTCATTACATGCCTTTGAGCTTGCGGGTAGACGTAATTGAAATACTGTGTCTCTCCACCTGCGATAAATCCAAACGTGTACCCATTGGCAACATAGGATTCATTAAAAAGGTTGGCCAATCGAAGAGTCATCGTGAGCTCAGTGAGTCCCAAGCGATTGGCTATTTGTCCTTCAGATGCATTCACACTCACTTGTAGTGAGGAGACCGTGTACGGATCGATGGATCGACTCTTCGTACCCGTATTATCGAGGTACTGTCGCGATACCCATTTGGTTTCTGCAGTCGCTGTCCAGGCACGATGAGCCCATGTAAGTTGCTGGGATACGATACCAGATGGTGAAAATGCAATGGGGGTTGTACCATGGTTCACGGTGGTGACGCCACCTACGTCATAATTGTCGAGTGATTCAACGTAATCACGAATGGTATGGCTAGCCGCTGTGGCTGATAGTCCCCATGTGAATGAGCGCGTAGGTTGCCATTGAGTCGAGAGCTCGACTCCCACACGGTCACTAAGAGAGACATTCTCCCGGACATATTCGCCAACATCATTGACCGCGCCATTAAGCACGAGCTGATCACGATAATGCATCCAAAACGCATTGAGTTGCATGCGCCACGCTTTAAACTGATGATCCAAGCCAAGCTCTGTATTAAAAAGACGCTCAGGTGATGGGCGATTGGACGCAGGTGAGTTAACTAAATCGTTGCGACTGGGTTCTTTGCCAGCCACCGCAAATGAAGCATAAAACTTTGTGCGTTGGCTTGGTTGCCAAGTAACGCCGGCCTTGGGGTTAAAAAAGGTGAAGGTTTCTGTTGACTCGAGGTTAATCACCTCTGTTGGTGAGCCCGTTGCCCCTGATCCAGTGCCTCCAAGTACATCCCGTAATGCTTTTCCTTCAAATGTATGTGAGACCCATCGAAATTGAAGGTCTCCAAACAACGTCCACTCCTCCACAGGGCTCCATGAGACCTTCGCAAAGGTATTTGCATCTGTTTTGATCGCGTCATTGACGTAGTAATTGTGTGGGGTTGCCAAAGATGTGACGACTTCACGTTGGGTCCATAATACTTGGCCAAAGTGATCACCCATGTAGTGATGAGCTGCAAGACCCAGTGTCAGTTCGATGTTTCCAGAAGCACCTGGGGAATCGGTCGGTATGATGGAGCTGGAGGTGGAAGTCGCCCTGTCTGTGGCCCTGTCTGTGGTCGATCCATTTGTCGCCCTGTCTGTCGCCGATCCCAACCAATCTAGCGTCACAATTCCCCCAAAAAAGTGATTTTTTAACCAGCGACGACGCGTTAGGTCGCTGAATGACTGCCCTGCTTCTGACCCTGCGAGCGCATCTACGCCAGCGACACTCAAGCCATAATCGTCCAACGATTGATCTGCCGCAAACTCCTCGTAATACCCCTTTCCAAACGTATAATGGAGACTAGCATTCATCACCCACGGCGCATCAAATCCATGGGATAGATGTAGCTGGAGGTGATCTTGACCATAATGATCAATCTGATTCTCGTAGGTGAATTCATTGTAGGTGCGTTGCCCAAGTGATGACCTGAGTCGTTCAGCTTGGTCTGGTGCGATGAATAACCCCGTAATGTAGCGCTCAAGACCCGCAGCATCGCCCGTTACAATTGGCTCAGGTACACCATTCCAAGCTTGGTACGTCTCTTCACGTCCAGACATCCAATCTAATTTTAGTACGCCTCGGCCCGTTTGTTTGGCAAGACTTCCGTACCCAGAAAACAGCTGTGATGACGCTCTATCAATGTATCCATCACTTTGGATTGTTGAGAAACGTCCCTCAGCGCTCCACCCACGCTCACTTCGGCCCGTAGCAAATTGCCCTGCAAGTGACTGAGTACCATACGCGCCTACTGCGGAGCGAATCCTCGTTCGCGCTTGCTCAGGATGCTGCCCAGTTTGCACGTTGATGGTTGCACCAAACGCTCCTGCCCCATGGGTGGATGTCCCAACACCACGTTGCACCTGAATTGAACTTGTTGAGGAAGCTAAATCGGGCAAGTTCACCCAAAAAACACCTTGAGACTCTGCATCGTTGAGTGGGATTCCATTGAGTGTCACATTGATGCGAGTAGGATCGACCCCTCGAATTCGGATACCGGTATAGCCAACACCATGGCCCGCATCTGACGTACTCACCGCCGAAGGGGTCATGCTTAGCAATAAGGGAATATCCCTGACATCGGTGCGCGACTCTATATCAGCCTTGTCCAGGGTGACGAACGTGAAGGGTTGTGATGACGTGGCACGTGTTGCACTGACAAATATCTCTCCCAAAGGTCGCGTAATGAGAGTATCAACTCGGTTGGGTGACGTAGCTTCTGCCAACGTGTATGTATACGCATGGGCGACCTGGTGCCCAAATTGTGTGAATAATAGGATGAATAGGATGCGCAGACATGCACACCCATGTGTGTGATCTTTCATGGTTTTCCTCCGCCGGTATGACCCGGATCAGGTTCGTAGGGTGTAATCTCAGCCCACCGTGTGTGGGCACCCCTAACCGCGATTAAAACTTAGAAAAAAGATTCGATTTTCTCCACCATTGCCGTATGGCCACAGTAAAATGGCACCCGTTGATGAAGCTCTGTCGGCTCTACATCCAGTACACGTTGGGTGCCTGTACTAGCCTTTCCACCCGCTTGTTCCGTAATGAATGCCATGGGATTACACTCATATAGCAGACGGAGTTTTCCGCTTGGATGGCTGTGTGTGGATGGATACAAATACACGCCACCTTTGAGCATATTGCGATGGATGTCCGAGACCAAGGAGCCAATATATCGGCTCGTGTATGGACGATCCTGGGCGATTTCCTGACAATATTTAATGTAGTTCTTGATCGCTTGAGGGAAATGAGCATAATTCCCCTCGTTAATGGAGTAAATCGAACCCTTCTCCGGAATACGGATCGATGGATGGCTCAAGTAGAACGTCCCAAGCGCTGGGTTGAGCGTAAACCCATTGACGCCATGGCCGGTTGTGTATACCAAAATGGTTGACGTGCCATACAAAATGTATCCTGCGGCCACCTGCTCGGTTCCCTTTTGTAAGAAATCCTCCAGTTGAGCCGGTGTTCCTTCTGGAGTCACACGCCGGTATATGGAAAAAATGGTTCCTATCGACACATTCACATCAATATTCGACGAGCCATCGAGTGGGTCAATCATCACAACGTATTTGTTGCGATTATCCCCATTTTTATTCGCAATCGAGACGAAATCTTCCTCCTCTTCTGAGGCTAGACCACAGATGATTTCACGATTGGTAAGCGCCGTCTTAAATACATCGTTTGCATAGGCATCTAGCTTTTGTTGCTCCTCACCTGAGCTATTACTCGTGCCTGTTTGGCCAAGAATGTCAACCAATCCCGCTTTATTGACTTCATGATTTACAGTCTTTGCTGCCAGGCGAATGGAGTTAATCAACCTAGAGAATTCCCCTGTGGAATACTTAAAGTCCTTTTGCTTCTCGATGATAAATTCACCGAGTGTGGTCATGCGTGGTGGCATGGGCTAGCTCCGCAATGTTCGTAGCTCCAGGTGGCCTGAAGCTGTTAGTTGTTAGCGTCCAATTTTTTTAATCACATCTAGTGCAGGCGATGGATCCCCCATCACATAGAAGTGGATACCTGGAATATCGTGTTTTAGTAGATCTTCACATTGTTTCACACACCATTCACGTCCAATCTCAGCAGTATGATCTGGATCTGCTAAAAGTTGCTCGGAAAGCTCTGTTGGGATATTAAGATGGAACGACTTTGGCAGGCTCACTAAATGACGCTGGGACGTAAGCACCTTGAGTCCTGGGACAATGGGCACATCAATACCTGCTGCGCGTACTTTTTCCACAAATGCATGAAAAGGGGCGTTATCGAAAAACATCTGCGTCGCAATGTAATCTGCCCCTGCTTCCACCTTTTTCTTCACCCAGTGGATATCATAGTCAAGATTGGGTGCCTCAAAATGTTTTTCTGGATAGCCCGAGATTCCTATGCAGAAGTTTGTGGGTTCTGCATTGGCAATGGTCTCGAGGTAATGTCCATGGTTCATGGCATCCACCTGTTTGACAAGATCGATTGCGTATTCGTTGGTCGTTCCGTTTGGATACGTCATCCCTGCACTTCGGTCACTATCTCCACGAATCGCTAGAATATTATCAATTCCTAGATAATGGAGCTCGATCAAGGCGTCCTCACTCTCCTCTCTCGAAAACCCCTCACAAATGAGATGAGGCACTGGATCGACACCATAACGATGCTTTATGGCAGCGCACAATCCAATGGTTCCAGGTCGTTTACGATTTATTTTCTTTTTAAGGGTACCGTCGGGTAGTTCTTCATATGTAGCCTCGGCGGCATGATACGTCACATCAATAAACGGAGGATGAACGGTCATAAGTTTATCGATGGCTTCAAAAACGGGCGCGACAGATGTTCCCCGTTTTGGAGGAATAATCTCAAAAGAGATGAGTGGCTCTGTAGCCTTGTCGTAGTGCTCAGTTACTTTCATTGGTTGCTTCTGGGTAAGGTTCGGTTGGTTTGGACTGTGGATAACAGATAAAATATAGGGTTTTATACAACGTAGTATACCCTTCTACTTCCTTCATCGTTCGCCGCTCGCTTGCCTCGACGCCCCCTGAACGAAGAAATCAGGCCTATAACACAGGCTCGGCATCAAAAATTCGCCAAAAAATCATCCACTGCATTCAAATTCTCCTTATTTTTACAAAATCGACGTTAAGAACCTTAGAAAATTCATGATTTACCTTGCTTAAACGCCCATGTTTTGCAAGCGAAAACCACGAACTTTCTGCTAATCAAACTAGTACAAACCATTGTCAGTTAGAGATTTTGATGGTCAACTATCCGACCATCCACTTGCCCAAGCCCTCCAAAAGCGCATCCTAGTCATCGATGGTGCAATGGGCACTATGATCCAGCAATACAAACTCACGGAAGAAGACTACCGTGGTGCTGGCTCAAAAATCCATACCAAAAAAGGACAAGTCTCAGAAGTTGGCCTATCCACCCAATTCGATCCAAGTGCACACGATCACGACCTCAAGGGAAACAATGAGCTCCTAAGTCTAACTCAGCCCGACATTATCCATCAGATCCATACCGAATTTTTGGAAGCTGGGGCTGACATTATTGAGACAAATACCTTTAGTGCCAATCCAATCTCCCAGGCTGATTATGCACTCGAAGGGCTTACCTATGATTTAAATGTTGCCTCTGCAAAACTTGCTCGAGATGCTGCAGACGCCCTGACTGCAAAAAACCCTGATAAACCACGGTATGTAGCTGGGGCAATTGGCCCTACGAACCGGACCCTCAGTTTGTCACCTGATGTAGAAAACCCAGGATACCGAGCTGAGACGTTTGATAGTATGGTTGCAGCCTACACGGAGCAGATTCGAGGATTGGTGGACGGTGGCGTTGACACCCTTTTGATAGAAACCGTCTTTGATACTCTGAATTGCAAGGCGGCAATTTATGCCATCCATCAGCATGCACGTAAAACAGGTATTGTCCTGCCTATTATGATTTCGGGGACCATTGTTGATCAAAGTGGTAGGACGCTTAGTGGACAAACCACAGAAGCCTTCTGGATAAGTGTGAGTCATGCGACGCCTTTACTGAGCATTGGGCTTAATTGCGCACTGGGTTCGAAGCAGATGAGGCCCTTTATCAAAGAGCTCTCTCAACATGCAACCTGCTTTACAAGCCTCTACCCCAATGCAGGATTACCCGACGAACTTGGTGAATACAACGAGTCAGGGGAGTTTATGGCGACGCAGATCGCAGAGTATGCCAACGAAGGGATGGTCAATATTGTAGGGGGTTGCTGCGGGACCACACCTGAACATATTGCCGCGATGGCCGAAGCTGCTGCGAAGCATGGCCCACGCAAACGACCTGAACCCTCTACACTTTTGCAATTAAGTGGTCTAGAACCTCTGGTTGTGCGCCCAGATACACGCTTTGTAAATATTGGAGAACGCACCAACGTGACTGGTTCGGCCAAGTTTAAAAAACTGATCCTCGAGGAGAATATGGAGGATGCCCTAAGCGTCGCGGCACAGCAGGTCGAAAATGGTGCTCAAATGGTAGACGTCAACATGGATGAAGGACTCCTCGACTCCGAAACAGTGATGCGGGAGTTTCTCAACCTTATGGCTGCGGAACCAGACATTTCGAGAGTGCCCGTTATGGTGGATTCCTCCAAATGGAGCGTTCTTCTCGAAGGCCTCAAAGCGATTCAAGGGAAAGGGGTGGTCAATTCAATCTCACTCAAGGAAGGCGAAGAGCGTTTCCTAGAGCAGGCTCGACTCATACGAGATTTTGGTGCTGCAGTGGTTGTGATGGCGTTTGATGAACAAGGTCAGGCAGACAGCTATGAACGTAGAATTGAGATTTGTCAACGTGCATACACGCTGTTGACCGAGCATGCTCATTTCCCACCACAGGACATCATTTTTGACCCAAACATCTTAACAGTTGCCACAGGGATTGAAGAGCATAACAATTATGCAGTCGACTTTATTCGTGCAACGTCATGGATCAAGGAGAACCTTCCCCATGCCAAAGTGAGCGGAGGCGTTAGTAATATTTCCTTCTCCTTCCGTGGCAATGACACGGTCCGAGAAGCCATGCATTCTGCGTTCCTGTACCATGCGATCAAAGCGGGCTTGGACATGGGTATTGTGAATGCCGGGCAACTAGCGGTCTATGAAGACATTGCTCCTGAGCTTCTCACCATGGTGGAGGATGTCCTACTCAACAGAAATGACGCCGCTACCGAAACGCTCATCACCAAAGCCCAGGACATTGCGGCCTCCGCGGGTGGACCTGCTGAAAAAGAGACAGCCGAATGGCGATCCGGTACACCCTCTGAACGAATTCAACACGCCCTGTTGAAAGGGATTGTTGAGCACATTGTCGACGATGTCGAAGAGGCTCGTCAAGAGGTGGATCATCCTATCGAGGTGATTGAAGGGCCGATGATGGATGGAATGAATGTTGTGGGAGATCTCTTTGGAGAGGGCAAGATGTTTCTTCCCCAGGTGGTGAAAAGTGCTCGTGTCATGAAAAAAGGGGTGGCACACCTTGTTCCATACATTGAGGCATCCGCAGAAAAAGAAGGGAAAAAGGAAGCCAAGGCAAAAATCTTGATGGCTACTGTGAAAGGGGATGTCCACGACATTGGAAAGAATATCGTAAGTGTCGTACTCCAGTGTAATAATTTTGATGTTGTTGACCTTGGCGTGATGGTTCCAGCAGATAAAATTCTGGCTGAGGCTCGTGCACACAACGTGGATATGATTGGCTTAAGTGGGTTGATTACTCCCTCGCTTGACGAAATGGTCAATGTGGCTGCAGAGATGGAGCGTGAAGGCTTCACTATACCATTACTCATTGGAGGTGCAACGACATCTCGAATGCACACAGCCGTAAAAATTGCACCGGAGTACTCTCATCCAGTGGTGCATGTGACCGATGCCTCTCGTAGCGTGTCTGTCGTAAATCAATTGATGGGCAAATCCTCCAAAGAGAGCTTTGTTGCATCATTAACAGACGAGCAATCTGGATTACGGGATCAGTTTGACAGCAGGCAAAAGAAAAAAGAGCTTCTTCCTATTGAGGAGGCACGCGCCAATCATGATCAACCCGATTGGAGTGGGTACACTCCTCCTGCGCCTAAATCATATGGTCTACAAGACCCTGTGACATTCAGCGTTGCTGATCTTCGTCCCTACATTGATTGGACGCCATTCTTTATCGCATGGGAGATGAAAGGGAAATACCCCGATATCTTTGAGGATCCAAAGGTTGGTGAAATCGCCAAAAAGCTTCATCAAGAAGCCAATGAGATGCTTGACTGGCTAGAGCAAGGCCAACGACTACATGCAAAAGGGAGAACAGGATTGTTTGCAGCCAATGCAGAAGGTGATGACATTATCCTATACACAGACAACTCCCGAAGCAAGGAGCTAGCGCGCTTTCACACCCTTCGCCAACAAGCAAAGAAACGAGAAGGTGAACGCAACAAGGCGATGAGTGATTGGATAGCTCCTGTAGACACAGGGCTAGATGATACGCTTGGACTCTTCATCGTGAGTGCGGGTTACGGCATCGATGAACTTGTCGCTGAGTTTGAAGCCCAGCATGATGATTATCAAGCTATTTTATTGAAAGCTGTGGCAGATCGTTTGGCGGAAGCGGCGGCGGAGAAGATGCACGAACTCGTTCGGACACAGACGTGGGGTTATGCCCCTGAGGAATCACTGCGAAACGAACAATTGATCTTGGAGGAGTATGCCGGCATTCGACCCGCACCAGGATATCCTGCACAGCCTGACCATACAGAGAAAATCACGCTTTTCGAACTCTTGGACGGTGAGTCGGTCTTGGGTGTTCATTTAACTGAACACCTTGCCATGCACCCTGCGTCCTCCGTTTGTGGGTTGTATTTCAGCCACCCTGAAGCACGATATTTTAATGTCGGTCCTCTCCTTAAGGATCAGGTTGAAGACTACGCCTCTCGTAAAGGGAAAAATCTCAAGGAGATGGAGACGTGGCTTGCGAGCCATCTGGGATACCGAGCGTCATAAAGCTCTTACTCTCCCACAAACAGTACTTTATTCTCATTTTTATGGTCGTCGATTCCCATTAGTGGGAGTTATTTGCCTGATTTATCATCATTCCTTCCCATTTGTATGATATCTCTTGCTATTGTCATCTCGTTTGTTAATATTTGGTTAACAGTTTGTTAACATTAATTTAACATACGACGGAGACAAGGTTATGAATATGCTAGGTAAATCACTGATTGTCAGTATGTTGCTGATAGGTGCAACGTTTCTTCCAGCGGTTGCACAAACCCTTCAGCCAGACGATGCTACGCGAACATTGCGATGGGTAAGCCCTACGCTTGTTGAGGTAACTATTGAGTCTCATGAAATCACCCAAAAGGGGTTCTATTTGTTACAGAATAGAACCATTGTTCGCCATGGTCTTTGGACAATGTGGACAAACGGGGAAAAAACGATGGCCGCACATTTTGACAAAGGAAAGATGCAATGGCTAGAGAATTCAAATGGTATTCAATACACAACCAATGAAATCGACGTACGAAAAACATTTGAAAGAACTGGAGAAGACTAATCTTGTCACATTTGCTCCAAGACAAAGGGTTATGGACAAGGTTTTCTGGTTTGGTTTGATCCTAATGGTCGTCCTTCTCGCTGAAATCCTGAGCTAGGTAACATCAGGGCAGTCACGAGGTTATTTAATTTTTCCCTTTGTTAACAATTCGGTAATATTCCCGTCCGATGCAGGATAGACGTATGTGTAGTGTCACATCGTGAGTCACACAGTGATCAGCATCGCCAACTAGACTAACCGCACTTTCAATTTTCTGCACCTGACATGGGTGACTTGCTCACTGGCATTCAACAAGTAGGGATCGGCGTCCGAGATGTCGATGCATCTTTTTATTGGGCTCATCGAATGTTTGATTTTGACATTCCAGTATTTGATGATGAAGCCGAAGCAAAACTCATGACGCGTTACACAGGCGGCGATGTACACTCACGCCGTGCCTTGCTTGCACTTAACCTTGCAGGTGGTGGTGGATTTGAAATCTGGTCCTTCAAAAGTCGCGAGAGTCAACCCCCTTCCTTTACACCCGAACTGGGTGATTTTGGGCTAAACGAAGTCCGTCTGAAGGTCAAAGATATAGAATCAGCGCACCGCCGGATGCTCAAAGAGCAACCAGAGGCCGTAAGCATGGTGTCCCAAGACCCGGCCGATAATTCCACGTTTACAGTGACCGATCCCTTTGGCAATACGTTCCGTCTAGTGGAGAGTAAGGAGTGGTTTTCTGAACCCAAGCATGGCGTAGGTGGTGTTTGTGGTGCCACCATTGGTGTTCACTCCATTGATAATTCACTCCCATTCTACCGTGATGTTTTGGGTCTTGAAGATGTGGTGTACGACGAACAGGGACGCTTCCACGATCTTGACAACAAGCGTCGGTTTCGGAGAGTATTACTACACAAACCTCAAGCAGAGGATGGTGCATTCTCTCGATTATTTGGTTCTACGAGCATTGAGCTAGTCCAGTCATTAGACAAAGAGGGCCGATCGATATTTGAAAATCGTTACTGGGGTGACCTTGGATATATCCACCTATGTTTTGACGTGAACGACATGGATGCTCTCAAAACACGATGTGAATCTATCGGTGCCAAATTTACCGTGGATAGTGCGGAATCCTTTGATATGGGTGAAGCAGAGGGACGATTTGCCTATGTAGAAGACCCTGATGGTACGTGGATTGAATTTGTCCAAGCACACAAAGTGCCGATTCTTAAAAAGCTTGGTTGGTTTATTGACCTTCGTAAGCGGCGATCAAACACCCCTCTCCCTGATTGGATGCTCAAGTCTATGGGGCTAAATCGAGTTTCGCCCAAAAAAGCACGTGAAAAATATGCCCCTTCTGTGTAACGTTGGGGCATGACGTTAGATCACATCGGTATTGCTGTTCGAGACATAGATCGGGCCTTATCCCACTATGAATCGTTGGTTGGGATTGAGTGTTCAGGTCGTGAACGCATCGACCATCAAGGGGTAGAAGTAGCCTTTATCGATCTTGGTGACTCAAAAATTGAATTTTTAGCACCTTTACACGAAGATAGCCCCGTTGCAAAATTCTTAGAAAAGCGTGGCGAAGGGATGCATCATACAGCCTTTCTTGTGCAAGATTTGCCCGCCGAGATCGCTCGATTTACCGCACAAGGGTATCAGTTTCTAAGCGATGAGCCTTCCGTTGGTGCTGGGGGGAAACAGGTCATTTTTATGCATCCCAAAGAGCATCATGGTGTGTTACTTGAGTTGTGCTCCAAGGTGGAAACGGAAAACTCTCCTTCAACTCACTCCTAAAGCACACGATTTCTACTACTTCACACTATTTAAAAAATGTTTCAAAAAGCACTCGTTGGTCTCATTGGTATTACATTAGTCCTTTGGGCTCTTTTTTGGGGATATACAGCCATTCAAGGGATACGATCTGTGGGTGCCGAAGTGACGTTGTTGACGGATCGTGTCGTGGCCGCCTACCCAGAGTGTCGTAAATGCACCATCAATGAGCTCCAATTACATTTACGATCCGACTCTACGTTCACTTTGACAACCTATGACCAAGCACCCGACACACTCCGCTACGTTGGGGTATGGCAAACAGATTCGCGTAGGTTAAGCTTGTACGTCACCCATCCAGAAAATATAGCCTCCCAATGGCCTCCTTTGGAGTACTATCTGGCTGTTGATGGAGCGCTTCAATACATGAGCTCCGACAGTTTGTTACCTATTCACACATTTCCAGCCGAAGAGTAGGTATGCACTCCTCGACTCAAACCCTTTCCAAAAGCTCCTTCGTCCACTGCCTCGAGTGTCCCACAAAACTCTATTATAAACTCCGCCCCAAGACGTACAAAAGTCTCAACGACGATAATGAGTTCTTGGCTGCATTGGCTGAAGGGGGGATCCAAGTGGGGGAATTGGCCAAATTATATTACCCGGATGGGATCGAAATAGTCTTTCGACGAGAGGATAAATCGGCGATGTTGCGAGAGACAGCTGAGGTGATGGCCCAAGGGGATTGCGTCATCTTTGAGGCAGCATTCCAAGTGGAACGGGCATTTGCATTGGTCGATATTTTGCGTGTGAAGGGGTCCACCGTTGAGGTGATTGAGGTGAAATCGAAATCCTATGACGAGGACACACAGTTTTTGGGAAAACGGGAACCCTATTATGTGACCTCAGAGTGGCAAAAATATCTGTTTGATGTTGCGTTTCAGACATGGATCGTTCGAAAATGTCTCCCTAATCATACCGTTGTGGCAAAGTTATGCCTTGCTGACAAAGACGCTGTCTCGACCATGGATCGTGTCCACCAACACTTTCGAGTGAGTGAAGATGAGTCCGGGCGCAAGCAAGTAATTCCCACACAGGAAGCACGTCAAAATCCCGAGGTGTTGGGTGCTCGACTTCTCAAGGAGGTGGATGTAACCCATATGGTGGATGATATCCTTGAAGGGAAAGGGCGTAAACCAAAACTTGCGCTGGAACGCGAGGGGTTTGACGCCTGGGTCATGGGGCTTAGTGATGCGGTCGAAACTGGAACCAAAATAGAGCCCGTTATCGGTCAGGCTTGCAAGGGGTGTGAATACCGTGTGCCACGTGCAAAGCTGGATGGTCTCAACTCTGGCTTTGAAGAGTGTTGGCGGCAGGCGTTAGGCTGGCAAGAGGACGATTTTGAGGAGCCTTTGGCGATGGATATTGGGCAGTGGCGAAAGCAAGTAGGAGCAAATGATGTTTATAAGATGAGCGAGGTAACAGCTCAGCTCATTGGCTTGGAGTTCGATTTGGATGATGAGCCAGAGACGCTCTATTCCATGGCCTCTTGGGATAAGACCGGGTATCGTCAAGCAGCGCAGGCATACCAACTCACGGGTCGTCACCCTGAGCGCGAAGTGCTCATGGATGGATTTGATCATGAAGTAGACTCGTGGCGGTGGCCTCTTACCTTCATTGATTTTGAAGGGGTCCGTCCTGCCATTCCATTTCATAAAGGGATGCGACCCTATCAACAATTTCCATTTCAATTTTCAGTGCACGTTCTTCATCAAGATGGTCGCGTGGAGCACACTGCAGAGTGGTTGGAGCAGGAACCTGGTCGCAACCCATTGCTTGGATTTGCCGAGGCTCTTCGCGACGCACTTACCGATACACCCGACAACCCCATTGGGACCATCTTCATCTACTCCAAGTATGAACGAACCATGATGAAGGATGTCGTGGAAGTGTTGCGTGAGACGGACCAAGGCGACGAAGCGTTACATGAATGGATTGATCGATTTATCCAAGATGTCGATGAAAAGATTGTGGTCGATCAACACGATCTGGTCAAACAATACTACTTCTCCCCGTTGATGGGAGGGCGAACAAGCATCAAAGTCGTGCTGCCAGCCGTACTTCACCATTCTGAGTTTCTGAAGAAGGCCTATTCTGAGCCCTACAGTGGACTGAGTATCAAGGGGATGCCCTTATTGAGCCCTCGGCCTGATGGCAAGATTGATCCCTACTACCACCTCAAGCAGATCGATACGGATATCCCCGATCCAAGCTCTGCCGATGAAGACGAAACCGTAGCAGGGGTGAGTATTGCCGACGGAGGGGCTGCCATGATGGCCTGGGCTCGGATGCAATTTGATGACGTGGATCCATCCAGGCGTCGTGCGACCTTTGACGCGTTACTGCGCTACTGCGAACTCGATACGTTAGCCATGGTGCTGATTATGCAACACTGGTTGTCGTTGCGGGGCAAGATGTGAGCTGGGTGGTTGGGTTCTTCACTTCGTGGTATTGACCAAATGTTCTTTTTGAAAAGTGAGTTGTTCCCATGTTTCCTGTGGTTGGTCAAAGATCAAAGCAGTAAAAGGGTGTTCAGGAATCCACTCATTGTAGTTCTTGTTTAAAGGTTGTCGGTGCTTTGCCCAATTTGCTTTTAACGAAAATCAAAGCGGTTTCTTCATTTCTCATAAACGGTATTTCTTTTCCGTCTTTCTCTTTGATGAGTTCAACCGTTTCGGTCAGCACACCTGCTTCGTAATTGTAGTTTTGCGTAATTCTAAACTTGTTATACGGCATAAACTTACTTGCATTTGGTACATACATTGTCAGAACTGATTTGCGAAATTCTGTGTCTGTCGTTCCCGTTCCATTGCCAAGCGATGAATTGATTACTGCCTGCACTTTCCCGTCAATCAGATTTTTGTAAGCCACTTCAAAATACATTGTCTGGTCTCTTTCGCCCGCTTTTCCGTCATAGTCCGGGTGAATACGGTGCAATGATTTAACTGATTTCCAATGATTGTCGTAACGTTTTTGAACAACATTAAATTGATAATCATAATTCGCAGCACGCTTCCATTCACCATTGTCATAGCGATATGCTTCACTGATACCGTTCCAAATGATTGTGTAAGTATCGTCAAGTTGAACGGATGAGTTAAGCGGAATGATTACTTGTTTTGAAGAACTGCAACTTGCTATAATCATTGAAATGATCGTAATAGCATAAAAATTCAACTTTTTCATTAAAGTACTTTTTTAAGTGAAGCATAAATGATCTACACTGCAAAAGTCCAAAAGTGAATTGACGAATAAATTGATAAATGTTACAATCGTTATTTACCTGCAATTTTTTTCCGCAAGCGGCTCAAACTTTCTCGTTCAAGTCCTAAATATGAGGCAATATGATAAAGTGGTATTCTGTCAAGGATATGCGACTGATTTTTGAGCAAATCAAGGTAACGTTGCTCTCCGTCTAAAAACAAAAAGCTTTCAACACGTTGGGTTGTCAGCTTGTAAGATTGTTCGGCTATCATTCTTCCAAAGCGTTCCCAATTTTGCGATTGGTTGTAAGCGTTTTGTAAAGCGGATAAATTGAATGTTACAATTTCAGCGTCTTCCAATGCCTGAATGAAATACCGGCTTGGCTTACTCTGCAAAAAACTGTCATATTCTGTTACAAATTCGTTTTCAAATGCAAAATGCGTGTTGATTTCTTTTCTGTCAGATAGATAATAGGTTCTAAAACAGCCCTTATTAACAAAACCGATTTCTTGACAAACTTTGCCTTCGCTCAAAAAATGGTCTTTGGCTTTAATATATTTTGTCCTTAAAAAGGGTTCAAAAAGTGAACAATCCTCTTCTGTCAAGAAAGAAACCTGGTTCAGCCAGTCTTTAAAGATTTTAAATTCGTTCATTGTCCATTTGTTGTCCTTTCGGATTGTCGTCTAAGGTTGCCCATAACGGAGCAGTGGCTATGCGCAGTTTCCCGGGTGTAGAGCAAGATGTGAGCTGGGTGCTGGTGTCCCGCAGAGCAAGATGTGAGGGGATTGATCCACCTCACAGCTTAATTGCCTTGTCCCCCGTATTCATCAAACCAGCCTGTGATATAAGCAACTTTCCTGAACAAATTACTTGGCTTTGATGCGATACCATGGCTTGATCCTTGGATCCGAACCATTGAGCTTTCAACACCCTGTAGCTTTAAAGCTCCATAATATTGCTCGGTTTCACTCATTGGGGTTCGATAATCTTGCTCACCCGTCAATAACATTGTAGGTGTAGTGACATTCCCTACCAAGGAAATTGGAGACAAGCGATGATACTGATCCGGGTCTTCCCAGGGTTTTTTTGTGAACCAGTACTTACTAAAAAATGGCACATTGTCTGCGTTAAGGACAAAGCTGTACCAATTAATCACAGGCTTGGCGACCACTGCAGCGCTGAATCGATCTGTTTTACCAATGGCCCATGCCGTTAGGACACCTCCACCGCTCCCACCAGTGATATACAAACGTTGTTCATCGATATACCCTTGATCGACAACATAATCTACTGCATCCATGAGGTCGTTGTAGTCTTCAGATGGATAGTTACCATTTATGTACGAAGCAAATTCCTCCCCATATGAGGTAGATCCACGAGGGTTTGTGTAGACAACGACGTATCCCTGACTAGCCATTAGCTGCAGTTCTGGACTGAACTGAGGTCCATAGGCAGAGTAAGGACCGCCATGGATTTCGAGAATAAGTGGATAAGATCCTGAAGGATCAAAATCTGGAGGGGTCATAATCCAGCCATGAACCTCAAAGTCATCAACTGATGATGAAACCCAGAACTCTTCCACCTGACCAACGAGTGTCGTTTCAAAAAATTCTTCGTTGTAGCTGGTAAGTGTCTTGGGTTTCTCTCGTCCTTTATGTGAGCCCACTGAGAGTTGGCTTGGTCTCTGAGACGTGACGCTTGAGAATGCAAACTGGCCTTGATGAGTCACTGAGAACGAACCTCCTGCATAAGGTCGCCCTAGTGTGGCGCTACCCAAGTTTGTTGCTAGCTCCGTGAGCGTACCATTTAAATCTAGATACCCAATTTTAGCCAGGCCTTTTTCTTGGTACCCAACATATAGCCCTTTGCCATCGCCTGCCCAATGTATGGCTCCAATATCGAGATCAATAGAGCCTGTAATGACACGCTCATTGGATCCATCGGTGTCTATGATGTAAAGCTCTGACTGTTGATAACCTACAAAGCGATCTTCATAACCAGTAAACGCGATCATGTTTCCAGATGGAGACATCTTTGGTTGGTTGTGTGGACCCCGATTGCTAGTAATCTGCTCTTTTTGACCCGACGATATGTCCATCACGTATATTTGCTCATTGTTCGGATCCATTTCACTATTTGCGCGATAGTTTGCGGTAAATAAAATGGCTTGACCGTCGTGTGACCAGCTAACATTGGAGTGATCCGCTTGAGCGTCTGTATGCTGAACCGGCGCACCACCCTCTGCAGACACCGTAAATATTTGCTGAAACCCTTTTTGAAGATAGCCGCGTCCATCAAAGCGATATACAGCATCATCTATATATATTGCATCCTGCTCCCAAGTGGCTCCCTTAGGTGGGCGTGGAACATTTCCAATAGATGTTGAGGGCTCAGGAACAAACATCCTAAACAAAATTTGATCTCCTTTAGGGGACCATTGCACCTGAGATGGAGAGTGACTGAGATTTGTAATAGATGCTTTTCTACCAGAATCTAACCAATACACGAATAGCTGACTTGACCCTTCTTCACTAGAGACATACAAAAAACGATCCCCTTCTGGATGCCACTGAACACCACCATGGCTTTTCTTTCCACTAGTGAGCGGCTGGTGGCCCTTTCCATCCACTCCAATCAGCCAGAGGTTGGACATGCGTTTGTCCGTCATCACATCGAATTGGTGTTTTTCATAAATCACCAATTTACCATCAGGAGATATCTCGGGGTTGGATACCATCTGTAGATCAAAGATATCCATGTAGTCAAAATGATTGGGTGCTATCTGGGCAAGAGTGTTTGAGAACATTGCCGAAACGCACCAGATAAAACTTAGGAAGAGGACTTGACGATTCATGATGATGGGGGATTTATTCAGAATTCATTGCAATCAATCCTTCAATATAGACGAATCGTGAAAAAAACAGTATGTTTGAAGTTCTTTCGGGGCGTGGCGTAGTTCGGTAGCGCACTCGGCTGGGGGCCGAGGGGTCGCAGGTTCAAATCCTGTCGCCCCGACTTCATCGTGAATTTGCTGAACTATGACCCACTCAACTCCACCCTCATTCCGTAGCCCCATAGATGTCTTTGGCGATTGGGCACTCCAAGGAAAAGATAAAGGGATGGAAACGGGCCATGCCAGAGCGGTGGCCAATATGCTTGACTTCGCGATCCCTAGGGTACAATCTCCCGAATCGTTTTCCTTTCTTGATGCAGGGTGCGGAAATGGATGGGTGGTACGTAACGTTCGAGAGATGGCAGGGTGCCGAATGGCCATGGGCGTTGATGGGGCGGAAGCTATGATTGAAAAGGCGCAATCACTGGACCCAGAACATTCTGATTCGTATCAATGCGCGGATCTGATGACATGGACTCCTGAGCAACCACTAGATTTGGTTCACTCCATGGAGGTATTTTATTACGTTGAAGATCCAGCCTCCCTCATAAAACATGCCTTCGAACAATGGATTGCCCCCGGTGGTCGTCTTATCCTTGGCGTTGATTTCTATCGAGAAAACACTGTTTCTCACGACTGGCAAGAGCAGTGTGGGGTGGATACGATGACATTGTTGTCTCAAGGCGAATGGATGAACGCCATGGATCAAGCAGGTTTCCAAGAGTGTGAGCATTGGCGAGTCGACCAACACATGAAGCCTGATTGGGAGGGCACCCTTGTGCTAACGGGAGTGGTTCCTTCACCAAAATAGGGGCACAACCCAGCTCTTATTGTTATTACTTGTATTGACTCGTATTTATTCTTTGTGTAGATTATTTCCAGGGATTAAGGTGCAGTTTACTCGCAATATAAAGGGATGGAAATATGGGACAGATACATCGACGAATCACAATTCTTTGGCTAGGTCTATTTGCCATTTTTGCAAGTTCATTACTTGTTTCTAGTTGTCAATTTGGTGAGCAAGATACTTGGACGCCTGAAGCCGCTGCACTCTTCTCCCCTATTCCAGAGAACGCTCCAGTTCCTGAAGACAACCCTATGACCGAGGAGAAAATTGATCTTGGTCATAAACTATTTTTTGAACCCTTATTATCACGTTCTCGTGTGATTTCTTGCAACACATGTCACGTCGTTGGAGCAGCTGGGATTGATCACCGTGAGGTTGCCATGGGTGAAATGGGACGTACAGGTCCACGAAACACACCAACAGTGTATAATTCTGCTTTTTTAGCTGCTCAGTTTCTTGATGGTCGAGCAGAAACTCTAGAAGAACAAGCTGTTGGTCCAATTCAAGCTCATGTAGAGATGGATTTAACCCCTGAAGAGGCCATGGCACGGTTGGATAAAACAGGCTACCGTCCGTTATTTGAACAAGCATTCCCAGAGGAGAGCGATCCATTTACATTTGATAACCTTGCAAAGGCAATTGCGGCTTTTGAACGCACCCTACTCACGCATGGATCACGCTTTGATGAGTATTTAGAAGGGAATCGTGATGCGTTAACTGCAAAAGAGCTCTTAGGCTTGGAACTGTTTCAAACGAATGGATGTGCAGGTTGTCACAATGGAGTGATGTTAGGCGGAATGACCTTTTCGAAATTCACACATGCCGAAAACAAAGGTGGGGATGACAAAGGACGGTATGAAGTCACCGGTCGAGAAAGTGATCAATATGTTTTCCGTGTGGCTCCACTGCGAAACGTGGCACTTACATATCCGTACTTCCATGATGGATCAGCAGCAACCCTTGAAGAAGCAGTCTCTATAATGGGTCGAAGTCAACTTGGGAGACGCTTTAACCAAGAAGAGGTGGACCAACTCGTTGCCTTTTTAGAAACATTGACGGGTGAATTTAAAGTGGTTCCACATCCACAACTTCCTAGGTAATCAGGGCACAATCTGAAGTCCAGGGACGCGTCGAAAGTGACCGTCTAATGTCGCTACAGGGCAACCATGCTCTTTAGCAATTGCCGCTATCCAAAGATCGTTGACAGGTATAGGGGTTCCAGCCTGTTTGAGGGCTGCTGCAAGAAAGCCAAATTGTTCCGCAGTCCGGTAACTAGGCTCCACAAGTTGTACTCGGGGGGTATC
The DNA here is from genome assembly GCA_913057895.1 of uncultured Bacteroidota bacterium. Classification (GTDB taxonomy): domain Bacteria; phylum Bacteroidota; class Rhodothermia; order Balneolales; family Balneolaceae; genus UBA8296. The sequence continues at coordinate 25,031 of CAJXOH010000018.1, forward strand.
TAAAAACTTGTGTAATTGATCTACTTTATCAACTGGTGGACGATCTGTTGTTTCCGATTTCGCTTGATTGGTTGCGTCAGCGGATCCCTTTTTGACAAAAAACCCCGTCATAAGCTCACCCACCACGATCGTAGGAAATAAAATTGTTGACGCTGTCCGGAGTCGATCTGCAACCGATACGTCACCTCTCAAAAATGCGATATAACAGGATGTATCAAGGACAATGGGTGTAATCATGGCTATCATGTCGACCAAAGCTCATCTTCGGTTTGATCAAACTGCGCAACAGCCTCCTCTATCTCCCGTGCTTCCTGTGGTGTCCATGCGCCCATCACAAAATCTAAATCGGAATGTGTGTGTGTAAACCTATGCTCTTTGGTCAATCCAAATCGTTCTTCTAGAATGGTTAAAATGAGCTGATTCACGCTTTGATTACTCTGTTCTGCTTCTTTTTTTAAGTTCGCATCTAACTGAGGCGTGATTCCACGTAGCGCAAAGTTTTTTAGTGAGCTCATTGATGGCTGTATGATATCGTTATGTAGTTTATTTATGATATCACTATTTGATTTCATGGGCAAGTGCTCCTTTTCATGGTTTGGACGATCTGAAGTGTGTTCCTGCATCATACATGCCTGTGTTCTTCTCACACGACATTCGCGCAAAGAAGTAAAGATTTACGTTCATTTAACTAGAACTTTGTGAGAAGATTTCCTTACATGCGTATACTATATTTTGTAATGCTCTTTGTGGAGTATTTACAAAACGTACTGCACCCTTCGCCAAATCAATCCAACGATTCAACGTCCATGATGTCATTTGTAAAAAAACGAGCAGACGTCCTTGCGCTGCTAGCACTCCTATCAATCACTTTTTCGGCCTGCGACACTACCGGGCTTGAAGATGCACTGGAAGACTTCAATGTTGTGGTGGAGTTACCGCCTATCGACGTTTACAGTAGCTTACTATTTGTTGACGCAGCAACCGGAGAGATTATCACGGATGAGATTACGGTTACATTTGATGGAGTGGAAGCAGAAAACATTATCGATTACACATCTAAACCTACAACACAATTTAAAACTCGTAATGGTTCAATTGCGTTTGGTTTGAGAACAGAAAACGCACCATCTGCGGAAAATCCCATAGGCGTTAATTTTCATGTTTCTGGTAACAACTACCTCCCTCTAAAATCGATAATTCCACTAACTGATTCTGTATCAACTTTAGAGATAGAGCTTGCAAGCACTCTTGACTTACCCTCCAATTTGAAGAATAATACCCTTAATACACCCACGAATGCGATAGGTGGAATTGAGGACTCACTAGACTTCCAATTTGATTATGGATTAGAGGAGGCTCTAGGAATCACATTTAGCGAAGGATCACAGTTTTCCGATGGCGATGGGAATATTTATACAGGAAATATCTCTGTCGATGTACAAATGAAAAACCGCCTATTGGGAGGTGAGGATGCTCTGGGTAGTTTACCAACAAGTGTAAATATCAATGATACTCTTGTTACCCATCTCGCCACATATACAATCGACGCAACAGGAACAAGTAAGATTAGAGCCAGCGCCAAAACGCGTATGATGTCAAAGCCAACACTACGTTTTTCCTTTTTGACCTATTATATCTATTTGGATAATACTGGTTCGCCATATATTTATTCAGATTTTGGAGATGAGTTACTCTGGAAAGCTTCATATATATCAAATACAGGAGAACGAAAGTTTCTGAAGAGGCTCAACAAAAAGAACCTACTAGCTAGAGGAACTAGGACATCTGCAGGATCTGGTGATTTTTACAATTACGTTTGGAAAACATCCATCACATTTGAGTGGCCAGAGGATCTAATTGCTAAAACAGACATTTATTTAGAGAGTTACGTCCATGGAGAGGAGCAACTATCTCAAAACTGCTTGTACTCTAACACCCCTGTGTCTAGTGATAAGTATTATGAAGTGAGGTTCATTTCTCCAATTACTGGTACGGTGATGTATAAATTAGTCTCCGTTTATAATTATCTAAGACCCAGAGAAGACAACATTTTTGGGGGTGCCTTTGCGTTTTTTTTTGAGGGATGGACGGGAGATTTGTCAGACTTCATGAAGGCTTCTCGTTATATACCAGCAGGAAAATATATATTACAACACATCGGGGGGGAAATTCCATTCAACGCTTGTGATGATTTTTCTCAACCAATCATTCTGAATGATGAGCAGCCCAATAAAGTAGAGGTAAGCGTAATAGTAAGTTGTTCCATACCTGGGCAAAAGCCGACTGTTAATTCTATTCCTTTATCAAGAGTCTATTACAAACGACCCGACTATAATCAATGGTTTAGCTCCAAGGTAAGTTATGGTTATGACCCTTTAACTCAGACACTCCGAGGTGGATCATTCAAGATAAATAACGCATCTATTGAGGATGCTGACACTTACATGTTTCGGTACTACTATGGTGATGATTTATTTACTGGTGACATCGTCGTTGATTCACCGCAAATTACCATCAACGAAACCATCGACAGCAAATATTGTCAATAGCTAATGTGTGGTCGTTACGCAGTCCATTCACTTGCCGCAGTAGCTCAGACATTTGGTGAGGCAGGTGAGCACGCGGTAGAGACGATGCAAGAGGCAGGACGTTGGCCTTCCTACAATGTGAGTCCCATGACCCGCGTTCCTGTGTTTTACTTGGACAGTGGGCTCGATGCAGCAGAGCCAGTGTACAAAACCACCATCACGCAGTGGGGGTATACGCCAAGTTGGGCTGACAAACCAATGAATCTCATCAATGCAAGGGTGGAGACATTGAATGCAAAGCCTTCGTTTCGGGAGGCAAGACGCTGCCTAATGGTTGCGGATGGATGGTACGAATGGCAACAAGGCACCTCGGCCAAGCAGCCCTATTATCACCTGTCCCAGGATGGGTCGCTTCTTTTTTTTGCTGGGATTTGGAATGACGACGGCGCCTGCATTGTGACTCGTGACGCAGCAGAAGGACTAGCGAACATTCACCATAGGCAGCCACTGCTGTTATCGAACGAGACCTTAAGCCAATGGTTAACGCCAGAAACAGCTCCCGGCTCATTCGTGACGGCAGACCAACCCATGATTGACGCATATCCAGTGAGTCAGCGGGTGAATAAACCTTCCAACAACGACTCGTCACTTCTGGAACGCAGTGAGCCGTTTAGCGGGGATCTATTTTTGTAGAGACGATGATTGGCTAGCGGTCAAGGTGTGCGACTTCAGCAGACAAAACGCATCATTCGCGCAGCGCTTACCCTCGCAGTACCACCCCGTACTGTCCGACTTACCCCTCACATGCCACGCACGTCATGTCATTCAGCTGTAGCTTCTTGCGAGCAAATGCCTGAGCTGAGTTCATGGAGTGTTGGTAATAGAGTGTTTTCACACCAAGCTTCCATGCATCAACGAGCAGCGTATTAATCTCCTTTACACTCAGATCTGGTGGGATCATCAGGTTCAACGACTGCGCCTGATCGATATAATCCTGGCGAATGGCTGCCTGATTAATAATAGACGACTGGTTAATTTCTGCAAAGGTTCGGAACACCTCTTTTTGCTCGTCGGTGAGGAAATCGAGGTGTTGGACGGATCCGTCATGCGCTTTGATGCTATCCCAGACATCTTTGGTGTTTTTGTTTAGATCTTTGAGAAGCTCTATCAAGACTGGGTTCTTGATGGTCACTTTCATCTTGGCAAGATCCTTGACGTAACAGTTGGACCAAAGCGGCTCGATGGATTGGGATACTTGGCCTAGGATAAAGGCAGATGATGTCGTTGGTGCAATCGCATTGAGTGTTACGTTGCGACGCCCTACCCCTTCTAGGTATTCCGGCTCTCCAAATTTGCTAGCAAGTTCTTCCGAAGCCGCATATGATTTTTGCTGAATCAGCTTGAAGACTTCAACGTTTAGTTTGGCGGTTTCTCGAGTGTCAAAGCCAAGCATTTTACTCTGGAGGTACGAATGCCATCCCAATACGCCGAGGCCAAGTGCTCGCTGACGCTTGGCAAAATTGTAGGCGCGCTCCATAAATTCGAAGGCTTTTTTCCCTTCTGGTGTGCCGTTATCGCGAATGGTTTCGAGTTTCGTTAAAAACTCAGAAACAACAGAGTCGAGGAAATAGACCATCGTTTCTACGGCATCGGTATCCTTCCATTCATCGTAATGAAGGACATTCATCGATGATAATACGCATACAAACGATTCATCCGAGCTGTCGGCAAGGGCTATTTCGGAGCAGAGATTGGAGTGTGTGATTTTGGCCCCACGATCTTTGTACACATCGGGTGCTTTTTTGTTCATCGTATCGGTGAACATAATGTAGGGGTACCCAATCTCTCCACGACGTTGGATGACCTTAGCCCAGCGCTGGCGCTTGTCACTGTCACCTTCAATCATCGCCTCCATGAACTCATCGCTAACCGTTACAGCATGGGTCAACTCTTGGATGGGTGCTCCTTCGGTTCCAATATCAAGGAACTCCATGGCATCTGGATGATCTAGAGGTAGGTACGGAGAGAAACGACCTCGGCGTGTAGACCCCTGAGAGATATTATCGACTATGGACTCAAACAGGCGCATGAAATGGACAGCTCCAGGGGCTTCACCGTTGTCGGTGATTGGGGCTCCACGTCCACGAATGTTGCCAAAGTAGCCGCTTGTACCTCCACCCATTTTGGACATTTCTCCTACCTCGGCTGAGGTGGAAAGAATGCTTTCAATGTTATCATCGATATATGACCCAAAACATGAGACAGGTAGCCCACGTTTTTTGCCATAATTGGCCCATACAGGGGAGGACAATGAGTACCATCCTTTGCCCATGTACTCATAGAATTTATCGGCAAAGCCATCGATTCCTAGAAGTGACTCTGCATGATCAGCTATGGCGCGAATCCTCGTTAGGGCATCTTCCCCTTCGCTTAAATATCCTCTGCTTAGGAAGGTTTGGGTTTCTTCGGTGACCCAATCAAAAGGCTCGCGTGTACTCATAGTTCTATTTGGGGTTTGGCGGGTATGGTGATTATTTCTCGTGGTTTGTCGGTGTTTTTGTCGGTCGGGTTATCAATCGTTTAACGGTCGATGGATTTAGCAACCGGCTCCATTAGACAGAAGAGCCCAGCTGCATTTCTCCAGCTAGGCGTGTTCTGTTCGGGGGCCGGGCTACTTAAAAGAGGTCGTCCTCGGTGACCGACTGTTGCCTCTTCGTATAATTGATGCTTCTCTTATTGAAGAAGTCTGTGTGCTTGGTCGCGACGGTTTCGTCGTCAAACCATTCGGTCTTGGCAAGAAGCTCTTCATCGATTTCGAAAATTGGATCGATTCCAATCTCGCCGAGAGAGCGGTTGAGTCTGTGACGGATGAATTCCAAGGTTTCCGCTTTGGACAAGAAGTCTAAGTCCCCAGCCTCAAACATCCACTCCACAATATCGCGCTCAGCATCCCATGCCTCAAGGGACGCAATTTTAATGTCTGTGACAAGATTGTCTGTCCACCAGCCAGGATTTTCTTCCTTAATCGTATTGATCAATTCAAAGCCAAACTCAGCGTGAATCTGTTCCTCCTTGGATGTTGCCTCGACTGCATTAGAAATACCCTTGAGAGCATTTTTGAACTTGTTGAAGCTCATAATGACCAAGAATTGACTAAATAATGAGATGTTTTCCACAAACATGGAGAACAAGATGATGCTCTCAAAATACTCCTCGTTGGGAATCTCACGTGCTCCAGAAATCACACGCTCAAGATATTTGATGCGTTTACGAATCGCGGGCACCTCAATGAGTTTTTCAAACTCGCCATTGAGCCCCATGATATTAACGAGGTGTGAGTACGCATCAGCGTGACGCACTTCTGATTCTGCAAATGTCGCGCCTACATTGCCAACTTCTGGCTTTGGCATCTTTTTGTATAGATCACCCCAGAATGTTTTGACAGCAATCTCAATTTGAGAGATAGCAAGCATCGCACGAGTGACGGTTTGTTGCTCTTTCTCATTGAGCGTGACCTTCATGTCTTGGATATCTGAATTGTAATTGAATTCAGTATGTACCCAATAGGAATGACGAATCGCATCTACATACTCGGCGAGGTTTGAGTATTCGTATGGCTTGAGGTTTGTGCGCTTGCGGAAGATGTCTGGCTTCTTCTTGCTTCTGTAAACGATGTACGATTTGGCTGCCTCGTTGGCACGATGATTCATCAACTCATCTTCGACCGTATTATGGATCTCTTCAACTGTTGGGATTTTTGTCTCATCCTCCAATACACGGCGGGCAACATCCTGGACTACCTCTTCGGCCACATCCATATCGACCTGGTCCACACTACGCATCGCCTTCAAGACTGCTTGTCTGATTTTGTCTTCTTCGAAGGGTCTCTTCTCACCCGTTTTTTTGATAACGTATTTACTCATAGTGCCTCGCCTAATGCATTTAAAACTCAATAATAATGGGGAGCAGAACAGATCCCGAAAGATTTGACGCTAGAACGCAGTGTGCACGGCCTCTTGATTTTACCGTGATTTCTGGACTAGATTTTAGCGTCGATGTTCGTCCTGATCACAATGCTCAAATTAGACGAGCGGACTGTTAGCGTCAACATAAAATTGGATTACTTTTCCACAAAATGCACAACTTGTCCACATTGAAAAATCGTTGAGTCTTGCCCCCTCCTGTAGTTCGGTCAGATGATCTTTGTGGATAACTTTTAAAAAGGTCGCTCTAGGGGTAATTTCGACGGTTTTTGATACTGCATGTCATCTTGATTATCCCTTAACACTCTCGTAACAGTAGGTTTACAGGAGTTATCCACAGTCACGGGCTTGCAGTGGGCTTGCAGTGGGCTACTTCATCAACACGAGGGTTCGGGTCTGGATGAAGGGCTGGCCGGTGGCTTGGTTCGTGGCGCGCAGGCGGTAGA
>CAJXOH010000019.1 GCA_913057895.1 uncultured Bacteroidota bacterium
CATTCCACCTGCATAGTGACCTGGGAAACTGCAAATAAAGGTATACTCACCTGGTTCTGTAGGAGCAGTAAAGGTGATTACATCTGACTCTCCACCACCAAGCATTGCTGTATTGGCGATCACCCAGTCTTGCATGTCTGGAGCGATGTATCCATTGTCACGTGCAGTGATTGAAGCACGTGCAAATGCATCTACATCTGCTTCTGCAGCAAGAAGAGCAAAATTGTGAGCCATAGCTGTTGCGGGAAGAGTAGATTCCGTTTTCAAGCTCACACGAAGTTCTTCACCTGGAGCTGCAGTAATGGTTTCAAGTTTGAGATACTCACCATATGCATCGCCCGTAGTGATGCCATCAGCTGCTTCTGAGACGACAAACTTCATTTCGTCAACGCCAATGATATTAATTGTGCGTACTCCATCATCAACAGGAGTAGCTTCAGCAGCAGGTGCGTCAGCTGTCTCACCGCCACCGCAAGATGTAAAAGCAAAAAGACTCACAAGAAGTCCAAGAGAAAGTAGATTTTTCATAAGTATGTTAGGTTTTAAAGATTGTGATTAAAGGTACGAAATCTGTCAGCTCAATGCGCATAATTCGTTAATTATCGAGCCTCATCATTGAATGAAAGAGTAGTCTAAGAGGGATTATCGAGTAGTTTGCGAGCGGCAAGGGTTACCTCTTGTATATCGAACGTACTGCCTACAAATTCATCGACTAGTTTAGCTTGATCATCAATGAGTAACACTTTATCAGAATGGTCGATAAAGTACATCTCTTCTCCACTGTCAAGAAACGATGAGGGTTGTTTCACAACAGCAATGCCTAACGTCTCCATTACATACTCAACGTCTGAAGGTTGACCCGTAACTAAGTGCCATTGGTCCAGATTTAACTTATAACTTTCCGCATATGACGACAGTATAGCTGGTGTGTCACGACGAGGATCAAACGAAATGCTAAGCAATTGAAAGCGCTCATCATTTACCTCTCGAGAAACATCCCGCATGTTATAGGTCACCATAGGACAGATATCGGGGCAATGAGTGTAAACAAACCCCACGAGTGTCACTTTGTCCTCAAATAGGGATGGAATGGTCACTGGTGTCTCTTCCTGGTTCTGAAGAGTGACTGGATTCATCTCAGAATAATCTTTGCCTGAAAAAAGGCCACATTGTGTCAACAAGAAGATTGAGCCAATCAGAAAAAAGGTATAGCCTGCAAAAGGTTTTCTACCTCTGATACTCATTCACTTATCGAGTCAATGATTCGCTCAGGAATAGGTGAATCCGGAGAGTAAGGTGCGGATGTTCCATATGTTGAACGAACAACATCGTAAATCACAGGGGTGTAGGACACCACGATCAACACCACCGCTGTTACAATCCAAGGGCGTAAGTTGCGCAACCAAAGTGCAGGTTCGTCGTGATATGGTTCTGACAATGGCAGCTCTACCTCTTCCATTTCCGGTACCGTCTTCGAAAAGACCGTTGCAAAAAAGGAGATGATGAACACAACCACTGCAAGGAACATAATGACCCCACCGATAACACTCATATCAATGAATGGCATCCATTCTGGCTGATAAATAGCACTATTGGGATTGGCATACGTGGCTCCTGTATTGGTCCGGCGTGGAAGGCCAAGAAGTCCACCACGCATCATACCCCAAGAAAAAATAAAGACTCCAAAAAAGTACATCCACGGAGCTGCGACAGCAAACGATTTAAGCTTGACTTCCTTTCGCAGAAACTGTTGAACCAAAAGTAAGCTTCCTCCTAAAAATGCAAGTAGAACAGGGCCTGCAACCGTAAGGTGAAAATGGCCAGGAACCCACGCTGTATTGTGAACGGCGATGTTCATTTGATAGCTTGCATTCACGATTCCACTTATTCCACCAAATACAAAGATGAAAAGACCGGTAATTAGGTAGGAATAAAGCCAGTTTTCACGAGAGAAGTAGGGTTGCTTGGTGATCCATCCAAATAGCCCACGAGCCCCTTTTTCACGTCCCCCATGTTCAAGAGACGCCGCAAGCGTAAATGCTGTAATCAAACTCGGCAGGGCGACACAAAACGTAAAAAATGCATGAAGAAGCTTCCAATCGGATCCGATGGCAGGGTCCATGTATTGATGGTGTGTACCTACAGGGATCGAAAAGATGATGAAGAGCATAAATACCAATCGTGCGGCCATGTCGGAGTAGAGTTTACCTCCTGCTAATTTTGGCAACATCGTGTAGTACATCGTGTAGGCAGGGAGAAGCCAGAAGTAGACAAGTGGGTGACCAAAAAACCAAAACAACGTTCTGGCTAACATCACATTCACTCCGTCAACCCAACCCAAAGACCATGGTAAAAGCATGAATAGAATCTCCACAGCGACTGATAGGGTGGCAATGAACCACACGATAAATGTGGTGAACATACCAAGAACCGCAATGGGCGTTTTTTCACCGGGATTCTCTTTTCTCCACCTCATATACATCGGAATCCAATTGAAAAATGCGACCCATGAGCCAATCACGAGTAGAACGAGTCCTATGTAGAAAAATGGACTTGCTTTGAGAGGGGGATAAAACGTGTAAAGCACGCTTGCTTCACCAGCAAAAATAGTGGCTGCCGCCATGACTGACCCTGCCAGCATGAGCCCCGTAGACACCCAAGCCCACGTTAGATTGAGCTTTAACTTCAGCGCATAAGGGATAAGGGCATTACCCAAGGCAACCGCAAAAAACGTCGTGAAGACAATGGCATTCATCACGCCATGCAACGTCAATCCTTTGTAGTAATCTGGACCCATGAATGGATCGTTTTGAACAATGCCAGCTCGAAACAATGTTTGCATTAATCCACCATACACACCCATGAAAAGCATGATCATAGGCAAGATGATGAGAATACCCATCATAATGCGTTCGTTTCGGTCAAATGAAAAAGGTGCAAGTGCGTTTGATTTCATGACTAGCGCCCCCTATTGAATTTCATCTATAGATTCATCGTTTAATGCCAATCCATCCACCTCCACAGGGGTAAAGATTGGTAACCGCTCACCATTGGCTTCCATCGTATTGGTCAGTGGTTCTGCACCTTCTTCAATAATGAATCGACCCGCCATCGTATGATGTGCGGCACCACAGTACTCATGACAGGCAAAATCGAAGGTCCCTTCTTTCTTGAATTCAACTTGAAAGTAGTTGATGGCACCGGGAACAGCCATCAGATTAATGTTATGGTGCTCCACATGAAATCCATGGATAATATCCTGAGAGGTCACATACATATTCACCTTGGATCCAGGTGGCAGGGTTATTTCAGAAGGCTGAAATGCCCACATGCGAGCAACCATATGTAATTCATATTCATTTTCACTCACCTGAAACAGTGTGTCCTTTGTGAATGGCTCCACATCGGTGATGCATGTTGGGACTTCAACGCCCGTTTCCGCTGAGATATAGGTCAAAGCGCCAAAAAACGTGAGTAATAAGGCACTGGCAACACCAATGGCAAATTTTTCAAGAGTACTCATCCTTACATCCTCCCCACAAGTTGGAAGTACAGTGAAAACCACATTACACCATACAGTAAAATGAGTAAAAGAAAGAACGCTAATGCTCCTTTCGGTACGAATTCATCTGAGTGTTTTGTCTCTGACATACCATCCTCCATCCAATAAGATTCCCGATAATAAAACAAGTAAAACTTGTTATTACAAAGTAACGGGCTTGGCTTTTAATGACAAGCGAAGCCTGTTATTCAAACAAAATCTTAATAAGCAAGGGGGTTGAAAGAGACGCCGACTATCCTTTCAGGCGCTTTATTCGTCAAATCGTAATCGCACAGTCCCACCTGACGTGCTGGCGCGGACGAGTGGCCCACCGCTCATGATCGTCCCAACCATTTTATTTCGCTCAGAGCGACCAGTGAACTGAACCATATCCACATCCACTCGAGATCCCTTAAGGTCCAGTTCATAGCCCTTCTGTAAAGGAATATCAATCGTGATACTTCCACCACTGGTGTCGAGATCGATATCCCCTTTCACTCGCGAGAGTTCACAGGTGATCGAGCCACCCGACGTTCTTGCAGAGATTGGACCTCCGTACGACTCCGTAATTGTGATGGGGCCACCTGAGGAGCGAACGTCTACAGATCCTTTTGTGCGTCTCACATTTATGGATCCTCCAGAGGTGCGGCCAAATAATTCACCTTTAAAATCTGTAAACGTCATTGCCCCGCCTGATGTGCGTACTTCTGCTGTACCCGTAATATCACTCAGGTCTACACTTCCTCCAGATGTGCGTCCCAGAATAGTTCCTGTAATCCCACGTACGTCCAGGCTTCCACCTGATGTATTCATCGTAACATTTGAAGATGTTGGTGCATAGACTCGATAGGAAATATTTGTGCTGTTTCCCCAGTTCCACCCATTGGATGAACTCTCAGCGATAATTCGGATAGAGTTGCCATCCTGGCTAACCTCTAATGAGATCTCTTCAAGATCGCCTTCGGTGATGTATCGTCCACCTTTTCGAGCGTAAATCTGTACCTCGACAGTCGAACGGTTTGATCCAACGATTTCAATGAATCCACCACTGGTTTCCAGAGTCATTTCGGGAGTAGAGATGTCAAACACCTCAATTTGATAGGCATCGTTGGCTCGCTGGGCCTGCACGGATACCGCTCCTAATACACACAGTAGAAATAGAGTAATTGACCTAGTTAGAGATGCTCTGAAACGTGAATGCATGAGTCTGTCGTTACATAAAAAGTTTCTGTTATACGACAGGATTCTTTCAAAGTTTCGGTTGCCCAATGGTGGTGTTTTCGTACTTTTGTTCACTTGACCTTTCAACTACCCTTCTATGAAAACTCCCTACATCTTTGCAAAACGGTTTGTTGCTGGTGAATCCTATGATGTCGCTGAAAAAAAAGTTCGTGCGATCAACGAGAAAGGAAATCGGGTCACACTGGATTTGCTTGGTGAGAACATTAAAGATGCTACCACGGCAGCGCAAACGGTTGATGCCTACATAGAACTCTTGGAGCAAATCAAAACCTCTGGATTAGATAGCTCTATTTCAGTGAAGCTCACCATGATGGGGTTAGATATCTCTGAAGACGTATGCTACGATAACTTGTCACGTCTCCTTGATACAGCCAAGGCGCATAATCAGTTTGTTCGCATCGATATGGAGGGGTCGGACTATACAGAGGCAACCATAGAGTTGTTCAAACGTGCACTTAAAGACTATGAGGGCCACGTTGGACTTGTTCTTCAAGCCTATCTTCACCGTACGGCTAAGGATGTAGCCGAATTGGCAGAACTGGGCGCTGATATTCGACTGTGTAAAGGGGCATACAAAGAATCAGCTGCCGTCGCCCTTCAATCGATGGATGAAATTCGCGCGGCGTATAAGGAGTATGCCAAGATCCTCATCGAGAAAACATCCTTTCCTCGCATGGCTACTCACGATGGATCGCTTGTGAAATGGTTGCTCGATTATGCTGCGTCAGAAGGGTTGGCAAAAGATCGATTTGAATTTCAGATGCTGTATGGATTGCGTGAAAGCACCATGAACAAGCTTGCCTCTGAAGGGTGGAAAACCTGTGTATACGTTCCTTATGGAACGATGTGGTTCCCTTATTTTACGCGCCGCCTGATGGAAAGAAAAGAGAATGTTTTCTTCATCGCGACGACGCTATTTAAGTCCTAATCGTTTAGTTATCCTGCAGAGATCGCTCCATTAGTGCTTTCTCTTGCAGATGTTACTCTTCTACGGGCTCCCAGGTATTGTTGCTACGATCGACATCAGCCAGAAGTCCAGATTCATCAATCGTGATCGTTGCAATGTCCGACGTGGGTACCGGCACAGTAAACGTATAGGTAGGCTCTACCCATGGCCAGTCTTCTTGCACCATCCACCCTTGTTCTTGATCTGCATTTGGGGCCTTCTCTCCTCGCATAAGTCTGAGTGGGATATAAAATGTCCATTGCTGACCATCAAGTCCAGTCACTTGCACTTCTAGAGGCATCGGGAATTCACCCACACGGGCTAACGTGACGTCTGTTTGAGCAGCGTTGGACCCATCCGCTGGGCGTTCAGTGACGGAGTCAATGGCGTAATCGATGGTTTTTGTTGTCTCAACGAAATACTCATAATACCAGTCAAGAATCATGTCCCCTTCTTGCTCAAAGATCCGTAAGAGATCTTTACCTCGTGGATGTTTGAATTTCCATTCGTCAAAAAAGCGCAACATTGAACGGCTAAACGCCTCTTCTCCGAGCATGTACTTCGCTTGTCCCAAGAAGACGGCTCCTTTTGAATATGCTGCAATTCCATAGGCTACGTTTGCTGTAAAGTGATCTGCATGCGTAGTCATGACTTCTTCCCGACCTGCGTTGGCCAATGCTGCGTAGCCTTGATACCCAGAAAGAGAGCTTCCTCCAAACAACTCATCCATAATCTCATCTGTTGTATAAGAGGTGAAGCCTTCATCCATCCAGTAATAATAACTTTCGTTGATGCCTAAGGCTCCTTGGTACCAAGAATGCATAAACTCATGGACCGTAACTCCAACAAGTGAGCGTAATGAGCGGTTTCCAGTGATGAGCGTTCCCATGATGTACTCCATACCTCCATCTCCTCCCTGGATTACTGTGTATTCAGGGTATGGGTATTCGCCAAAATGTTTGTTCGCGTACTCAAAGCCTTGCGCTGTAAGGGCAGGTAGCTGTTCCCAGTTAGCCGTAAGCTCTGCTTGTCGATCGGCATCTGCGTTTTCAGCTACAATATCTTGTTGATAGAAGAAACGAAGTAATGGTCCCCCGGGCACCTGAGCCGTGGTATGAATGTAGTCTGGGTCTGCTGCCCACATAAAATCATGAATGTTCTCAGATTTGAAATGCCATCTGCGCAATTCACCATTCGTTGACGGCGCACTCATGTCTGGGGTCTCCCCAACTGGGGTTGTATACCCATAGCCAACTTCTTCAGGATTCTGGAGAACAGCGGTGGCAGATACAACGTACTCTGGATCGATATGAATAGTGACGTCAAAGGTTCCAAATGGTGCATAAAACTCACGTCCAATGTAGGGGTTTGGATGCCAGCCATCTTCATCATAGGCTGCTACTTTTGGATACCATTGTGACATTGAAAATTCGACCCCTTCCGCATTATCTCGACCTGAGCGTCTAATTTGAAGTGGCACCTGCGCCTCCATTTCCATGGTTAACGTCGTACTTTGTCCAGGTTGGAGTGGCTCGGCCAAGTTCACAACTAGAATCGTACCCTCTTCTGAGAACTCTACTGGTTGACCATCTTGCGATAATGACGTGGCATGTAAATACCCAATTTCATCCGGCTGTAACTTCGAGATACGATCACGAACTCGTCGATCTGGATCTGCAATCGTGAGTGAGCGGACATCCATCATGCTACCAGGCTGAAACGCATTAAAAAATAGATGGTAATACACTCTGGTGAGTACATCTGGGCTGTTATTTGTGTAGATAACTTGCTGAGTTCCAGTGTATTGATGAGCGTCTGCATCCACAACTATGTCCATCGTGTACGCAATTTCTTGCTGCCAACGAGTATTACGTTGTGCATCCAATGTCTCTACGCAGAGAAGGATTAACAGAGTCAGAAGTAGTGTGGAGTGGGTTGATATCTTGTTCATAAGGGTTTTTATCCAGATTACTAAGTTGCTTTGAGAAGCATGGGTGAACGGTGGCTTAAAAGCTCGTTCGGTTGCTAAAGGCTCTCGTTAACGTCGCATCATCAATATACTCAAGATCTGTTCCCATCGGAATTCCATAGGCAATTCGCGTCACATTCACTCCCAATGGCTCCATTAACTTTTGAATGTAATACGAGGTTGCTTCCCCCTCAGCATCTGGGTTTAGCGCTAGGATTACTTCATTGATAGGTGTGTCCACATCCGTCTGATGAATACGCTGGATGAGTTCCTTGATCCTAAGTTCATCAGGGCCAATTTGATTCATCGGTGAAAGAACGCCACCTAACACATGATATTGCCCTTGAAATTGATT
The DNA here is from genome assembly GCA_913057895.1 of uncultured Bacteroidota bacterium. Lineage (GTDB taxonomy): Bacteria > Bacteroidota > Rhodothermia > Balneolales > Balneolaceae > UBA8296. The sequence goes on from CAJXOH010000019.1 coordinate 8,054, forward strand.
CGTTTGCTCAATGAAATACATATCCTGAAACTCTTCTACGACACACAGTTGTCCAATTGCACGCTTTGGATTTTCACAAATCGTACAAGGATCTGTATCGCTAAACGTTCCACATACCGTACATACATTGACCTTTGTTTTCAGATTGCTGATCGCCGACGCTAGTTCTTGAAGAGAGGACTCAGGTTGCTTAAGTAAATGAAGCGCCATACGGCGAGCCGATTTCCTTCCTGTCCCTGGAAGTTTTGCAAGTTCTTCAATGGCTCGTTCAAGTGCTTCGGAGGTAATTTTCATACGTGTTGTTTACTGTTTAAGCTCAGCACCAAATCGTTTGACAAGTTCAGCTACGACTGGATCTTTTTGCTGAATCTCCTTGAATGCCTCAAAAGGATCTCTTGAGGAAGCTGGGGCAACGAGTGATGGATCCACTGTTACATGAAGTTTTGGTTTACGCCCGAGTTGTTCCTTGAGCCAATCTCGCAGTGATGCTTCGTGCTCATTAAGCATTTTAACGCCAAATTCAGACTCCACACGAAGCTCAAGCACATCATCTTGATACTGATGAATCACCGTCTTTTGGAGCTGTAAGCTCAAAAAACGGCTCACCGTACCGTTGAGTCCAGCAACCCACTCTTGCCAATTGTCTTGAATTGATTGTAACGAGAGAGGTGTAAATGCCTCGCTTGCAGGCGCCGAATGGGTAGCGGCCGTCGATTTGTCATAGCTTGCAGCCGTCGGATTTTCTTGAGCCGTGGTGGATTCACCGAAAAGTTTGGGGATAGGGCCAATCTTTGACGTCCGATTTGGGGTAGGCTTTGTCGCCGGAGCGGGTACAGGTGCAGGCGACGGCTCAGATTTAGGTTTCGTCGCGATTGCCGGCTCAGTTTTAGGTTTCGTCGCGAGTGCCGGCTCATTTTCAGCCAGTGGGGCTGAGTTTACTCTTTTTTTTTTGCCCCAGTTACCTGCGACGTGACAATAGCCAACTCTGAGGAAGGCATCATATGTGCGAGCTTTGCAATCAGTATTTCAACCTGTATTCGAGGTTGTCGCGCCTCCTTCACGTGCATTTGGGCTTGATTCACTAGATGAATTCCACGAAGGGTGTCTTCTGCACTCAATGCTTTGGCTGCCTCTACATACCGCGTACGAGTCTCTTCTGTTGCTTCGATATAAGAGATTGTTCGTTCATCTTTTGCCAAATAGATATGCCGGAAATGTTCCGTCAAAGACCCTAGGAACTCCTGAATGTCTATCCCATCTTGCATCAGTTCTTGAAATCGGACTAATGGCTCGGCAGCACTTCCCGTACTCATGCAGGCTGAGAACAAAAATAGATCCTCAACATCAATAGCATGAAATGCATCTAGGATCGCTGTATAGGTAATGTTGGATCCGCAGAAAGCGACCGCTTGGTCCATAAGGCTCAGTGCATCTCGAAGGGCACCGTCCGCACGTTTTGCAATTAGATGGAGCGATTCTTTATCAATGGTTATGCTTTCTTTATTGGCAATTGCTGAGAGCCTAGAAACAATCTCGTCGGTCTCTATCCTGCGAAAGTCAAAGCGCTGGACACGAGAAAGTATGGTAGGAAGAACTTTGTGAGGCTCTGTTGTTGCAAAGATAAAGACGACATGGGCTGGAGGCTCTTCAAGTGTTTTGAGAAGCGCATTAAAGGCAGCCTTGCTGAGCATGTGCACCTCGTCAATAATGTACACTTTATAACGCCCGTTTTGGGGAGGTATCCGTACACTTTCTCGGAGGGTATGAACATCCTCTACTTTATTGTTAGAGGCAGCATCAATTTCGGTGATGTTGAGCGTTTGGTTGAGCTGCTCACCATCGACAGAGCCATCGACATCATTGATGGTCCGAGCAAGTACCCTCGCCATGGTAGTTTTTCCAACACCGCGGGGGCCACAAAACATATAGGCATGTGCCAGACGATCGTTATCAATCGCATTCTTGAGCGTGTTACTCACATGCTCTTGCGCGACGATGTCCTCAAACGAGGAAGGACGATAAACTCGGGTCAGTGCGCGGTACGATTCAGCCATGAGGGAACTTACAAAATCTACACTTTAGGAGGGGCTCCGTCAGAGGTTTTCCTCGAAAAATTCAAAGATGCGTTCATACTCATCAATCCATGAATCTGGGTCTTGGAATCCATGAGGTTCTGATGGGTACATCATCATGTCAAACTCTTTATCACCGGCCTGAATAAGCGCCTCTATGTATTGAGCTGCATCCTGGAATCCAACATTGTCATCAACAAGTCCATGTAGAATAAGCACTGGACGCTCTAGATCATCGATTAAATCAAGCGGGCTGCTTCGCTCATAATTGAGTGGATTCTCCTCAGGAGTCCCAAGTCTTGGGTAGGTATACCATGGGTTTGCATAGAAATAGTTTCGCCAGTTGGTGACTGCACGAAGCGCTGCAGCTGCGTGAAAATGGTCTGGCTCAACCGTAGCTGCATAAAGTGCCATAAATCCACCATAGCTGCCTCCATAAATCCCCACCCGATTGCGATCTACATAATCTCCATTCGACGCAATCCAGTCCAGCCCATCAATGATATCCTCCGTTTCGTATTTACCCATCCAATTGGTCACATCTTCTCTAAACTTGCGACCATACCCCGTGCTGTGCCGGTAGTCTACTTCAACAACCACATACCCCCTTGCAGTGAGCCATTGATGGAACATGTATTCGCGGTAGTAACTATTGGAAAATCCTTTGAATACATTTTGTAGAGATCCTGCTCCATGGACAAACACAACCGTTGGATATTGTTTTCCATTATTGGGCTCATAATCATCTGGCGTCAAGATGGACATCGAAAGCTCTGTTTCACCATCACGAGCTGGAAAGCGAATGTATTGTTCTTCCTGCCAGGTGATCTGTGAAAACGATTCAGGAACAGTTTCTGTAAGCTGAATCTCCCCACGAGGGCGTCGAAGGTCAAGTCGATAAAGATCATACGGTTGATTAAACGTCGTATATGCGTACACAAGATGCCTTCTGTCTGGGCTAAGCCTAAACTGATAACGATACCCCTCGGCTTCTGTGAGTGTGTTCGTCGTTGCATCATCAACATCAAGAATCACTATGTGGCGCTCTCCTAAATCTTTTTCCGTCGTCGCCATCACAATCGTTTCATCATTGATCCACTCTGCAAATGGGATGTCATAAGCACCTGTTGTGAGTTGGCGTAGGTCCGATCCATTGGGCGAAACGGTATAGACATGGTTCCAGCCTGTTTGTTCTGATTGGAACATCAGTGTATTGGATGATGGCGCAAAGCCCATGTTTCGTCCATATATCCAGCCCTGCGTTGAATCTTCAAACACCGTAGTGAGTTCTCCCGTCTGAGATGACCATACATGAATGTGGCGATGTTTCATCGGTGCGTCGACAGCATCCAATGCAAAAAAGTCACCCGTTGGGCTTACTTGTGTACTCACCCACCCCTGAGATGTCAATAACTCTTGTGATGACGTGGAGTCAAGATGCATTACGGAGTATGTAGTTGTATAAAGCCCTCTTCTTGATTCACCCGGTTCCACAAATGTGTCCACATATTCAGGGAAATAGACGAGACGAGTCTCCGAATTATCTCTAGAAATTAAGAGGATGTGTTCATTGGAGGCCCATCCTGCAAAGTTCTGACCATTGGCTTGGTCATCATCAAGCACCTTATTCATGGACCGTTGTTGCATATCCATAGACCATATGTCGCCATCCATGGACCAAGCAATTTTCATTCCGTCTGGAGACCACTGTGGTAATGATACGCGACCTTTAGACGTCAGTAGTACTTCTGGATTTTTGAATCGATGGTTTTCCATCGTCGACGACGCAAGATACACCGATTGATCTTCGACGTAGAGCACTTGTGATTGATCCGGTGACAAGCGGTAACTAAGGATTGCTTCAGCACCTACTGTATCCACCTCACTGCCATCACCATTGACAACATAGGTTTTACGTGTTGCTTTTGCAGAGTCATTCCACGTGAAATAGATCTGCTTTGCATCAGGCGAAATCGTTCTGAGACTAGGTCGAAGGCCTGGTAAAAAAGGCTCATCAAATATTCGCTCAAACGGCAGGTCTGAGGGGCTTGTAATTGTTTCGGAGCCCTGGGTTGACGAGATTACTTGAGCGCCAGCCAGTGGTGCACCAACGATGAACATTGTTGCTACGGTTGCCCAAAAGAGCACATCCTTTGTGAGTCGATTCATAGAGCTTTTTAAGGGAATATGCCCATTTGCTCGTAAATCGTCCCAACTTTATTGATTGCAACGATAAATGATGCCGTTCTGAGGTCTACCTCATATTCAGAACGTGCTTCTAGAATTTCATTGTAAGCCGTCACCATGGTTTCCTCTAGACCCGATGTGACAAGCTCAAATTCCCCTGCCCCTTTGGTGAGATTGAGTCGCTCGATATCGGAAAATTTAATAGATGAAAGGTTCTCAACAGCATCCAGCACATTACGAAGCGCATTTTCATCAAATCGTTTTTCGATTCGACCAAAGCGAACATGTTGAAGGTTTTTAAGCCATTCGAAATAACTTACAACCACACCCCCTGCATTTAGGTAAGCGTCAGGTATGATTAATACGCCTTTCTCCTTTAAGATGTCATGAGCTTCCGCTGAGGTAGGTCCATTGGCTGCCTCTGCAAGAATTTTAACCTTCACATCTTTTGCGTTGCCTTCGTTGATCTGGTTTTCCAACGCTGCCGGGATCATGATATCCGCAGGCTCTGTGAGGACCGTCGATTTGTCAGGGAGATTGGTTGCCCCTTCAAAGTCCATGATGGACCCTGTCTCATTGCGGTATGCCATGAGTTGTTCCAGATCAATCCCATCTTTTTTGTAAATCGACCCTTCTCGCTCTGCGACACCCACAAGTATAGCGCCCGCCTCCGTCATATACTTGGAGGCATGATATCCTACGTTACCAAGACCTTGGACGATGAAAGTCTTACCTTCAACCCCTGTTTCTAGGCCTAAAGCTTTCATATCATCGGCTTTGCTGCAAGCTTCACGAATCCCAAAGAAAACACCCATCCCTGTAGCCTCGGTACGTCCACGAACACCCCCTTGCTGGATTGGTTTCCCTGTAACACACCCTTCGGCATTCAAGTCGTTGGAGAATTGTCGATAGGTATCTACAATCCACCCCATTTCTCGAGATCCAGTACCGTAATCGGGCGCTGGTACGTCCACAGCTGGGCCAATAAAGTTCTTTTTGATCAACTCGTACGTGTAACGACGCGTGATGCGCTCCATTTCCTTATCGCTGTACTTGCGTTTATCAACAGATATCCCACCCTTGGCCCCACCAAAAGGGACATCAACTATTGCGCATTTGTATGTCATTAGAGCGGCAAGGGCCTTCGTTTCGTCCTCATTCACAATACGGCTGTAACGAATCCCTCCCTTGGTTGGCAGCTTATGATGAGAGTGCTCCACACGCCACCCTTTGATCACGTCAATCGATCCATCATCCCTTCGTATGGGGAATGTGATCTCATAGACCTGGTTGGCAATTTTAATTTGATCGAGTAGCCCTTTTTCGAATCGGGTATACGGAGCAGCTTTGTCAAAGTTTTTGTTGACCTGCTCAAAGAATTTGTAGGTAGACATCCTTTTTTATCTAGCTCCAGGTTCGTTTAGTTGTACATCGAGTGCCTGAATGATTGCGTTGATTTGTTAACGCTTTGGTCATCTCAAAGTTCAGGAGATTTTCGATATTTCGATAATGTTTTTTTCATTCTTTTTGAACTCACTTGATTCCCCATTATGAATAGTTTTTCAAGAGTAGATCTTCCTTTGCTAAGCGTTGTCCTTTCATTGACCCTTTTGTCTTGTAGCGCACCAGAAACAACCGAGCCTCTCGACACGCTGGGTGAGCGACCCATTATCACGTTAGACGAAACGGTGATAACCGATGCAACCCCTGCAGCCAATGTTGATTCTCCGGCGATTTGGTCAAGCGAGGATGAAACCTGGGTGCTTGTTACTGCGAAGGAAGAGGATGTACTCTATGTTCACCGAGCTTCTGACGGAGCACTTCTCCGTAAAGTAGGTGGTAGCGGGTCGGAATTGGGTCAATTGGAACGGCCTAATGGAATTGTAGTGATCGACGACTTGGTGTTTGTCGTTGAACGCGATAATCAGCGTGTTCAGGTGATGCAATTGCCAGAATTTACAGTTGTAGGTGCTTTTGGGATGGAACATTTATCTGAGCCATACGGGATTGATGTAGTGCCGTTTTTTGGAGAGGATTACCTCGTCTTTGTGACTGATAATGTAGGTGCGTTGGATGAAGAAGCGGCTCCCGCAGATGTATTATCTGAGCGAGTGCATACGTTTTCATTGGTCGTGGAACGAGAGAGTGGTACAGGTGCTGTCAATGGGTTTGAAGCCTCTCATGAAGGTGCTTTCGGGGAAACAGGGGGCGAGGGTGCGCTCTGGGTAGTTGAGTCGCTTAAGGTCGATCCTGCCCTTGGCACTCTGCTGGTAGCTGATGAGTCACCTAGGCGAAAAAACATAAAGGTCTATGATGCACTTGATGAGAATTGGGAACTGGGAGCGTTTCGAGGCGTCACGTTTGGGGAGGGATTATTTTTGAGTGAGCCTGAGGGAATTGTCCTTGGGGTTTGCCGGAACCGCGCAGGAGAGGATGTTGAGGAAGGGGTGTGGATGATTGTCGATCAAGAGGAGCGTGTGAACCACTTCTTGGCTTTTGATCGTGTGACGTTTGAGCACCTTGGTACCTTTCGTGGTGCGGTTACCTTAAATACCGATGGGATTGCCCTTGTTCAGGAAGCCCGTAATGCACCCTTCGAAAATGGACTCTTTGCAGCAGTGGATGATGATCAGGCAACCAGTTTTTTCCGATGGGATGAAATTGTCGCCAGCTTGGATTTAGAGCTTACGTGCCCTGAGGGTTCGTCTCTTCTTCCTCAGAGTGAAGACTAAATACATTCACAAGGAATAATAAGAACGCTGTTCCAAGGCCCGCATAGACCAGTGGGCCAAAGATCTCAAAGAAGACCATGATAGAGCCAATGATGATGCTAGACGCAGCACCAGTAAGTAGATTCCCAATTGTACCAAGTGCGCGCTTACCCATGATCATGTCCACGATATAGCCTACAAACAGGCCTACTGAGAACATGAAGTAAATGTTTTGTGCGTTTAATTCGTCCATTCCGAAACTAATCGTTCTTTGTAATAGGTTGACACGTAGCAACAAGGGTCACTACAGCTGAAATCAAAAGGTAAGAAAACTCCTACATTTCCTTCTCTAACTTCGCAATCTGGTCGCGAATTCTGGCTGCTTCCTCGAACTCCATGTTTTTGGCCGCGTGTAGCATCGATTGACGCAAATGATTCAGTAGTGAGTCTTTGGTCTCAAAAACGACCTCCTTCATGGCTGGCCCAGGCGTGTAATGATACCCTTTTTCGCCTTCACGGATTTGCTCTCCCGACCCTGTTGAGGAGACGATATCGTCTGCATCATTCTCTCGCACCATATCCTCCATTGCTGCTTGCTGTGCATCCAGATTCACGGTTCCAGTCGAGATTAGACTTGGATCCACAAGGGGTTTGAGTTCTTTTTGAACCGTCGTTGGGGTGATGCCATGCTCCTCGTTGTACTCCTGTTGGACTTGTCTACGTCGATTGGTCTCATCAATCACCTTTTTCATGCTATCGGTGATCTTGTCTGCATACAATATGGCCTTCCCGTTTACATTTCGGGCAGCTCTACCGACAATCTGGAACAAGGAGGTATCAGATCGTAGAAAACCCTCCTTGTCGGCATCCAAAATGGCAACAAGCGTGAGTTCAGGAATATCTATTCCCTCCCGAAGGAGGTTAATTCCAACCAAGACATTGTAATCTCCGCGCCGATATTTGTAGAGCACTTCGATCCTTTCTAGCGCATCAAGTTCACTATGCATATACGCTGCTGAAATCCCCAGCTCTTTGAGGTACGCACTGAGCTCTTCACTTAGTCGCTTGGTAAGGGTGATGCATAAAACCCTCTCCCCTTTTGCTGCTCGAACACGAATTTCCTCAAGAAGATCATCCACTTGATTGTCTACAGGTCTCACTTCAATAGTAGGCTCCATTAATCCAGTGGGTCGAATAATTTGCTCAACGACGACACCCCCTGACTGCTCGAGCTCGTAGTCGGCAGGGGTCGCGCTCACATAAATCGCTTGATTGACCATCGTTTCCCACTCTTGAAAGGTTAACGGGCGGTTGTCTAATGCCGAGGGAAGACGAAATCCATGCTCGACCAACTCAATTTTTCGAGAACGGTCACCGCTATACATGCCATTAATCTGAGGTACTGTTTGATGGCTCTCATCCACCACAAGCAGGAAATCGTCTGGGAAGTAGTCGATCAGACAAAAAGGGCGTTCGCCAGGTTTACGACCACTGAGATAGCGTGAGTAGTTCTCGATTCCATTGCAATACCCCACCTCTTGCATCATTTCCAGGTCAAATAAGGTGCGTTGCTCAAGGCGCTTGGCTTCCAAAAGTCGTTGCTCCGATTTGAACACTTCCGTGCGATCCCAAAGCTCCTGGCGAATGAGGTCAATGGTTTCAGTCATTCTCCCTTTTGTGGTGACATAATGGGAGGCGGGGAAAATGCGAAATTCATCCACTTTTTCTATCGTCGCGCCGGTTTCGGGATCAAATCTCTCCATCGATTCAATTTCATCTCCCCAAAAGGTGACCCGTAAACCATCATCTGAGTATGCAGGATAAATATCCGTCACGTCACCACGCACTCGGAATCGACCTGGTGTAAACTCAACGTCATTGCGTGAGTAATGTAGGTCCACGAGATCGTAGAGCATCTTGTTTCGTGGAATCTCATCCCCCACCTTGAGGTTCAAAATCAGTTTAGCATACTCGCTTGGCGACCCAATACCATAAATACAACTGATCGAGGAGACAATAATCACATCTCTACGCCCAGATAGTAACGAGCTTGTTGCACGAAGCCGTAATTTTTGGATCTGTTCATTGATGGAGAGATCCTTTTCTATGTACTTATCGGACTTGGAGATGTAGGCTTCTGGTTGGTAGTAATCGTAGTAGGAGATAAAAAATTCAACCCGATTCTCAGGGAAAAAGTCACAAAACTCACGATACAATTGAGCGGCGAGTGTCTTGTTATGACTCATGACCAAGACAGGTCGTTCTACATTTTCAATGACGCCTGCGATTGTTCGTGTCTTTCCCGATCCCGTGATCCCAAGAAGTGTTTGATGCTTATCCCCTGCCAAGACTCCCTGAGTGAGCTCTTCAATAGCATTGGGTTGATCCCCTGCTGGGGGCCACGGGGATTGTAGGTCGTATATGGACATGAATTGATCGGTTTGAACGAGATTTCCTACCTTGAGGCAATCTAGAAAAGTAACGACTTGTCTGATTTTCTTCATTCCTTCCTTTCATCTTTCTGACCGATGAGTGACTTAGATTCCATGCGCGAAGAGATTGATGCGCTAGATAAAACCCTGCTTGAGATTCTCAAAAAGCGAAATGATGTTGCCAAAAAGGTGCTTTCATACAAACTTGAGCACCAGCTTCCAGTCTTTATGGCAGAGCGCGAAGAACAAAAGACGGAACGACTTCGCAAGGACGCTCGAGATATGGGGGTAGACCCTGAGATGGTGGAGGATTTGTTACGAATCATTATGGCCTCATCTCGGGCAACCCAATCACAACATGAGTTTCCAATGGCTACGGATGAGCCGATGCATGTGCTCTTGTTAGGTGGTGAGGGTGGAATGGGGCAATTATATCGTCAATTCCTTGAGCGAAGTGGACATCAAGTATCCAGTATTGATAAAGGGAATTGGTATGAGCTAGAGGAGGTTGTCACAACGATCGATATGGCTATTGTGACTGTACCGATCCATGTCACTCTAGATGTTATAGAAAGGGTCTCTGCAAAATTACCCGACCATGTTGTTTTGGCAGATTTTACCTCAAACAAGGTGACTCCTATCCAAGCAATGCTGGATGCTCATAAGGGTCCCGTGCTCGGATTGCATCCAATGCATGGTCCTGACGTGCCAAATCTGTCGAAGCAGCTCATGGTACTCTGTCCAGCCAGAGATTCAGAAAAAGGACATTGGTTTGGGGAGCAATGTAAGCTATGGGGAATGAGGGTCGTCGAGGCTGACCCGGAAGCGCATGACCATGCGATGGATTTGGTCCAAGGGCTTCGACATTTTGTGGCTTTACTGCATGGGTCTTTTATGAAAGATCAGGAGCTCAAACCGCAACAAATGTTGGATTACTCGAGTCCAATGTATCGCGCTGAGCTTATGATGACGGGACGTATTTTTGCTCAAAGTGCGGAATTGTATGCAGATATCGTCTTTTCTAGTCCAGAACGACGAGCCCTTCTGACTCAGTTTTTCAAACATCACGAGCGATTGGCTTCTATGGTAGAGGCCAATGATCGAACAGGGTTCATCAAGGAGTTTGAAGCTGTGACCGACTTTTTTGGATCCTTTGCGACTCAGGCTCTTTTTGAAAGCGGGTATTTGATTAATCGGCTCTCAGACCGTTTCGCCTAAAGGGTTTGCAAGCCAAGGGTTTTACAAGGGGCACTTACTCGTGAAACGAAATGGACATTTCTTCTTGTCCTTCACCTGTTGCTTCTAACGCTTCTATCGACTGCAACACGCGCTCAGCCATTGTCCGAAAGGCCTGACCCTGTGCAGAAGTTGGGTCCTTGATACTTACAGGCGTTCCTGCGTCCCCAGCTTTTCGAATCTCTTCCACGAGTGGTATTTCTCCTAGAAAAGGAACTTGCTGTTGTTGAGCCAGTTGGCGAGCCCCCTGTTTTCCAAATATATAGTATTTCGATTCCGGGTGGTCTGGAGGCGAAAACCAAGCCATATTCTCTACCAAACCAAGAATGGGAACTCTCACCTTATCGAACATCGCAATCCCTTTACGAGCATCCTCAAGCGCGACCGGTTGAGGTGTTGAAACAATGACTGCACCACGTAATGGAACGGATTGTACAATGGTCAATTGGATATCACCTGTGCCAGGGGGAAGATCAAGAACCATCACATCTAACTCTGGCCAGGCAACGTCTTGCATAAATTGTTTTACGGCGCTAGTTACCATAGGTCCACGCCAAATCATCGCCTGATCTGGGTCAATCAAAAAACCCATCGATACAAGGTGAACCCCGTGCTTAAGGATAGGTTCAAGTTTTCGCTGTGTGGTAATGGTAGGCTTCTCATGTACATCAAACATGATAGGTACGCTTGGGCCATAAATATCAGCATCCATAAGTCCAACCTGTAACCCCAACTTCGCTAAACTCACAGCAAGGTTTGATGCAACCGTGGACTTCCCAACCCCACCTTTCCCAGACGCTACTGCAATGACATGTTTCACAGTGGGTAGCAATCCTTGTGTCGCTTCTGAAGAGGCTTCCGTTTGTTGGGTTTCTCCTGCAGATGGCTCTCCTGAAGGTTCTCCCTCCATCCGTTTTGCGACTGAGATATTTATCCCGGTTGTGATATCTACAATGGCTTCTGCATCTACAAATTTTTGAATCGCTTGAGTGGCCTGATCTTTCAATAGATCTGCCAGTGCATCATTTTTCGAGGGTAATTCGAGAGTGAAGGCGATGTATTTTTCCTGGATAATTAGGTCTTGAACCATGTCCAGGGAGATCAGGTCTTTCTCCACCTCAGGGTGAAGTACCTGCATTAACGCACTTCGAACTTGCTCTTTAGATATTGAACTCATGGCACCAATAATACAAATTCTTGTGTCGAGTTCGTTCTCTACACTCGTGAGAAATCGTAGAAATCCACATGAATTAGTTGCCGACAGCAGTAGAAAAATGCCTACATTTGGAGCCATGAAAAAGACACCCTTATACAACCAACATATTGAGCAAGGCGCTCGGTGCATTGAGTTTGGCGGGTATGTCATGCCTGTGAGTTATGAGGGGATCAAACAAGAGCATCAAGCAGTACGTACTGGAGCTGGAATTTTTGATGTCTCCCACATGGGTGAGTTTTTTGTGACAGGCAAGGATGCTAGTTCTTTCTTGCAAATGTTGCTTATAAATGACGTGACTGCTTGCCCTCCAGGCAAAGCACAATACACAGCGATGTGTCAAGAAGATGGCGGCGTCATTGACGACTGCCTTATCTACTGCCGTTCAGAGGATGAATGGCTCATGGTGGTCAACGCTGCCAACATTGACAAGGATTGGGAATGGGTCTCTCATGTGAAAGAAACCCATTTTTCTGAGGCAGACGTGACCCTTGAGAATCACTCTCATCGAATGGGGTTGCTAGCCTTACAGGGGCCTGCTTCATTCGATCTTCTACAACCATTGACCGATGTTGAGGTAGCGAGTCTCCCGTTTTATGGATTTTCCATGGGCACGGTGTGTGGCGTTTCGGATGTTTGGGTAGCTACTACAGGCTACACGGGTGAAAAAGGGGTGGAATTGTATATCCCAACAGATGATCCTGGCAATATACAAGCCATCTGGGCGACACTATTAGAGGCTGGCGCTGTGCCTTGTGGGCTCGGTGCTAGAGATACACTTCGTCTTGAAAAGGGATTCAATTTGTATGGCCAAGACATGGATGAAACCGTAAGCCCACTCGAGGCTAGAATGGGTTGGGTGACCAAGCTAGAGGCAGGTCCATTCATGGGTCATCAAGCCATAGCTGCTCAAAAAGAGAGTGGGCACTACCGCAGACTGGTTGGGTTTGTCATGGATGAGCAAAGAGCCATCCCACGCTCTGGCTACGATGTTGTATCTAATGGTGAGACCATTGGTGTGGTTACAAGTGGTACTCAGTCGATTACACTGGGCCAAGGAATTGGGATGGCTCGGCTTGAGTCACCGTATGGGACGTCTATAAAAGAAGGGGCGAAGATTGGGATTGTAATACGAGGAGAGAGTAAGCCTGCAACCGTCACAAACCCACCATTTGTTAAGTAACCTATGAGTGAGAAACAAACCCCTATGTTAGATATCATTCTGTCTGCCCATGAGATGGATGAAGGGCAGCTTAAAGGGAGACTTGTTGTAGTCATCGATGTGTTGAGAGCCTCTAGTACGATGATTACGGCTCTGGCAAATGGAGCAACCAAAATTTATCCGGTGGAAGAAACCGATCAAGCGTTTCGCTTGGTTCAAAACATGGACCGAAAGCAAGTGCTAACCTTGGGCGAGCGAAATGGTGTGATGATTGAAGGGTTCGATTATGGGAATTCACCTGTCGTTTGTACACCCGAAGTTGTTGATGGAATGCAACTAATTATGACGACTACAAATGGGACTCGAGCTCTCGAATACTCCAAGGGAGCAGAAGAAATCCTCGTGGGTGGGTTTTTAAATTTCACGTCTGTTCTCGACCACGTCGCGAAGGCGATGTCAAAAGGACTCCCAGTTACTCTTTTTTGTGCTGGTTGGCGCGGTAGACCTTCTATAGAGGATACCTTATTTGCTGGGATGATTCTACGTTCCCTGTTGGAGCGTGACGACACTGATGTAGATCCACTTTCAGATGCATGTCAAATTGCAGTATGCTTGGCTCAACGTCTAGGTACTAACGATCCGTATGAACTTGTGAATCAGAGTGATCATGCAAGAAGGCTTGCTGAACATGTAAGCGAAGATGAGATTCAACTGTGTTGCTCCATGGATCGCTACCCCGTTCTTCCTAGAATGCAAGATGGCACAATTGAGCTATCTAATCGGTAGTTGTGCATCATTTTCACGATATTCCATGTTAGTCGACAGACGAATCGTCTATCATGCCTACGAAAGCCTCCACACATTCATCCTCTAGAAGAAGCCTAATCATCCTTGGCGTGATGATGATTGGGATTGGCTTTCTCTACCTCTTGAGCCTCTTAACCTTTCAGGAGCAAGACTATGCTGCAGTGAGCAGGTTAGGGATTGGTGATTTACTAGACCCAACGAGTCGCTCGGCTACTCTAGTACAAAATTGGGTGGGAACCGTCGGTGCTTGGTTGGCCCACTTGAGTATTTCTCTCCTTTTTGGTGTGTTTAGCGTCACTCTACCTGTGATACTTATTGGTTCAGGATGGGTGATGATCCGAGATTTGTCATGGGACAGATGGTTGCGAAAAGTGGTTTTAATGGCTTTTTGGATGCTGACGTTGAGTACAACCGCAGGATGGTTATCCCTGGAAATAGACTCTATTTCTTCAACGATTAGTGGACAAGTTGGCTTCATGCTTGCAGCTATCTTACAAGGACTTTTGAGCTGGGGAACCTTGATTCTTTTGATCACCGCTCTTGCAACGCTCACCTTTATGACATTTAAGGTGGACCTAAGCTTTTTGTTGTCGTTCGACGGATCATCGGTAACATCTAGACTTTCATCATGGATGGGGTCTATTGGTTCCTTGGGTAATTCATGGAAAGAAACAGTTTCGAGCGGGTTGGGAGCGAAAGATGATCCAGATTCATCCAAGTCACGCTACTCTCAGAGCACTTCTGCAGGAACACCCAAAGCCAGAGAGTCACAACGAAACAGAAGCGACCAAAGCGTGTCGTCTTTGAGTTCTTCTTCGGATTCCACAGTCGGTTCAGCGCCTGAAAATGAAGCGTCCATAAATGAAGGCTCAACGACCCCACCGATTGATGGCCCTGCGGGAGGTAGTCGTTCCGAGGCCAAACTAAACGATGGGAGTGACCGCTCTGCTACATCTAGCAACGCCACGAGTTCAGGCGGGAATATCGAGATTGTCGTAGGGAAAGAAGAGGAGGATGCAGGAACAAAAGATTTAGGAAGAGCACAAAAGGCAGCGTCGAGTAGCTCCAAAAATAGATTTCAGTTCCCACCTGAGGATTTACTTGATCCCGCAACAGAGGATGATACCCCTGTAAATATGGATGAGATTCGTAGGGTGGGGGATTTGATCAGCGAGAAGCTTAAACAGCATAATATTGCACTAAAGACTCACGCGGAGGGGGATGGCGAAGATCGTGAGTTACGAGCTACGGTTGGGCCAACGGTCACGCTCTATGAAATTGAACCTGAGGATCATGTCAAAATTAGTCGAATCGGCGGATATGCCAATGATTTGAAGATGGCAACCGCAGCAAAAGGAATTCGAATTATTGCTCCAATTCCAGGAAAATCTGCTGTGGGTATTGAGATCCCGAACTCAAATCGTCAGATGGTTCACATGCGGTCGATGATTAACAAGAAGAAGTTTGTCGATTCTGATATGGACCTTCCCATTGCGTTCGGAAAGACCATTGACAATGAAATCTTTATGATTGACTTGGCCCGTATGCCACACTTGTTGATTGCAGGAGCGACTGGCTCTGGGAAGTCCGTGGGGATTAATACCATTATCACATGCCTCCTCTACAAATTGCATCCAGACAACTTGAAATTTGTCTTGATTGACCCCAAAAAGATCGAGCTTTCACTCTATCGGCATATTCAAAATCAATATTTGGCCTATGTTGAAGGGGCTGAAGAGCCCATTGTTACCGACACCAGCAAGGCACTTGGTACACTCAATAGTGTCTGTAAGGAGATGGATAGTCGGTATGAGTTGCTCAAAATGGCCATGGTGCGTGATATCAAAGCATACAATGATAAATTTGCTTCGGGTGGGTTAGAAGATGATTTAGGGCACCGTCATTTGCCATTCATTGTGGTCATTATTGATGAATTAGCCGACCTCATGATGACAGCTGGGCGTCAAATTGAGGAGCCCATCTCGCGGATTGCACAGCTTGCCAGAGCCGTAGGAATTCACTTGGTCATTGCCACTCAACGACCTTCCGTAAATGTCATTACAGGAACCATTAAGGCGAATTTCCCTGCTCGTATCGCGTATCAAGTAGCGTCAAAAGTAGATTCTCGCACTATATTGGATGTTGGCGGTGCGGATGAGCTTGTTGGAAAAGGGGATATGCTATTTAGCAATGGGGCTCAGATGGTTCGGGTACAGAATGCGTTTGTATCCACAGAGGAAGTGGAGCGAATTACTGCCTTCATTGGGCAACAATCTCACTATAATCAGCCCTTGGTACTCGAGAGTGATGAGGCCGAAGAAAATGCGTCGCGAGGGGATGTAGGGGATGTTGACACCTTGTTTGTCGAGGCCGCAAAAACAGTCATGCTCCATCAACAAGGAAGCGTATCCCTACTACAGCGAAAGCTTAAAATTGGCTATAACCGCGCTGGACGTTTGATTGATCAGCTCTTTGCCTTAGGTGTGGTTGGGCCCTATCAAGGGAGTGCCGCTCGAGATGTCCTTATCGAAACAGAAGAGGAACTTCAAGAACTCCTCCAAGAGCATGGAATCAAAGCATGATGCGTGGATGGTCTATGACTCTGTTGGGAGTAGGATTACTCAGTAACGTATGGATTGGATCCATCGTGTATGGCCAATCCTTGGAGACACCTGCTCTAGATGGCTTTATCGATTATGCCCAGAGTGGAGCTCTGTTAACAATGAAGTTTGAGGCAGTTTCAGAGGATGATTTTACTGGGCAACGTGCTGAGTTGTCTGGTGATGTTGTATTGGGGGTAGGATTTAGTCGATTTGAAACCGATGATCGCATCATTGTCATTATTGATGATACATCTTGGGTAATGGATTTGTCTCAGAACCGTGTGATCATAAGTGACTTGGATCCAGAAGCACAGGAGTTTTCTGTGGAATGGCTCCTGCGGGGGAATGAACACTCTATGTCCAGTGACCCCAAAGGAGGTGAAGGGGTGACGGAGGATGATGTGTCCATGAATCAACCTTGGACACTCGATAATGTGGAGAGGGATTCCTTTCAAGGACAGGATGCGGAGAAACTTACGGTCTCATCGACTGATCCATTTTCGACATGGGAGTCTGCGTTTTTGTGGATAGCGATAGACCCATTGCAAAATGATACAGGCTCACAGATGGATGGTCGTTTCATTGGACATCCTATTCGGTTGGTTGTGCAAGACCCAGTGGGATCTACGACGACCACAACGTTTTCAAACCACGCATGGTCTGAGCTGAACAAGCGCTCCATCATGAATCCACTGGGGTCTAGCGTATTGCCGAATGATGGAAAGACAATCGATACTCCCTGGTTGTTACCTGTGACGCCTAGCACTCAGGTCAACGACATTCGCGAATCCCAGGTGACTCAAGAAGACGGTTTATGAGCCTCGATCAAGACACCACTAAACGTTCATCTGCGGACGCCACATCAACACAAGGTGATGAACCAAAGCAACCCAGTGTATGGGGTAGACTAGCAAAAATAGTTGGGTCTCTTGCTATTGCTGGCCTATTGTTGTGGCTCTCTCTTCGAGGAATTGACCTGGAAGAATTTTGGCAACAACTTCAAAGAGTCCCCTTAGGATGGATCTGGGTGTTTATTCCCGTTGCTCTAGCAAGTCATCTTTTTCGTGCATTACGCTGGAAATTATTGATCGAAAAGGAGGGGTCTGATGCGAAGATATCCACGTTGTTTGCAGGCGTGATGTTAGGATACTTCATGAACTTTCTAGTGCCACGTCTTGGTGAAATTACTCGACCTGTATATGTGGCTCGAAAGATCAACGCCTCTTCAAGCTGGATGATTGGGACCATCGTTTTAGAGCGAATTATCGACTTACTTATCCTCATTGGGTTATTTTTCTTTGTCATCCTCGCACTATTGAGTGATTCTAGCGTGGTAACAGACCTCTTTGGAACAGATGAGATTCCCACAAGCTTGCTGTTGGGTGTGGTAGCAGGGTCGTTTGTTGTATTAGGATTGATTTGGGTTGGGTTAAAAGGGGTCATGGCATCACGTGAACATCTTCCGGGGCCGATTCAAAAGATTGCAGACCTCATTGTCTCGTTTGGACAGGGTGTATTATCGATTCGAGGCTTGAAAACATGGCCTCAGTTTACGGGTTACACCATTCTGACCTGGTTAGGATACATCGGCATGAGTTACCTTCCCTTTTTTGCGATTGAAACCATTCAACCAGGCGTCAGCTTAGGTTTTACCGAAGCCATTATTATCACGGTTGTCGCAGGAATTGGGATTACCATTCCTACACCCGGTGGGATTGGCACGTATCATTTATTCGTCCAACAAGCACTATTTTTGTTATATGGCGTACCCTTGGTAGAAGGGCTAGCCTATGCTACCCTATCGCATGGACTTGGCATGATTGTAATATTAGCGACTACCCCCATTTTGCTCTGGATTGACAAGAATTTCACAAACGATGCGTTATAAGCACATGAATTGGATTTCGGCGTATACCCACAGATGTATGAGTCTTGCTCTAGGGATTCTCATCCTAGGGGGGGTGTCTTCATGGAATGGTGTGTATGCTCAAGATACTTCTGGCGATACTGAAGCAGAAACAACTGGTGGAAGCTCGTTGCTCCCTGAGATTAATCCGCAAGACATTGAAATTCGAAGCGAATACAAAGCGCAGTTTCCAGGTGTTAGACGACAGCCTATTCTAGGCTTTAAGCCAAGAGCTAGAGTGTTTCAATTGGACCCGAACCGAATGCCATATATGGAGAGCGTGGATGAGGTGATCATGAATCTTCCAATTGGCACATTATCACGTCCAGATGCTCCTCCCTACACCGCGTGGTCGCCACCCGATCCAGAAACCTTGCTACTTACAGCATCGACAAGCAGCGCTATAACTCCTCGTCTTCGATTAGATTGGGCGACAAAGCCTCAACGTCCATCCTTGCCCTCTGTAAACGATTCAAGCGCCCTAGATCAAATGTTTAAGCCCTGGATTGGGGTCATGATGGATGGGTTTAGTGAGGGGAATGCAGAGCCTTATGATGAGATTCAACAATCTACTGGAGTTGGTCAAGTCTGGATTCGCAAACCGTTTCGGAATAACTTGGTCTGGTCAACAACGCTAGGCGGTTCACATAACGTGTTGGAGTGGATGTCACGACCTTCTGATTGGGTTCCCCCAACGGCAGCAGAAGGAGCAGATGTCGTTGAACCTGTTTGGAGGCATCAATGGAGTGTGCTTGAACTGGAGACACAAC
Organism: uncultured Bacteroidota bacterium; assembly: GCA_913057895.1. Classification (GTDB taxonomy): domain Bacteria; phylum Bacteroidota; class Rhodothermia; order Balneolales; family Balneolaceae; genus UBA8296. The sequence goes on from CAJXOH010000019.1 coordinate 27,153, forward strand.
TCGCGAAACGTCGACTTGATCAACAACACTGGACGCTTGAGATTGCAGGTCAGGTTGGTTCGATGACCTATGAAGATGCCATTTCTACATCACTAGGCAACGTGCTTGATCGATCGGTCTCCAAGGTAGATGTAGCCTTTGCAAAACAGTGGTTAGGTGGGCAACCCCAAGATTATTGGGTGATGGATGTCGCTGGTGGATGGTCCACACTTGGCGGCCAAACGTTAGGACTCATAACCACAACAGGAGAGTTCAAACGCTGGCTGTGGGGAAGCACGCCCTTTGGAATACATGCAGGTGTAACGCTCACGCAACGTACAGATAAGGGATCCACGTTGTATCCAGTAGGAGGCCTCTCCTTGGAGCATACATTTTCGCGTGTGTTTACAGTAGATGCGAGTCTTCGCCAAGAGGTTGAGGTTCAATCCGTAAATCAAGCCTTCGAGCTAGCACCTACAAGTCCTTATCTGGACGTTCTACCCCCTTCTGCAAATACCTCTGCTGACGCAACGTTACAATTCTCATTTCCTTGGTCTACCGAACTCGCGCTACACGGATCCAGCACGTTAAAACGGGGAGCCTTCCTTCCTGTATGGTCACCTGTTGGAACGGTTCTGAATGATGGATTTAACCCGAGCCGTCATCAATGGACGTCAAGAAAAGCATGGATTCATGAAGCTTCTTTATCCATTACTCAGCCTTTGTTGATTGATCGGGTATGGTTTCGTTTTGCTGGAGGACAACGCTGGAGTGAATTACTCGATGATCCGTCGATGTCACAAAGTGCGAACCTGACTCTGAGTAGAGGGGAAGAGATTCCTTTGTTGGCGGATCGATGGATACGGATTCATGGCTATGGCGTGCTCATGGAAGGGCTCGTTTTAGAACTTGAAGCACACTACGAGGGAGAGACTGTCACAACTGTTGGAACGCCTATAGATGGAAGTTGGATGATGCACTCAAAGTTGGAATTTCAAATAGGAGAGTCTTTCGGTATTTTTGCAAAAGGAGTCAACCTCACGTCATCTAGACGTCTTCTGGTTGAAAATGTACGCTCTCGTCCTGGTGAAGTCACGTTCGGACTGAGATGGACTCCATAAAACGATAGAGAGGCGCAACTCATGGCACAAAAATCGATAGATCATGCGATTGGTGAATGGATCATTGACAAATTGAGACGTCATGAAGAGGTGGATCTTACACCCATTGGTCATTTTCGTGTGAAGCATCAGCCTCAGACTCGTAAAGATCATCCAGAAGGAGGATGGTCATTGATTCCTCCTAAAGATGAAATTGACTTTGTTCCAGCTGACCAAGAATCAGAAGGTACGTCTGCCTAATGATTACCAATCAGGAACTTATCGCGACATTAATTGTCAAAACTGGCCTGGATGAGCAAACGGTTAAGGGTCAACTACATGCTTGGCAGAAGGATGTCCTCGCCAAATTAGATCGAGGAGAAGATGTGCTTATACATGGAGTAGGTGTGCTGAAACAAACAGGAGGCTCACCTTCCCAGGAAAAACCGATCGAATTCAACCCAGATTCTCAACTCGCTCATGAGGTTAATTTTAAGTATGTGGGCTTGGCCGAAGTTGTTCAACAGATGCCTGAAGATCCTTCAAAAGATCGTGCCGATGAAAAAGACCCGGATCGTTCCGGTGGAAAAGGCCAGCCCTCTACAATCACACCTGTAAGCCCAAAAAGCGACGCTACTTCTACCTCTGAATCTCAATATGCTCCCCACTCGACAGGTGATGCCAAAAAAGAGAGTGTAACTCCATCCAAATCGTCAGGTCAGGAGCATGCCACTAAACCAGGCCAACGCTCATCGACGCAATCAAGCCAAAAGAGTCAGGCATTTGAACAAGGTTCACCCCTACGGTGGGTAGCCGCTATTGTGGTCCTTGCCGTTGCATTCACAGTGTTGTTATGGCAACTGCCCATTGAACGCCCCTCTGCTTCGGACGCTCTTGTAGAATCACCAGATCAGCAGGAAACCCCTGATGTAGCATCCACTGAAAATGATGAGAGTCAGGGTGCGAGTCAGGACATGAGTCAGGATGAGAGTCAGGACACCGAACAAGGCTCGAATCAAAGCACACCGGAAGAGAGTTCAACAATCCAAGAGAGTCAAGACAGTCCGTATGGTCTCACAGGTTCTTATAACCCAAATATTGAAGACTCATTTACCATTGTTTTGTATAGTTTAAGCAATG
>CAJXOH010000020.1 GCA_913057895.1 uncultured Bacteroidota bacterium
TTTCGCATCAAAATGAGGCTCTAGGGCATCGTAGGCATAGGGTAAATCAGGAAGTGTAAAGGCCATAACAGATATGTTGAATGTTGATTTTAAAACGTGTTGTAAGGTAAAAAACGAGTGTCAAGTTGTCCACGTTCCCTTATCTTTTTCTTTACCTACTCTTTAATAGAATATCATGCCAGCAAATACCAAAGACGTTGATCTACTCATTCTAGGAAGCGGTCCAGCTGGATATTCATGCGCTGTTCAAGCAGCCAAAATGAATCAAAACGTTGTTGTGGTAGAATCTCAGCGCGACGAACTGGGGGGTACATGGATACATACCGGTACGGTTCCGAGTAAAGCGTTGAAAGAGGCGGCAAAAACGATCTATAAGTTTCATACTCAGTTTGGAGATGAGAAGGGTCGTAAACCGTTTGAACGGTTCCATATGGAGGATTTAGTTCAGTATAAGTCCTCAATTTTGGCGTCTAAAGGACAAAAAATTATGGAGGATCTGCAAGGGTATGATGTTCAAATCGTCCGGGGGCATGGTACATTAAAGGACGCGCATACGGTTGAGGTGACTCATGCGGATGGAGGTACATCGCAAATCAAGGCATCACATATTCTGCTCGCCACTGGTAGTAGACAGCCATTACCAGAGACGTTTGAGTTGAATGGAACAACCGTACTTGACATCCGTTCGCTTTTAACACTTACCCATATTCCACGAAGACTCACTATTGTCGGAAATACAGTTAATGCGTACGAGTTTGCTACTATTTTTGCGTCATTAGGCACCCATGTTTCCATCATCTGTGGAAAGCCAGAACTTCTTTCATTCCTAGACCGACGTATCAAAAAAGAGATGATGCGGGTGCTTGATCATCTTGATATCCGTTTATTTACGAATGCCACCATTGATCATATCACCAAAAATCCACTTCGAACGTGTACACAAGTGGGATTTACAAGTGATCCTGATCCGAGTCGATTGCAAATCATTGAGACAGATTTAGTCCTTCATGCTGGGTCTACATTACCCAACACAGAAGGTTTGGGACTTGAAAAGGTCGGAGTTAAGGTGGATGAAAAAGGAGCGATCCTTGTAAATGAAGGATATCAAACCGATGAACCCTCGATCTATGCTGCGGGTGATGTCATTGGAACCACATCTTTTGCCTCAGCATCGTTTGTCCAGGGATACCTTGCTGCCTGCCATATGCAAGGTGATACAGCGTTCAATGCTGATCAAAATCAACTTGTTCCTTATGGGATCTACTCTATTCCAGAAATTGCGGGGGTTGGGTTAACAGAAGAAGAAGCTGTTGCCCGAGGATTTGATGTCGCCGTTGGACGTGCGAAATACAAAAAAGTCACGCAGGCAGATGTATCGAGAACCGAGTTAGGGGTTTTAAAACTTGTTTTTGAGAAAGAAAGTCACAAACTGCTTGGTGTGCATATTTTGGGCGAGTATGCGACGGACTTAATTCACACAGGGCAATCCGTTATGGGGAATGGTGGAACAATTGACTACTTCACCCAATCCGTCATGAATTACCCAACCTTTAGTGAGGCCTATCGTCTTGCTGCATTTCATGGATTAAATCGCTTAGAAAAAAATCTAAAGCTGATTGATACAAGCGAGGATTAAGGTCTAGCTGGGCATTGTTGGAGCAAATTGTTGGAGCAATTAAAGGGGCTTTGAGTAGTGGATAGCCATAGGCCTTCCATTTGCATCTACCGGCGCATTTCCTTCAGGAAAGACTCTACCTAGGCCATTCATCGCTTGCACACAACCCCACGTAAGAGCCATAGCATCCAATATATCATCGGGTTGAACGTGCTTCCTAAGGGTTTCAGACAAACAATTCTCATAGTGTAACGCTGCATCATGGAACCCTTGAGAGTCCAGTAAATCAAGTCGTTGACGCTGACCTTCCACAGTTTTCTTTGAGGCAAGCATTGGAGTATCTCCTTGATGAGCCCAGCATTGAAATTGCCACTCTGGATGGGACTCATGAAGCCGCTCCGATGGGTGCTCAATTTGATCCCAAATCGCATCAATTTGGCGAATTTTCGGTGTGAGATTCCACGCTTGAATCGAGCATTTCACCCCAATAGACTCATATTGACGTTTCATCGCATGGTGATACTCTTGAATATGAAGTACATCACGAATAGGTGGGGTAAATATGGAGGAACGCTTTGACCCTAAGGCTTCTCGGACCGCTACATCACACCCCCTTTTAGGCGCATTTGGATCCGTTGATGAAGGGAGTCCTATAGGGATATCAATCCATACAAGTGTACTGTTTTGTATCGTGTGGAGCAGATCGTGTTGGTCTTGCAATAAGACCCATCCTATAGAATGACAGTCCCAAAGTTGGTGAACGCCAGGTTGTAGGTCTGCAAAGAATGCGATCCAACCTGCTCGACATCCATCCAATCCACTAACACGCTGCACAAGGGTTTTGGCAGCTGGATGGTTCACGATTCGTCGTCTTGGGCTTGTTCATCGACTTCTTGGGGAGTAACGCCATCAGCAAGTCGGATGTGAAGTTCATCCAATTGCTCTTGTGATACACTACTCGGAGAGGCATCCATCAAACTCTGCGCCCGTTGATTTTTTGGAAATGCGATGACGTCACGAATTGACTCTGCACCCGTCATGATCATCAAGATTCGATCGAGTCCCAGAGCGATCCCCCCATGAGGAGGTGCGCCATAAGAAAATGCTTTTAGCAAGAATCCGAATTTCTCCTCTGCCTCTTTTTCGCTAATTCCAAGTAGATCAAAGACCTTTCTCTGCATAGATTGCTCGTGAATACGGATAGATCCTCCACCAATCTCACTTCCATTGAGGACTAAATCGTAGGCTCTAGACCGAACCACACCTGGATTTGAATCCATTTGAGTGACATCCTCAGGGTGTGGGGACGTGAATGGGTGATGTAATGCAAAGTATCGCTGCTCTTCCTCATCCCATTCGACTAGCGGGAAGTCGGTGACCCAGCAAAATGCCCATGGGCCGAATGAGGAGGGGTGAGTCTCGCGTAGATTCCACTCCTCAGCAGCCAGCAGTCTCATCGTCCCCATATGAGTAAATAACTGCATTCCCTCTCCTGCAAGAATCAGAACCAAATCGCCCTGCTGAGAGCCTGTTTGCTCCATGATCTGCTCATGATCAGAGTCCTGAAGAAACTTCGCCACACTACTGGTCACTCCTTCTTCGGTCCATTTAGCATAGATCACGCCAGGCACACCTGTGGCTTGTTTTACTTTGTCAATGAATCGATCTAAGGCTCCACGACCTAGGGCACCCTGGCCAGGAATTCGAAGTCCAAGGACATGCCCACCGGCAGCCACCGCTCCATCAAAAAGTTTAAATCCTGTCTTTGAAAGAGTTTCCGATAGATTGACGATGGGTGATCCAAATCGTAAATCAGGTTTATCAGATCCATAGGTGTGAATGGCATTCTCATAGGTCATTCTATGGAAGGTCTTGGGTAATTCTACATGCATAAATGTAGACCACAAATGACCCATTAGACCCTCATGAAGTGAATAAATATCTTCTTCATCCACAAATGACATCTCCACATCAACCTGAGTGAATTCAGGCTGGCGATCCGCCCGTAAATCTTCATCTCTGAAACACTTGACAATCTGGACATATCGATCAAACCCAGAGACCATCAGCATTTGCTTATATGTTTGTGGACTCTGTGGAAGTGCGTAAAACGCGCCAGCATTGACTCGACTAGGTACCAAATAATCTCGCGCACCTTCTGGCGTCGATTTCATGAGTACTGGCGTCTCAATCTCCGCAAATTCATGCTCGTGATAGTACGCACGGATTGCATGAGCAACCTTTGATCGCAACTGTAACTTGTGTTGAAGTGGTTGTCGGCGTAAATCTAAATAGCGGTATCGAAGTCGAAGATCATCCGATGCTTGCACATCCGTTTTTACCTCGAAGGGAGGAACATCGGATTTGGAGTAGACAACTAGCTCTGTGACAACAATTTCAATATCCCCAGTGGGCATATCAGGGTTCTTTGACTCTCGTTCTCGCACAAACCCACGGCATCCAATCACATCCTCAGCGCGCAGCTTGGCGGCCTGCTGCATCATTGATTCAGATACTGCAGCATCAGATTCATCTACTACGATTTGGGTAACCCCATATCGATCCCGAACATCCGCAAATACAAGACCTCCTAAATCACGATGACCATCAATCCAGCCATTGAGTACCACTTCAGTGGATTGATCTTCAATGCGCAATTCTCCACACGTGTGAGTTCGTTTAAGTAGCATAGGAAAGCTGGGGTGAGGTGCTCTTGATAATTATGGTTCGATGATAATTTCACCGCCTTTCATCACAAACGATGGGCGCTCCATTACCTCCATGGTATCGAGTGGATTGCCAGGTACAGCGACAAGATCAGCTGCGTAGCCTAAAGAAATTTGACCGATCTCGCTGTCCAGTCCAAGAACCTTAGCTGCGATTGACGTCGCGCTTTGTATAACCTCCATCGCAGGCATTCCAGCCTCAACCATGTATCCGAATTCTTTGGCGTTCTCACCATGAGGAAATACTCCTGCATCGGTACCAAAAGCAATCGGCACACCGTAAGCATAGGCTTTGGCAAAGGTACTTGTGATTTGTGGACCAATCGCAATGGCTTTTGGTACGACAATTGCGGGATAATAACCGTCGATTTGAGCCTTTTCAGCCACAAAATTTCCCGCCGATATGGTAGGAACGTAATAGGCACCTTTCTCAATCATTCGGTCCATCACTCGCTCGCTCATATACGTGCCGTGTTCAATGGTCAAGACCCCAGCATCTACAGCACGCAACATACCCTCTTCACCGTGAGCATGTGCTGCAACATGCATTTCGTAATCCTTCGCTGTTTCGACAATCGCTGCGAGTTCGTCATTGAGGAACTGAGGATTTTGACCCGACTTAGCGACACTCAGCACTCCACCTGTTGATGTTATTTTAATATGGTCCGCACCATTCTTGTAACGCTGCCTTACCGCCTCTCTAGCCTCAAAAGGACCGTTGACCACCCCTTCTTTTGGTCCTGGTCGACCCATAAGTTCATCTTTCCACCCATTTGTAGGATCTGCATGTCCTCCCGTTGTGGCAATTGACTTCCCAACTGTGATCACGCGTGGACCAAGCGTATATCCTTTATTGATCGCATTGCGTAGGGCAATGTTCACTCCACTGCCACCAAGATCCCGTACCGTAGTAAATCCTGCACGTAACGTACGCTCCGCATACACAGCTGATTGGAAGGCAATATCTGCATCATTAAGTCTGTATGTATCTAGATAGCGCGTAGGACTCGTCTCATTTTCCAAATGAACATGAAGATCAATCCATCCAGGCATTAACGTATGGTCTTCAAGGTCAAGAACCTGTGATCCATCGTCAGGAGTTTGAAAGCCATTTTGTATGGCACGAATTTGACCATTTTCAACAATGACGGTCACGTTTTCACGTGGGGAGTCAGACACGCCATCGATCAGTTGACCTGCATGTATATAAATGGACTGAGCATTCAACTGAAATGTGAGCGTCAAGAAAAATGTGAGCGTGAATAAAAAGAGAGATTTCATATGCGTCTCTTTGTTTAGGAGGGGAAGGGAAAAGTAGCGTGGGGCGGAATTGAACCGCCGACCTCCGGGTTATGAATCCGACGCTCTAACCATCTGAGCTACCACGCCATCAAGAAATCCAAATGAGCCTATAAAATTAAGGACTTTTTTGCATAAACAATGGCTCTAAAGAAAATCCTATCTTACGACGTAGTAAATGTGCGCGTAAAGGCATAGAAGCCACACCACACATGCAAACAGCAAACGCCTTCAAGACCCATTCGCATGGCTAATCGCATTACCTCACAAGAAACTGATTACTCACAATGGTACCTCGATGTGATTCGGGAGGCAAAATTAGCCGAACATTCTCCTGTTCGTGGCTCCATGGTCATTCGTCCCAACGGATATGCAATCTGGGAATCTATGCAGGCTACATTGGATAAAATGTTCAAAGAAACGGGGCATGAGAATGCGTATTTCCCTCTGTTTATCCCGAAATCATTTTTATCTAAGGAAGCAGAACATGTAGAAGGATTTGCCAAGGAATGTGCGGTGGTCACTCACAGCCGTCTACGTTCGGTTGATGGGGGTGTTGATGTCGATCCCGAGTCTAAACTGGAAGAAGAACTCATTGTACGTCCAACCTCAGAAACGATAATATGGGACGCTTATAGAGGATGGATACAATCGTATCGTGACCTTCCAATTCTGATAAATCAGTGGGCAAATGTTGTTCGATGGGAAATGAGAACACGACTGTTTCTTCGGACGATGGAGTTTTTATGGCAAGAAGGGCATACCGCTCATGCGACTCGCGAGGAGGCTATTGATGAAACACTGCAAATGTTAACTGTTTACAAGACGTTTGCAGAAGAGACCATGGCAATGCCAGTAATTACGGGAGTCAAAACAGCGTCTGAACGCTTTGCTGGTGCTGAAGATACCTATTGCATAGAAGCGATGATGCAAGATGGTAAAGCACTTCAGGCAGGAACGTCACATTTCTTGGGGCAAAATTTTGCCAAGGCCTTTGATGTAACCTACCAAACCAAAGATGGAGGTTTAGAGCATGTTTGGGCAACTAGTTGGGGCGTTTCGACAAGACTGATTGGTGGTCTCATCATGACCCATAGTGATGATCAGGGGCTCGTATTGCCCCCTGCTTTAGCACCTGTACAGGTTGTGATTGTACCAATTTTTAAATCTGAAGAAGACTTAGATGCTATTCAGGCTCATTGTGCTCCCTGGATTGAGGGGCTCAAAGCCAAAGGAGTGCGGTGTAGATTTGACCACCGTACGCAATACAAACCTGGGTTCAAATTTGCCGAGCATGAAGCACAAGGTGTTCCTATTCGAATCGCGATTGGTCGCCGAGATATGGATGGACAGGTCGCTGAGGTTGCCAGACGAGACACTCTAACGAAAGAGAGCCTTCCTACGTCGGATGTACAGTCATTCTTGGATAATTTGCACGGCCTGCTAGATACAATTCAGGCAGATCTATTGAACTCTGCACGCGCACGTATGGTAGAGACCACGCGCAAAGTAGACAGCTATGAAGAATTCAAAACCTCCATTGAGCATGGAGGCTTTGTCATCGCGCACTGGGATGGAACTGCGGAAACAGAGCAGAAGATTAAGGAAGAGACCAAGGCGACCATTCGATGTATTCCTCATGGAGGTGATTTGGGGGCAGAGTTTAATGACTATTTAGGTCTTCAGGGGTCCAAAAACGAAGGGGTGCCTACATTGGGGCCATGTATGGTGACGGGAGCAGCAGAGTCTCGTCCTGTACTTTTTGCACGATCCTATTAATCTACTCACAAAATGTTGTCTTCTCGCGCATGGCGCTGGATTGGGTTTTTACTGTTCACAGCAGTGCTTCTATGGTTGACACTTACACCTATGGAGAGCCCTTCAGTAAATCCTGGTGGATTCATTGATAAAATCGCGCATTTCAGTCTTTTTGGCCTTTGGAGCTATTTATTTGGGTCTTTTTTTGACGGGTATTGGAAAGGGGTTCAGCTGTTTGCAATTACCGCAATCGCAGGTACGGTTTTTGGTGCCATGGTTGAAGGGTTACAACTCATTACATCTTTTGGGCGCTCCTTTGAGTTGATGGATATGGTTGCTAATGCAGCAGGTGCATTGAGCGCCGGACTCGCAACTTCTTTAAATCTTGGGTTAAGACGTTGGAGAACCCATTGAAATCATGTATACTAAAAGTTCAACCGATTCCGTGTATATATAGAATCATTGATTGAAGTAAATCAAACAAGATTATGATTGAACGTAAGAAACCAAATGCTGATTTACGCCGATTTTACGGTGTTTTATATCAACTCGGTCTGATTATTGCATTGGTGATTTTCATTGCCGCAGTACGTTTCGAGTTTCGCTCAGCTCCTCCAGAAGAGATTGTTCTTAATGAGCAAGAAATCGTGGAAATGGAAGAGATTATTCAGACGAGACAAATGGAGACCCCTCCACCACCACCTCGTCCACCAGTCCCAGTTGAGGTTCCAAACGATGAAATTATAGAAGACATCGATATCAATATTGATGCTGACCTAGCATTGGATGGACCTTTAAACCTACCTCCACCACCACCTCCAGCAGAGGAAGAGGAAGACTTTTTCACGGTTGTAGAAAATATGCCTGAACTCATTGGTGGACTTGCTGGACTACAAGCAAGTATCACCTATCCAGAAATGGCGCGTAAAGCGGGGATTGAAGGGCGTGTTTTCCTTCAATTCATCGTAAATGAACGTGGAGAAGTGGAAAACCCACGCGTAATTCGCGGAATCGGCGGTGGTTGCGATGAGGAAGCACTCAAAGCGATTCAGAAAGCAAAATTTAAGCCTGGCCTGCAGCGTGGACGTCCAGTACGTGTTCAGTATAACCTACCCGTCGTATTTAAGTTACAGAACTAAGAATCGACTATAGCGACGAACGGTTACCCAAGACCCATTTATGGGGTGATGAACTCATCACCCCATTTTTTTTGCCCATAGGCATGTAATACAAGTCGAAGGTTGTCATAACCTACCTTCTGTTTTGCTTCTTCGAGGCTCACCCACTTCAATTCAGTGATCCCCTCTTCGAGTTGGGGGTTGCCCACATCCATCGACATTGCCTCCATCCAATACCAATACGTGATTTTTTGGATCTGTTTCCCCTCTAATTCATAGTGATGTAGCGTCTTTCCAATTGATTCTCGGATTCTAGGAGGTGTGATTCCAGTTTCTTCAACCACCTCTCGAATCGCGGCAGCTTTTAACGTTTCACCTGGATCAATTTTGCCTTTCGGTAAATCCCACACACCTCTACGGAACATGATCAAAAGTCGTTGCATCGTAGCGGTGCCGTAGGATACAACACCACCAGCTGCTTCAATCTTTAGATAACCACGACCATGTTCACCGGAATCATGTTCATTAGATTTGTGGTCTGTCATCAAAATGTTGTGGATGCAAATTTAAGTCGTAACTGGCTCAACACAGAGGTGAGATAATCGCTCATCTCTTTGGTTCGATTCCCATCGGTCATGGCTTCAAGCATCTCCAGGGTATCGATTGCGTACTGCGCGGATGAACGATCTTTCTCCTTTTGCTGGGTCGCTGGATTTTCTTCCTCTCCAAGACCAACCATTGCAATTTGTTGATGCTGTTGGACAAGCATCATGAATAAAAATTGTTGTTTTTGCTCCGGCGTAGCACTATCAAGTGGATTTTGTGCAGATTCAGACATAAGGATTCGTTTGTGTTTTCTTTTACTGTATTTTCTGTGACATCCCTAAAGTAAGAAAGCTTTCCACCCCATGCATCGAGTCCATAATTTTAGCGCTGGTCCCTCACAATTACCCCTACCTGTCCTCAAAGAAGTACAAGAGGAACTCCTAGATATTCAAGGAATGGGGGCTTCCATTATGGAGATTAGTCATCGCGGAAAAATTTTTGGACCTATATATGATCAGGTACGTGAGCGTCTTCGAGAAGCTTTAGGGTTAGACGACTCTTGGCGTGTTGGATTTGTGACGGGTGGGGCAACCATGCAGTTCGGATTGATTCCAATGAACTTTCTATCTCAAGATGGACGTGCAGCTTACTTTCATACGGGAACTTGGTCCAAAAAAGCCATCGCAGATGCAAAGCTATTTGGGAAGGTAGATCTCCCATTCGATAGCAGTGAGTCTGACTTTGATCATGTCCCTCCACCAGGAGCGACATTTACTCTAGATTCTTCAACTCGTTATGCTCACTTTACCTCAAACAATACCATCGTCGGAACCCAATTCGCTTCGGAACCCGATACAGGAGGGGTTCCGCTCGTATGCGATGCATCTTCGGACTTTTTAAGTCGACCGATTGATGTGGATCGTTATGGTATGATCTATGCAGGTGCCCAAAAAAATGTAGGTCCTGCTGGTGTAACGATTGTATGTATTCGAGATTCCTTTTTGGCATCGAACAAGGTTTCTGATCGAGCCATCCCCGCACTCATGAATTACGAGCAACATCTTGATCAAATGCCTAATACACCACCGGTATTTCCAATCTATATGGTGAATTTAGTCCTAGGTTGGTTGCTCGAGCAGGGTGGTGTCACTGCGATGCAAGAAAAAAGTGGCGCAAAGGCTGCATTACTTTATGATGAGATAGACAAGGATGACTATTACCGCGGTACTGCGCAAAAAGAGTCTCGTTCCGTTATGAATGTGCCATTTCGACTCACAGACGAAGCCGCTGAAGCGCACTTCATTGAGAAAGCTGAGGCCGCAGGATTACACGGTCTTAAAGGTCACCGTTTTGTCGGAGGTATGCGTGCATCCATCTATAATGCATGTCCAATGGAGAGTGTTCAGGCACTTGTGGACTTTATGGATGAATACCGGCGAACCCATGGGTAAGACTACTCTTCGAATTGTATTACCTCTGAATGACTAATGGCTCCACCTGATGAGCCTGCCTGGTAAGAAAAATAAAGCGACCCAATACTGATAAGGAGTATTAGAGTTGGTAAGACCTTGGTCACTAGCATTCCGTTTTTCCGTCTTATGAGCCCAATGAAGGCTAGCAGTGCAGTCACATAGGTAAAACGTGCCATAGTTTCTGCTAATTCTTCATGTTCATGCATTACCTCGTGTGATACTCCAGAAACCTCTTCTACAATATCATGTGCGCGCTCACCGGATTGTACGGCCATGAATGAGGTGAAGCCCGTGATGATAAAAACTACATAAGCAGCCATTTTTATTGACTTATTATTCAGTACTAGTGCCGCCAAGAGTCCCACCCAAGCCACCAGGGTTAGGATGATAGGAAAATGGTTAATGACTAGATGAAAGTGTGCTCCGTTCATATCAGTACCGTTTAATTAAGCATGAACTAAAACATACTACTTAATTGCTAAATCATGTACTTCCAAAGTGAAAGCTTCTCAATGAAAAGTAATCAACAACTCTTTGGGGCAATCAGGAGTGTCAAAAAAATCTCTCCGAAAGTGTCCATAGGTGATCCCAACTTCTTGGAATGAATACCAGCGGATAGATCCACCCCCACAGAGCGCCTGCCAAATGTGCTTCATGATTAATGAGTCCCCCTTTCCGAATGGCTGAAATCCAGGAATAGATCAAAAATCCCACGCCAAAAACCCATGCAGGAATGCCTATAGGGAAAATGAATAGGATGAGTTTATCCGATGGAAAGAAAAAAATAAAGGTAAATAATACCGCTTCAACCGCACCAGAAGCCCCAAGTGTTGCATAAGTAGGCTGGTGTCCATAGCGAATCATCGATGGGAGAGCTGATACGATGAGCCCCGTTGCATATAATCCCAAAAAATGACCAGCCCCAATCGTTTGTTCGACGGTAACGCCAAAGAACAGCAATACCACCATATTTGTTAGTAGGTGCCAATTTGAGCCATGGACGAATCCACTCGTGAGTAATTCATAGTACGTATGTTGACGCAAGACGCGATGGGGTCGTAACATCCATTTATTCCAAATAGCTTCTCGATATCGAAATGCAATCAGTGAAAAACCACTCGTAATCGTTATCAAAAGAAGAGTGAGGCTCATGGGGTTGTTATCAACGTGGGTACGAGCAAAAAAAAACGCTGGACGGTCGGTCCAGCGCTTAGCCTAAAAGAGAGCAGGTTAATAAACTCAGTGTTAAATTAACAAAGCATCCTTAGAATTCAACACATGAATTTTGAGGCCAGACTTTTTTGACTTGACTAGACCTCTACGAACGTGATCAAAACCCACGCAAATCCACGAACATTCTCCCATCTTTTGATAGGGATGATACTCATAACCCTTGCTCAAGGTTGTGCCTCGAGTCGACCTTTTAATCTCCCAGATGGTGCTGTAGAACGTGGAAGCACCATAGGCTCAGCTCCTCTCAACCAGGGCGATGTCATTCAGATTGGATTAGCCAGTTGGTATGGACCAAACTTTAACGGGAGACCAACAGCCAATGGAGAGACATTTGACATGAATGGGATCTCTGCTGCACACAAAACCCTTCCATTCAATACGATGGTTCGTGTGGAGAATCTTGATAATGGCAGAACCATTGATGTGCGAATCAATGATAGAGGTCCATATGTAGGAGACCGAATTATTGATTTATCGAAGGGAGCTGCCGAAGCAATTCAAATGATTGGGCCAGGCACGGCTCGTGTACGCTTGATTTTGCTTGAGAACGGAGATGCACCTGTACGGCCAGCAGCCATAAAGGAGGAACTATTTACCATACAATTGGCCGCGTTTGACTCTCGTGAAGAAGCGATGGAAAAGGCCAAAACAGTGCGTGGTGCAACTGTGGAGCGTCGACTATCGAATGGAAAAGTTATTTATCGCGTATTTTATGGCGCATATAAATCGCGAGCGCGGGCTGAGTCAATTCTGGCCCAACTCGAACGTCGAGGATACTCAGGGTATGTTCGTCAGTATCAAAATTAGCCTCATTGGACTGATACGTACAAAAATGTTGTTATAGGTACCTATGAAAAAGAATATCATTGTTATTGGTTCTGGATTTGGCGGCTTAGGTGCGGCATCTAGACTTCTCTCAGCGGGTCATAACGTCACGATTTTAGAGTCTAGAGATAAGCCTGGCGGGCGTGGATACACCTATGAAATGGATGGATTCAAGTTTGATGGCGGTCCCACAGTTATCACGGCCCCATTTTTGTTTGATGAGATATGGGAGGCTGCCGGCAAAAAACGAGAAGACTATTTCGAACTAGTTCCCTGTGATCCTTTTTACCGAATCTTTGATTGGAATAATCAGCCCTTTGATTACAACGACAATCACGAGTTCATTTTAAGTGAGATTGAAAAACGTAATCCTCGCGATAAGGAAGGGTACACGAAGTTTTTATCAACGACGAAAGCCATTTTTGAAAAAGGGTTTATTGAGCTTGCAGATAAGCCCTTTTTGAATATCAGCGACATGCTTAAGGTTGCGCCTGACTTGGTTCGATTGAAATCACATGAAACAGTCTATCAGTACGTTTCTGGATTTATCGAGGATGAATTCTTGAGACGTTGCTTCTCCTTCCATCCATTATTGGTAGGGGGAAATCCATTTGATACGACGTCTATTTATGCCATGATCCACTATTTGGAGCGTGAATGGGGCGTTCACTATGCACTTGGTGGAACCGGAAGTATCGTCAATGCAATGGTGAAGCTTATTGAAGAACAAGGCGGGAAGCTCCACGTCAATCAAAAGGTTGAAGAAATCATTGTCAAAAATGGTCGCGTTAGAGGGGTTCAACTCTCAAACGGAGACAAATTAGATGCCGATGTCGTGGTATCCAATGCTGATGTCGCAACGACCTACCGGGAACTCATTGCCCCACACCATCGTCGTAAATATACAGATCGACGGATCGAACGGATGCGCTACAGTATGTCTTTGTTCGTAATCTACTTTGGTACGAATCGACGGTACAGAGATCAAGGTCTTGCCCATCATAATATCATCCTAAGTGATCGGTATAAAGGGTTACTCAACGATATCTTCAAGACGAAAAAGGTTGCAGACGACTTTTCTCTGTATCTACATATGCCCACTTTAACGGACCCATCCATGGCTCCTGACGGGCACGAAGCGTTTTATGTATTGTCACCTGTCCCTCATCTTGATAGTGGAACAGACTGGACAGAGTTTGCTCCCATCTATCGTGATCGAATCATGGATTTCCTTGAGGAAAACTATTTGCCGGGTCTGAGTGACTCCCTAGTCTCTGAACATTATATTGATCCACTTCACTTTAGGGATACGTTACACTCTTACAAAGGGTCTGCGTTTTCAGTTGAGCCTATTTTGACGCAGTCTGCATGGTTCCGTCCCCATAACAAGAGTGAAGACGTCGATGGACTTTACTTTGTAGGAGCGGGCACTCATCCTGGAGCAGGATTACCCGGCGTACTGTCTAGCTCCAAGATTGCAGAAAATTTAATCGGCCCGAGCTAGGACTTTTTGGACGCCTGAAGTGTTTTCCAGTCTTCGAGAAAACGCTCAAGACCGGCGTCTGTCAAAGGATGTTTAAGGAGTGCTAGGATCACTTTAAGCGGCATCGTAGCCACATCAGCGCCCATTTCGGCAGCCTGTAATACATGAAGGGGATGGCGTATACTTGCAGCTAAAACCTCTGTTTCTAGTGCATAATTATCGTAAATCGTGATGATCTCAGAAATTAGATTCATCCCATCATGAGATACATCATCGAGTCTACCAATAAATGGTGATATGTACGTGGCCCCTGCTTTGGCAGCGATTAACGCTTGTGTAGCAGAAAAACATAACGTGCAATTGGTGCGAATCCCTTCATCGGTAAAGGTCTTGATCGCTTTGATTCCATCTTTGATAAGTGGCACTTTTACCACGACGTTGGACGCAAGGCCAGCCAATCGCCGCCCCTCTTCAACCATAGCATCGTATTCGGTTGCAATCACTTCTGCTGAGACATCCCCATCAACAATCTTACAAATTTCTTTGATGTGACCTTCAAAATCGTTCACACCTATTTTGGCGCAAAGACTTGGATTTGTGGTGACTCCATCTAAAACGCCAAGGTCATGAGCTTCTTTGATTTCGTTGAGATCGGCTGTGTCAATAAAAAATTTCATAATGCAGTGGATTGAAAGCGTGTTCGCCTATTGAGTTTGGTAACTTTTTAAACCATTTTCACGTAAGAAAATACAACATCTCGCATTAAGACCATTTGGACAAATGAGTAAAACATCAGATTTCATTACAGGAGTGATTGTTGGCGCTGCCGTCGGTAGTATCACTGCCTTACTATATGCCCCTGAGAAGGGTAAAACAATGAGAGATAAACTCTCCTATAAAGTGTCACACTATACAGATGAACTCACAGCCAAAATCGAACAGCTTCGAAAAGAGAGAGATCGATTAGTTTCTGAAGCGAAGGAGCGTGGGAATCAGGTTGTTGATGAGGCGCGTGAGAAGGCAGAAGACCTCATGCAAGAGGCAGAAGAGTTATTGCATAATGCGTCTGAGGCTCTAGACGACAAAGCGTAACCTTGCCTTAGGTGAGAATTAAACGACATTTTCTCCTTGCGTTAAGGCTGTGTACAATCTTCCTTATCGTTGATTTTTTTGACGTCCAAGTACACGCACAATCCTACTGGGTTGACACCTACACCAATGCCGCGGTAAGCTCCGCTGATCCAATTGCATCAAGCGTTGGAGCCGATATTATGGCGCAAGGCGGAAATGCGGTGGATGCAGCCATTGCTGTTCATTTTGCCCTGGCCGTTACAACACCTCGAGCAGGCAATCTTGGCGGAGGTGGATTCATGGTGATTCATCATCAAGATGGACGCTCATCGGCCTTAGATTTTCGTGAAAAAGCACCACTGGATGCTTACAGAGAGATGTATTTGGACGAGAATGGGGAGGCCACAAGTCAAAAAAGCCAGCTGGGACATCTTGCCTCTGGAGTGCCAGGTTCTGTTGATGGGATGGTTAAAGCGCACTCATCCTATGGCCGACTTTCCTGGTCGACATTGCTTCAACCTGCCATAGATCTTGCTAGAAACGGGTATCCACTTCGTGCATCACAAGCACAATCATTAAATGCAGCTCGTGATGAATTTTCCATGTTTGAGGGGTCTTCGAGTTATTTTCTCAAAGAAGACGGGTCTTTATGGCAAGCAGGGGATGAGTTTCGCCAAAAAGATCTCGCCCGCACACTAGAAAGAATCCAACAGCACGGGAGAGCTGGATTTTATGAAGGGGAAACCGCAGAAGCAATTGTCCGTGAAATGGAGCGTGGCGGTGGGTTCATTCGACAAGAGGATCTTGATGCTTATGAAGCAACATGGCGTACACCCATCTCACTTACATACAAGGACGTTGAGTGGATTACCATGCCGATGCCAAGCAGTGGCGGCACGGTTATGGGGCAATTGTTAGGGATGCTAGAACTGAGTGAGCGTTCTTTTGACTCTCCACAGGATATCGAACGTATCCACCTATTCGCTCAACTGATGAGTAGAGCCTTTGCTGATAGAGCCCTTTACATGGGTGATGCCGATTTTGGAGACGTTCCGGTGAGTAGGCTATTAGAAGCTTCCTACCTAGAAGAGCGACTATCGACTCTATCATTTGACCAACACTCACCGTCTGAAGAGCTGTCTCATGGTGAAATTGATGGGTGGACCTATGGGGTTGAATCTCCGGAAACCACTCATTTTTCAGTGCTGGATCAGGAAGGTAATGCAGTGGCTGTGACCACTACGTTAAATGGAAGTTTTGGCAGTAAAGTGGCAGTTTCGGGAGCAGGTTTTTTGCTTAATAACGAAATGGATGATTTTTCCATCAAGCCAGGAACTCCAAATATGTTTGGCCTTGTAGGGTCCGAAGCAAATGCTATTGCTCCAGAGAAAAGAATGCTCAGTTCTATGTCCCCAACCATTGTCACAAGGAATGGCAAACCAATCATTATTGCTGGTGCCGCAGGAGGACCAAGAATCATTACAGCGACATGGCTAGCGATTCTTAATATCCTAGACTATGACATGAATGCTCAAGAAGCATTAACCTTTCCAAGGTTTCATCATCAATGGCTTCCTGACCGTCTCTTGGTCGAGAAAAACGTACTTGACCCAGGTCTTATTGAAAGACTCCGCTCTATGGGGTATGACGTGGTTGAATCCTCAGGACTCGCTAGGATACACCTTCTTCATGTGACTCCTGACGGGGTGATTGAGGCTTCTGCAGATCCTCGTGGTGATGGAGGTACAGCAGGGTATTAAGAACGGCCTATTCTTCAGCCGTTCCTTCTTTCCCTTTTGCATCTGCTGGTGCGACAGATTCATCACCTGAAGCAATCTCGTCTAACGTCGCATCGAGTGTTGAGACAGGAGCAATAGCCTCCATCTCTGTTTTCGATCGTACAATGAGATTATTGTAACGGCGTAATCCAGTTCCAGCAGGTACTTTATGACCTACAATGACATTCTCCTTGAGTCCAAGCAAGTAATCCTTCTTGGCTTCGATGGCTGCTTGGGTCAACACCTTCGTCGTTTCCTGGAAGGATGCCGCTGACAACCAGCTATCCGTCGATAGTGATGCTCGCGTGATTCCAAGAAGAATAGGTCTCGAAATCGCAGGTTGCGCCTCGTGGAATTCAAGCTCTTTCTTGTTCTCTTTAATGAGTTCATTATTGAGCTCACGAGCTTCACGGCGATCGAGTAATGTTCCTCTGGATAGTTCACTATCACCTGGCTCATCCACGACAACTTTACCAATTAGCTCGTCATTCTTACGATTGAGTTCAAAGCGATCTACTTTATCCTCCTCAAGGTAATTCGTATCACCAGAGTCAGTAACCTCAACTTTTTGCATCATCGTGCGAACAATCACTTCGATATGCTTATCGTTGATGTTTACACCTTGTAGACGATACACTTCCTGAATCTCATTCACTAGGTACGACTGTACAGCAAATGGCCCTGAAATGTTGAGGATTTCTTGTGCCGGAATGGTTCCATCAGAGAGTGGGTCACCTGCCCGAACAAAGTCATTCTCTTGAACAAGGATATGCTTGGACAACGAGATAAGGTACTTCTTGACATCCTCTGGGTTGTCGCTCTCCTTCGGACGCACAATCACTTCTTGCGAGCCACGTTTACGAGCACCCATTTGAACAATTCCGTCGATTTCAGATACCACAGCCGGATCGGATGGACTACGAGCTTCGAAGAGCTCTGTCACACGTGGAAGACCTGCGGTAATATCCTTCGATTTTGACGTTGCTCGAGGAATCTTAGCAAGGACTTGCCCCGCAGACACCTTCTCACCGTCATCGACTACAATATGAGTATCAACAGGAAGTGTAGCTTCGCGAGTATTCCCTTTTCCACCATTTACAACAATGGTTGGAACAAGATTTTTTTCACGATGCTCAACGATGACTTTCTCGCGGTGACCGGTTTGCTGATCCGTATCCTCACGGTACGTAACATCAGCTAAGATGTCTTTGTATTCAATCTTTCCATCGATTTCACTGTAGATCAAGGCATTGTATGGATCCCATTTACAGAGTGGCATTCCCTTTTGGACCATGTCACCATCTTCAACCATAATCTCTGAACCATATGGAACATTGTATGAAGCAAGGACCTTACCATCGTCTGCGAGTAGTCGGAGTTCACCGGCACGGCTAAGAACAACGCTGGTGACATCCTCACCATCATCATACTCCACAACACGTACGTTTTCGAACTCAACTTTTCCATCAAACTTGGCTGTATGAGTGGAATCAGCTTCCATACGAGAAGCGGTTCCTCCAACGTGGAAGGTTCGAAGCGTTAGCTGTGTACCAGGCTCACCAATGGATTGAGCAGCGATAACCCCTACCGCTTCACCAAGCTGAACCATGCGATTTCTCGTCAGATCACGGCCATAGCACTTCGCACAAACCCCGCGCTCCGCTTCACATGTCAATACCGAACGGATGTCTACTTCTTCAATTGAGGTTTCAGCAATCTTACGTGCAATCTTTTCATCAATCAGCTCATTGGCTTCGCAAAGGACATCATTCGTAAGTGGATCACGGATTTCCTCTAAGGAAACGCGACCTAGGATACGATCTTCTAATCGCTCAATAATATCTTCATTATCCTTGAGCGCCTTCATCGTAATTCCACGAAGAGTACCACAATCCAACTCATTAATGATGACATCTTGTGCTACGTCAACCAATCGACGCGTAAGATAGCCGGCATCCGCAGTCTTAAGAGCTGTATCTGCAAGACCTTTACGAGCACCGTGCGTAGAGATGAAGTATTCAAGAACGGTTAGACCTTCACGGAAAGAAGATAAAATTGGGTTCTCAATAACCTCGTTTCCTTGTTGAAGTGAGGACTTTTGAGGCTTCGCCATCAAACCACGCATCCCACCAAGCTGACGAATCTGTTCCTTCGATCCACGAGCTCCCGAATCAGCCATCATAAAGACTGGGTTGAAGCCATCACGATCGTCTGCTAGAGATTGGAAGAGCGTCTCTGAAACACGGTTTGTGGTAGACGTCCACTTATCAATCACCTGATTATATCGCTCATTATCGGTAATGAAACCCATTTCATAACGCTCTTGGATTTCACTTACTTCTTTTTGAGCCGCTTCAATCAATTGACGTTTGGCATCAGGAATGATGATATCTGTAAGGTTGAACGAAAGCCCTCCACGAGTTGCTTGTTCGAACCCAAGATTCTTCATGTTATCCAAGAAGTCCGCTGTTTTCTGCGTACCCGCTACAGCAACAATCTCACCGATGAGTACACGAAGCTGTTTCTTGCCAAGGGTCTTGTTAATGAAGCCCATTTCAGCAGGCACAATCTCATTGAACAAGACTCGACCGGTCGTAGTTTTCACTACTTCGGTCTCTACGCTTCCATCTTCAGCAGGAACCATTGGCACACGAACATTGATCTTCGCATGCAAATCGATGTGTCCTTGATCATACGCAATACGGACCTCATCCATTCCTGAGAATGTTTTGCCCTCTCCTTTGAGTCCATTCCCCATTTTGGTGAGGTAATAGATACCCAAAATCATATCCTGAGATGGGACCGCAATAGGTCCACCATTGGCAGGACTCAAGATATTATGAGAACCGAGCATCAAGATACTCGCCTCTAGCACTGCATCTTGGCTTAATGGGAGGTGAACAGCCATTTGGTCACCGTCGAAGTCAGCATTAAATGCTGTACATGCAAGTGGGTGGAGTCGAATGGCGCGATCCTCAATAAGTACGGGTTGGAATGCTTGGATTCCAAGTCTGTGAAGTGTGGGAGCACGGTTTAACAGAACAGGGTGACCCTTAATCACATTTTCTAGAACCTCATACACCACCGCATCACGGCGATCTACGACTTTCTTCGCACTTTTAACCGTCTTGACGTACCCACGTTCAATCAGGCGGCGAATCACGAATGGTTTGTAAAGCTCGACGGCCATTTCTTTTGGAAGGCCACATTCATGGAGTTTTAACTCAGGTCCAACAACGATGACCGAACGACCAGAGTAATCGACACGCTTTCCAAGGAGATTCTGGCGGAAACGGCCACTCTTCCCTTTTAGCATATCACTAAGGGACTTCAGCGCACGATTGTTATTACGGATCGCGTTCACCTTCTTCGAGTTATCGTAGAGTGAATCCACCGATTCCTGAAGCATTCGCTTCTCGTTACGGAGAATGACCGCTGGTGCTTTAATCTCGATAAGTCTCTTAAGACGATTGTTACGAATGATGACTCGACGGTAGAGGTCATTCAAATCTGATGTCGCAAATCGACCCCCTTCAAGTGGGACGAGTGGACGCAATTCAGGAGGAATGACAGGAAGCACACGTTGGACCATCCACTCGGGACGATTCTCCGTATGTTCGTTTCCTGAACGGAAAGACTCTACAACTTGTAGCTCCTTGAGAAGTTTTTTCTTCTTCATTTGAGACTTCTCGCTCTTGACCAGCTCTTTGAGCTCATACGCTCGGCTATTCAGGTCAATATTTGCAAGAAGTGCCTCAATCGCGTCTGCCCCTTCTTTGACAATAAACTTGTCAGGGTCAGAATCCTCAAGCATCTGATTGTCTTCTGGCAAGGAATCCATGATCTCATACTTCGTCTCTTCTGAAATCATATCACCCACTTTGACGCCAGCTATGTCTTTCGCTGCACCTGGTTGCGTAACAACAAATGTTTCGTAATAGACGATTCTCTCAAGGTTTTTGGAGCTCAGACCTAAGAGGTAGGCAATCTTGTTTGGCAAGGACTTGAAGTACCAAATGTGAACAACTGGAACCACCAACTCAATGTGGCCCATGCGCTCACGTCTTACAGCTTTACGAGTTACTTCTACACCGCATCGATCACAAACAATCCCTTTGTAACGAATGCGCTTGTATTTACCGCAATGGCATTCGTAATCCTTTACAGGACCAAAGATTTTTTCGCAGAACAAACCATCCATTTCAGGCTTGAATGTTCTGTAGTTGATCGTTTCTGGGGTCTTTATCTCACCATTGGATTTTTCCATGATGCTCTCGTCGGATGCCAACGAGACACCAATACTCTGAAAATCCTTTGTGATGTTGAGACTTTGATTTGGGATTAAATTTTCCAAGTGGATTCCTCCGTGTTTTCGGATGTTCTATCGATTACTCAACATGAATTTCTAGTCCAAGTCCAAGAAGCTCTCGCAACAGTACTTTGAACGACTCAGGCACATCACCTTGTGGGAGATTCTCTCCTTTCACAATCGCCTCGTAGATTTTCGCACGACCTTTGACGTCATCGGATTTCACCGTTAACATCTCTTTCAGTACGTTGGAAGCTCCATAAGCATATAATGCCCATACCTCCATTTCACCGAGGCGCTGGCCACCAAACTGTGCTTTACCACCCAATGGTTGCTGCGTAATGAGTGAGTAAGGACCAATCGAGCGTGCATGCATCTTATCCTGAACCAAGTGGTTAAGCTTCAGCATGTAAATCACACCCACAGTTGTTGGTTGTGCAAAACGCTCCCCTGTGCGACCATCAATTAGAGTGACACGGCCATCTTCAGGGAGTCCAGCCTCTTTCATTTTCTCCTGCACCTGATCAAACGATGCACCATCAAAGACTGGAGAGGCAAACTTGACTCCAAGTTCTTTCCCTGCCCACCCTAGAATGGTTTCATAAATCTGACCAAGGTTCATTCGAGACGGTACCCCTAGAGGATTCAATAGGATATCAACGGGGGTTCCATCTTCGAGGAATGGCATGTCTTCCATTGGGACGATTTTCGCCACAACCCCTTTGTTCCCGTGACGTCCAGCCATCTTGTCACCTACTTGAAGCTTACGCTTCTTAGCCACATAGACCTTTGCCTTTTTGATAATTCCCGGTGGTAACTCATCCCCAACAGAGATTTGATACACATTTTTCTTGTGTTGAGAGTCTATACCACGACGCTTGTCACGATAATTTTTGAACAAGAGCTGCACGTGCTTGACCACTTCCTCATCCGTCGCCCAGTCAATATTTTCATTGATGGTCATTGGGTCAAGTTTTTCAAACGCTGACTTCTTGTACTTCTCACCTTTGGCAATGAGTTCAACGAGTGAGTAATTGAAGACTCCAGGGGATGTCTTGTCGCGCAATAGCGTGTAAATCTTGTCCGCCCACTGCTGATTCAACTCACTAATCTCGTCCTCATAGCGTTTTGACTCGTCCTCAAGGCGTTTTTTCTCTTCCTTACGAGAAACAAGCTCATCACGCTTACGACTAAACATTTGCGTTTTGATCACAACCCCAGAAACACCTGGAGGTGTGCGAAGCGAGGCATCTTTAACATCACCTGCTTTGTCACCAAAGATGGCACGAAGTAGCTTTTCTTCTGGTGTAGGATCTGATTCACCTTTCGGTGTAATCTTACCCACCAAGATGTCACCTGAATTAACCGTGGCACCCACGCGGATAAGCCCTTCCTCATTGATGTCGGCTGTCGCTTCTTCACTGACATTAGGGATTTCACGAGTTAACTCTTCTTCACCACGCTTCGTATCACGAACTTGTTGCTCAAATTCAGCGATATGAATCGAGGTATACACATCATCTTGAACAATGCGCTCGCTTACAATAATGGCATCCTCAAAGTTGTACCCACGCCATGGCATGAACGCAACAAGTAGGTTTCTACCAAGAGCAAGCTCTCCATTATCGGTAGAGTATCCGTCTGCGAGTGTTTGTCCTTCGACAACTTTGTCGCCAACTTTTACAACGGGGCGTTGGTTTACAGTCGTGTCCTGATTGCTTCGCTCAAACTTGGTGAGTGTGTAGCTTTTTACACCACCATCAAAAAAGCAGACTTCTTCTTGCTTGCCACGATTGTAACGGACACGGATCTCCGTACCGCTTACATACACTACCTCACCATTGCCTTCTGCAGTGATGATAGCACGTGAATCTTTTGCGGCACGACGCTCTAGACCTGTTCCAACAATTGGTGAATCAGGGCGTAACAATGGTACACCCTGGCGCTGCATGTTTGAACCCATCAATGCTCTGTTGGCATCATCGTGCTCGATAAATGGAATCAAGGCAGCAGCTAGAGACGTAATCTGGTTTGTCGATACATCCATGTACTCTACTTCCTCAGGCTTCGCAAGCCCAACGTTAGAGTCACGGAAACGTGAGAAGATCGACTCGTTTTCAAATGTTCCTTCTTTCGTCAATGGAGCATTAGCCTGTGCAATCACAGTTTCATCTTCCTGTTCAGCTGCTAGGTAGTCAATGGATTTGGACACTTTTCCACCCGATACCTTTCTGTATGGGGTTTCGATAAATCCAAAGTCATTCACTTTCGCATGGATACATAAAGATGAAATCAATCCAATATTTGGACCCTCAGGCGTCTCAATCGGACAAAGACGTCCATAGTGCGTGTAGTGAACATCACGCACCTCAAATCCTGCACGCTCACGGGTAAGACCCCCTGGTCCTAGCGCAGACATACGGCGTTTGTGCGTCAGCTCTGCCAATGGATTGGTTTGATCCATGAACTGAGAGAGCTGATTGGTTCCAAAGAACGTGTTAATCACGCTTGAGACCGTACGAGCATTTACAAGGTCTTGAGGCGTAAGCTGTTCTGCATCACGTGAACTCATTCGCTCACGGATCGTGCGAGCCATACGTGCAAGACCGATGGCAAATTGCTGACCAAGTTGCTCACCAACCGTACGAACGCGGCGATTACTCAAGTGATCAATATCATCTACCTGAGACTTTAAGTCCTTCAGGCGAATCAGCTCCTTGATAATCGTGATGATATCTTCCTTGGTGAGGTACTGGATGTCCTGATCGATATCAAGTTTCAATCGCTTGTTCAAACGATAGCGTCCAACTTCCCCTAGATCATACTTTTTATCACTGAAGAACAAGCGCTCGAGGACCTGACGAGCTGTTTCCTTATCTGGCATTTCGCCCGCACGGATTTGCTTGTATACCTCTGCTAGTGCTGTTTCTTCATTCCATGTAGGATCTTTACGAAGTGTGTTGTAGATCACAGATCGATCCGACTGCTCTGGATTAATCGTTTGGACGAGTGCAGATTGAAGTCCACGCTCCTTAAAGAGTTCAAAGTCATCTTCCGTTAGGACATGATCACGATCAAGGACAACAACTTCTTCAGTAACAGTTGAAATCTCACCTGTTTCTTCGTCTGTCACTTCATTTTCGACATGATCGAAGATCTTCGTTGCTAACTGGCGACCTACAGCGCGCTCAGTAAACAACTTCTTGTTTTTGAACTCCACCTTCTCCGAGAGATCAAACATTCCTAGGAGCTCTTCATCCTCTGAGAATCCTAGTGCACGTAGAAGTGTCGTAGCTGTAATCTTTTTCTTGCGGTCAATGTATGCCCACAATACATCACGGATGTCGGTTGTAAACTCAATCCATGATCCTTTGAAAGGAATGACTCGCGCTGAATAAAGTTGAGTGCCATTCGGATGGAGGCTTTGCCCAAAAAATACCCCCGGTGAACGGTGAAGCTGGCTCACGATGACTCGTTCGGCTCCATTAATGATGAACGTCCCTTGGCGAGTCATCCAAGGAAGATCACCCAAAAATACTTCCTGTTCGATGACCTCTTCAGGCTCATCTGAATCACCCAATGTAGACAGGCGTAGCTTTGCTTTGAGAGGAACCGCGTAGGTTAAGCCTCGTTCTTGACACTCTTTGAGAGAGTACTTCGGTGTTTCAACGGTATAATACAAGAAGTCTAACCGATGGGTCTCCTTCGAGTCCACAATCGGGAAGTTCTCGTTAAAAATTCTTTGAAGACCTTGGTTTAAACGGTCTGAAGGCGCAATATCAAGCTGAGCAAATGTTTCAAAGCTAGCAAGCTGGATATCTAAAAAGTCTGGGTAATCAACAACGGTTTGAGTACGGCCAAAACTTAGACGCTCTGTGAATGGGATTTTCTCCATAGACTCGGTGGGTGGGCAACCCTTTGGTTTGGGTGATTTACGAAAAAATCCAAGTATTCACGTTCAAATGAATACAAGGTCCATAGACAAGGATAGCCAACCACGTTTCTGCGGTTGGCTACACCCTTTCTACAGTCTTAAAACTTACTTGAGCTCGACTTCAGCGCCAGCTTCTTCAAGTTTTGCTTTCATGGCTTCGGCTTCATCCTTAGCAACTGCCTCTTTGAGGGTGCCAGGAGCGCCGTCCACTAGATCTTTGGCTTCTTTCAGCCCAAGACCTGTGATGCCACGAACTTCTTTAATCACAGCAATTTTGTTTCCGCCAGCTGATTTGAGGATTACGTCAAATTCGCTCTTGTCGTCGCCACCACCCGCAGCGTCTCCGCCACCAGCTGGTCCAGCAACAGCAACAGCCGCAGCTGCAGCAGGCTTAATGCCATATTCGTCTTCAAGAACTTGTGCAAGTTCGTTTGCTTCTTTGATTGTAAGGTTTACTAGCTGTTCTGCTAGGTCTTTTACGTCCGCCATGGTTTATCTCCGTGAGTCGTTTTTTGTGAAATTGGTTTAGGATTCTGCTTTTTCAGCAATAGTGCTTAGAGAGCTCGCAATCGTACGTCCAGGGGACTGGATTGCACCCACTACATTTGACATCGGGGCAGTCAACAAACCTAAAATATCGCCGATAATCTCTGTACGGCTCTTTAGGGATGCGAGTGTCTCGAGTTGAGAATTGTCATAAAGAACACCATCAATAATCGCAGCCTTGAATGCAGGCTTTTCTGATTCCTTGATTGATTCTTTGATCACTTTGGCTGGTGCAGCCAAATCCTCTTGTACAAATGCAAAGGCATTTTGCTCCTCTAGATGATCGTAGAGTGCTTCGTAGCCACCTACTTCATCCATTGCACGCTTTAGCAGGGTATTTTTAAAGACTTTGTAGTTGACACCGCTCTCTCTGAACTTGGTGCGCAATGCTGTGAGTTCGTCCACAGACATATTTGTGTAGTTTGTTACATACACAGCACCGGCGTCCTTTAGGAGCTCGGTAATCTCACTGACAACTTCCTTTTTTTGTTCCAGCGTTGGCATGGAAGGATCCTGAGTTTAGAGTGATGAAATGGTTGAGCGGTTCAACGGAATGCTTGGACCCATCGTGCTTGACATAAATGCACTTTTGATGTAAGTCCCTTTTGATGACGACGGCTTCATCTTAATGATCGTCGAAATCAAGGTTGCAGCATTTTCGCGAAGAGCCTCTTCATTGAAGCTTGTCTTTCCAATTGACGTATGAAGAATTCCAGCTTTGTCAACGCGGAAATCAATCTTTCCACTTTTGAACGATTCCACTGCTTCTTTCACATCCATCGTTACCGTACCGCTTTTTGGATTAGGCATCAGTCCACGAGGTCCTAAAACTCGACCAAGCTTACCAAGCTTACCCATTACGTCCGGCGTAGCGACAATGACGTCAATCTCAGCCCAGCCTTCTTCAATCTTAGCGATGTAGTCGTCTAAGCCAACATGATCCGCACCCGCTTCTGTCGCTTCTGCTTGCTTGGCTTCATTCACCAAGGCTAGCACTCTGACAGATCGGCCCGTTCCATGAGGAAGAGAAACTGTACCACGAACCATTTGGTCCGCATGACGAGGATCGACACCCAAACGGATGTCTAGGTCAACAGATTCATCAAATGAGGCCGTTTTGGCCTGCTTGACAAGTTTACACGCTTGATCTAGTGTGTATTCTGAGTCTTTATCGATGAGCTCTGCTGATTTCGCGTATTTTTTACCGCGTTTAGCCATATCAATGGTTAATATTAAACGTTATCGAACGACCCTTAGGCCCATTGATCGCGCTGTACCTGCGATCATCTCTGCAGCTTTCTCAATATCAAATGCGTTAAGATCTTCCATCTTTACTTCAGCGATCTCTTTGCATTGATCCCAAGTGACCTGACCGACTTTTGCACGGTTTGGTTCACCAGAACCTGATTTGATTTTAGCCGCTTGCTTTAGCAAAACTGGCGCTGGGGGAGTCTTCGTTTTGAAAGAGAAAGACTTATCAGCGAAGACGGTGATTTCCACTGGGGTAACCACACCTTGTTTATCCTGAGTTGCAGCATTAAATGCTTTGCAGAACTCCATGATATTGATACCAGCCTGACCAAGTGCCGGACCTACTGGAGGTGCGGGACTGGCTTGACCACCAGCGATCTGAAGTTTCAGGATTTTTTCAACCTTTTTTGCCATGGGTTGCGGGATTGATTCGGTTTAGTTGTTTGCTGCGTAATAGCTCACGTGTTGCATCATGGTTTTGACAGTCGCTCAAGCTGCATCTTCAACTTGGTTGATATCCACCTCAACTGGAGTCTTACGCCCAAAAATGGACACAAGTACCCGAAGCTTCAGTTTATCGGCGTTCACTTCTTGAACGGTTCCATCAAATTCTTTGAACGGTCCGTCAATTACTTTGACGAGATCGCCCTCTTTATACTTGATATCGACAACCACTTGTGATTCATCGAAATCATCTTCCGCGCGAACGCGGCTAAGAATATCATTCACCTCATGCTTTTTGAGTGGCTGAGGTGTTTTTTGACCATCCACAATGAGAAAGCCCATGCATGATGGCGTACTCTGAATGAGGTCATTAACTTCACTATCATAAACAGTGTTAAGCAGGATATAGCCAGGGAAAAAGTTCTTTTCTTGTTTCTTTTTCTTTCCAGCCTTGATCACGAGAACCGTCTCCGTAGGCACCAAAACCTCACGAATCTTTTCCTCTAGTCCAAGGTCCTTGATCTCCTCTTGGAGGTAGGCTTGGATCTTTTTCTCGTGGCCCGAGAAGACCCGGACTACATACCATTGATAGTCTTGCACGTCTACGCTCATTGATAAATGGCTTCTAAGATGAATGTGTACAGCTGGTCTACCCCGAAAATGAAAAGAGCGAGGATAATGGAAAACACAACAACCACAATCGTCTGGTCAACAAGTTCATTTTGGGTCGGCCATGTGACCTTGCCCATCTCACGACGAACATCTTCAACAAAGGCTTGCACTTTATTCATCTACTTTGTCCTGCGCTACTGACACGCGTTTAGTTTTTTGCACGGGTGGAGAGACTCGAACTCCCAACCTGCGGTTTTGGAGACCGCTGCTCTGCCAATTGAGCTACACCCGTAAGTGCAACTTCTGGCAGGAGCGTTCCCCTAGACCAGACGTTGCAAATTCTTTAGTCTGTAATTTTAGTGACGACACCGGCACCCACGGTACGGCCACCCTCGCGAATCGCAAAGCGTAGACCCTC
>CAJXOH010000021.1 GCA_913057895.1 uncultured Bacteroidota bacterium
CTGCAATCAGATCAAATCGTTGCCAAACGAATTGCAGATGCTGTCCACCAATCTTCCATCAGGATATCATCGTGATGCGCAGCTGTATAAAAACCACTTATTTCCCGCAGTTCAGCAACTCCAAGATTGTATTGAAATCATGCATGCAATGTTGATGGATGTTGAGGTATCAACTCAATCGCTAGACTCAAAAGAGTATGATGAGTTATTTAGCGTGGAAGCTGTCAATGATCTAGTGCAACAGGGCACACCATTTCGTGATGCTTATCGAATGGTTGCAACGTCTATTCAAGAAGGCACATACAAACCCAACCGTGAGCTAGATCATGGTCACATTGGAAGCCTCGGGAATCTAGGTACATCCATGCTAAAAACCCGACTCAAAGACGCTGTTTCAGCTATACCAATTGGTCTTTCTCACCAAACGACACAGAGTTTACTACAACCCTACGAATCATTGAAGCAATTGGTGTAAGCAGGTCAATCAGTTACGTTGCAGCATCCCAACGTCGCGCATAATGGCCTCAATCCCTTCAATATCTCGGGGATAGCGATCTGTAATCACATCAGGACCATCCTCTCGGATAATGATCATATCCTCAAGTCGGACATAAACACGTTCTTCAGGGATTCGAAATTGAGGCTCAATGACAAAGACCATACCGGGCTCAATGGGTTTGCTGTAGTCTCCAACATCATGTACGGCCATTCCAACCCCATGCCCCAAACCGGTACGTGGATTTTTGGCTCTTTCTCGGTAAGAGTCCACAAAGGCAATAGCAGCCTCTCTGTGATGTTCATGAGTGAACTCTAACGAAGGGAAGATCTGATCAAAATCAGAGAGTGCGTTTTGATAGACTTGTTGAGGCGTCAACCCAATTTCAATGTTGGTGAGTATAGCCTCATACAACTCGAGATAAAAGGTATATAGCTCACGCTGCACTGGATTAAATGTCCCATTCACTGGCCACATGCGCGCCATGTCACTGGTGTAATACTCATACACAGGCCCGTAATCCATTAAGATCATATCACCGGGTCTCGCGGGTCTTTCTGAATTATGATAATGGTTCATGAAGGCATCTGGACCAATATGAATCAGTGCATAATAAGCTTCCTCTTCAATTCCGTTTTTCCAAAAAATATAGCGTGACGTAGCTTCTAGCTCAGAAGCAGTGACCCCAGGGGTTGTTGATCTCATCGCTTCAAGAATGGCCTCTCCTTGTCTATGAGTGGACCATTCAATGAGCTCGATCTCAGCATCACTCTTGATTTTTCTCATCTCATCGATAATGGGATCAAGATTTTGTACATCTACGGTTGGTGCGAGCTCTTCTAGATGTGCCATAAACTCGAAGTGACGACCTGGGCGCTCATCCATGGGGTCTAACTCGCGATCTGCGAGTGTGCGTCGAGCCATAGACCGTGTCACCTTGAGGTTTTCATAGGCACTCATGGGCGTGTAAAAGCTCCAGGCATCTGATGCTATGCCATAAGCAGCGATATCTTCACGTAACTCATCTACATGCTTGACATGGTCTAACCCAGATAAGGATTTGATGAGCTCAGCATCTTGGAAGGAAAGCATTTTCCCTTCATTATATTCGCGTCGTTCATTTCGATCCTGGACGTAGATCGTTGCTTCCTTTGAGGCGCCATCAAGAAGTAGATAGGCAAAAGGGGACTCTACGCCTGATAGGTAGTAGAACTCATTGTTCTGACGAAATGCTTCGAATCCCATAGGCATGGGTGCACCCTGAATCAAGGCAACCGCCTCCTCACCAATCGCATCATATACTGTAGAGCGTCGCTCTGCGAACTCTTCTTTGCTAAAGTGCTCTGTAAATAGAGGTCGTTCCTCAACGTCTGTGGACTCATTCCAGGTAGTTTGTGCCATGCTGGCCATACCCAACGAGCCAAATAACATTGTAAGTACAATCCGTTTCATCCTATTATTCCTCCATTTGTAACTGTGTTGCTACGGCCTGTACCTCATCGAGTACTCGAAGAAGATTTCCGCTCCATAACTGCTCAATTTCCTCTTGTGAATATCCACGCTTCACAAGTTCTAAAGTGACATTATAGGTTTCAGAGGCATCCATCCAACCGTCCACACCCCCGCCTCCATCAAAATCTGAGCTTATACCAACATGATCGATTCCTATCAGATCAACGAGGTAATCAATGTGATCCACAAGATCGGATACATTCACTGGAGGGGCACTATCTGGAGATACTGTGGTGTCATTTTGGGCCTCCCTCCAAGCCATGTGCTTTTCTACATCAACATAGCTTCGAAAGGCCACGGTTTGAATGACGCCTCCGTTTTCTTTTAAGGCAAGAAGTTGTTCATCATCCATGTTGCGACTCACATCACTTAGGGCTCGTGCAGAAGAGTGTGATGCGATGACAGGAGCCTTTGATAAGCTCATCGTCTGAAGATTGGCTTCTTTGGAAGGATGGGACAGATCTATCATCATCCCTAAACGGTTCATTTCTTGAATCACCTCTTCCCCGAACTCACTGATACCACCGTGGATATACTCTCCGTCACGTTCTCCTGTATTGGAGTCACTCAACTGATTGTGACCATTGTGAGATAGTGACATATATCGCCCTCCTCGGTTGTAAAATTCTTCTACTCGTTCAATGTTTGTAGCAACTGGATACCCATTCTCGATTCCAATCATGAGGGCTAACTTGCCATCAGCTACAATCGAACGTACCTCCTCAGAAGTGGTTGCAATCGCAACTTGATCAGGTGCGTACTCCTCTGCTAAACGATGGATGGCGTCAAACTTGTCAATGGCATTTGCATAGGCATCTGCATATCCCTGTTGCGTTAGCTCACCCTGACCCGTATATACAATGAGCCATGCCACATCGAGGCCTCCTTCTATCATTTTGGGAATGGTTACCTGAGTAGGAAGGTCTTGTGTATAATTTCTATCTGCAGTGAAATTTGCTGTATTGATATCGACATGGGTGTCAAGCGTGATCACTTGCTCATGAATGGTGCGAGCAACTTCCTCGATCGTTTCCGACGGCGATTGGCAACCAGTCCAAACCAGAATCGCGGAAAGGATGGAAAACAGGTGTAGTTTTTTCATAGTCAGTGGGTATTTAAGAGCTTCAGTAAGGTCATAATAACCTAGTCTGTTCATCCTAGTATATTCAATTTTGTGTATAAATCGCGAAGCATCCATCTATTGACACGCAGTTACCCATGACTCAGCCCACACTCGGCCTTCGACAAAACGGAGTCCAATTCAGCCTTTTAGTGCTTATCAATGCGTTTGTTGGAGGGATGGTTGGGCTCGAACGTGCAATTTTACCAGAACTAGCGGAGCAGGAATTTGCGCTAGCTGCTAAGTCAGCCATATTGTCATTTATTGCTGTTTTTGGATTCACCAAAGCAGTAAGCAACTACTATGCTGGTGTATTGGCAAACCGCGTTGGGCGCAAAAATCTACTACTAATAGGTTGGGTGATTGGCGCTCCTGTTCCTTTAATGCTGATGTTTGCACCCAGTTGGGGTTGGGTGATCGCAGCGAATGTGCTACTTGGAGTCAATCAGGGTCTAGCTTGGAGTAGTACTGTTGTGATGAAAATTGACCTGGTCGGAGAGAAGCAACGAGGGCTAGCCATGGGGTTTAATGAATCAGCTGGCTATTTAGCGGTTGGTTTGGTAGCACTACTGACAGGGTGGCTTGCAGCGACGTATGGGCTTCGTCCTGTTCCCTTCTATCTGGGCATTGGGTTTGTCATTGCAGGATTTTTCTGCACGTGGTTATTTGTAAAAGACACGGCCGGGCATGTACATGCAGAGACTCAACACTCCAATCGACCCATGCTCACCAATATATTTCGTGACACAAGCTATAAGCATCCAAATCTGGGGTCGATCACACAAGCTGGACTGATCAATAACCTCAACGATGGGATGATGTGGGGCCTTTTCCCGCTGTTATTAGTATCTAAGGGTTTCACGATTGAGCAAACCGCCATCTTGGTTGCCATTTATCCGTCGGTTTGGGGACTAGGGCAGTTATTCACAGGGGCAGCTGCGGACAAGCTTCCCAAAAAGCACATCTTATTTGGAGGGATGCTAGGTCAAGCCATCGCCATTGTTGGCTTTCCACTAGCGTCAAGTTTTACCACCATTGCTGCAATCAGCATTCTATTAGGGCTGGGGACTGCTGCGGTGTACCCAACATTTTTAGCTGCTATTGCGGATAATACTCACCCACAACAACGTGCCTCATCCATTGGGATTTTTAGACTTTGGCGTGATTTAGGCTATGTTTTTGGGGCTATTCTCACAGGACTACTGGCAGATGTCGTTTCTA
The DNA here is from genome assembly GCA_913057895.1 of uncultured Bacteroidota bacterium. GTDB lineage: Bacteria > Bacteroidota > Rhodothermia > Balneolales > Balneolaceae > UBA8296. The sequence continues at coordinate 4,350 of CAJXOH010000021.1, forward strand.
TGGATGCGGCCATTTACTCCGTTGCAGCACTGACTTTTTTCTCATCTATTCTCATTAAACTACGAATGAACACTGACGTCTAGTCGTACTCTAAATCCAGTCATTATGCTATGTATCCGACCCATACTCATCAAACACTATTTCATGCGTACGCCTTGGATGGTACTACTCGCGTTCTTGTTCGTAAGCTCCATGAGCCTGCATGCGCAATCCTCTGAGCCTGCTCCAGATAGAATACGAGGAGAGGGGCCTTATGAACGACTCATAATCCGGGGTGCGAATCTTATTGATGGAACAGGAGCTCCCATGATAGGGCCTGTCGATGTAGTCATTGAAGGCAATACCATCACATCCGTTCATCGTGTTGGCTATCCAGGAGTACCCATTAATGAATCCAGGAGGCCACAAGTTGATTCGTCTACCGAGGTAATCGAAGCAGAAGGAATGTATCTGCTTCCAGGGTTCGTGGATATGCATACCCACACGGGGGGACAACCAAAGGTTCCGAATGCAGAGTATACCTATAAGCTTTGGCTTGGACATGGAATCACAACGGTCCGTGGGGTCTCTTTTGGTGGATGGGAGTTTTCTCTCTCAGAAAAAAAGCGCAGCGCCGCCAATGAAATCGCGGCACCTCATATGTATACCTATCACCGTTTAGGCGCTGGATGGGATCAACCTGCTGACACTCCTGACAAAGTACGTGAGTGGTTGAGATGGGCAAAAAAACAGGGAATAGACGGTCTAAAACTCACCGCCCATGACCCAGATATTATGGAGGCAGTTCTAGACGAAGCATCCAAATTAAACCTGAATTCAACAGCTCATTTGGATCAGATTGGAGTGGTACGGATGAATACAAAGAAAGCAGCAAGTCTCGGCCTTGGTGCTCAAACACACTACTACGGTCTATTTGAGTCGATGTATGCTGACCATGATATCCATCCATATCCTCTTGATTACAATTATCAAAACGAGCAAGATCGATTCAGCCAGGTGGCACGTCAATGGAACAACATTGTGGAGCCTGGGGGGCAGGAGTGGAATGAACTTATCGACTTTTTTCTAGACCATGACCTCACGATGGATCCTACGATGTCGATTTATGAGGCAAGTAGAGATGTTATGAGAGCAAAAGAAGCAGAATGGCATCAAGAGTACACATATCCGTCACTGTGGGAGTTCTTTAAACCCAATCGGATTGCCCATGGCTCGTACTGGTTTGATTGGACAACACAGGATGAGATAGAATGGAAACGATTCTACCAGGTCTGGATGCAGTTTTTGGATGACTACAAAGATGCCGGTGGGCGAGTGACTACAGGCTCTGATGCTGGCTTTATCTATCAGCTTTATGGATTTTCCTACATACGAGAACTGGAATTACTTCAAGAAGCAGGATTCCATCCATTAGAGGTTATTCGCTCGGCAACGATGTATGGCGCTGAAGAGTTATATAAAAGGTTGGACGAAGAGCCCCCATTTGGCATCATTAGACCGGGCAAACGTGCCGACATTGTTTTGGTTGGAGAAAACCCATTGCAAAATCTCAAGGTTCTCTATGGTACAGGTACCGTTCGTATTAATGAGTCCAATGAGATTGAACGAGTTGGCGGTGTGGTCTACACGATCAAGGATGGGATTGTCTACGACGCAAAACAATTGTTAGCAGACGTTCGAGCAATGGTTGATGCACAAGAGGCAGAACTTGGTCCAAAGGAACAGTATTAACTACAACATTAGAACCCTAAGAAACAGATGGTAACACAATACACAACGCGTATAATAGGCGCCCTTTTACTAATCGCATTCATGCTCCCGATGATGAGTCTTGCGCAGGACTCAGAAGTGAGAGCTAGTCAACATGCAATGGTAATGCAAAAAGTTGGCGACACTGCCGAGCTTACATTCACATTTGGACGACCAGGTGTTAAAGGTCGAACCGTGTGGGGAGAACTGGTGCCTTATGTATCAGCGCAGGATGCGGAGGCCACTCCGTGGAGAGCGGGTGCGAATGAAAACACAACCTTTCAAACCAACCAAGATCTGTTGATTGAAGGAGAGCCACTTCCTGCTGGGACGTACAGCATCCATATGTTTCCCACTGAAGGGGAGTGGGTGATTGCGTTCAATAAGGAGGCTGATCAATGGGGTAGTTTTGGATATAATGCCGACGAAGATGCCCTACGCGTAACGGTTCAGCCTGTGGAAGCACCTTTCCAGGAATGGTTGGTGTATGGATTTGATGCCATTGCACCCTCAAGCGCTACAGCTTTTTTGCATTGGGAATCTCTAAAGGTACCTTTCAACGTAGAACTGGCACCTTAATGCCCTAAAAACTGTCATTATGCCAATTTTCTTTGTCGCTGGAACAGGACAGCATCAAGGTAAAACCACGACGACTCTTGGTCTGGCGGCAAATCTCCAAGCACAGGGATTCAATGTAGGCTACTGCAAGCCCATTGGTCAAAAACATGTGGAAGTCAATGGAAAAATGGCAGACAAGGACTGTGTCCTTTTTGAAAAGCTTCTCGATTTCGAGCTAGACCCACAGTATCATAGTCCAGTAATTCTTGCATCGGGGGTCACCAAGCAATACCTGCACGATCCTTCAGGATTCAATTTCAAAGAGGATATTCTACGGGCAGCAAATCATCTTCAGTCCATTCATGATATTGTCATTTTTGAAGGGACAGGCCATGTAGGCGTTGGAAGCGTTGTTGATTTATCCAATGCAGAAGTAGCCAAAGTCCTCGGGTCACGTGCCATTCTTGTGGTGGAAGGGGGTGTCGGAAACACATTGGATCAAATCACGTTGAATCTTGCTCTGTTTGAGAAATCGGGTGTCCCTATCCATGGGGTCATTATCAACAAAGTGAAGCAGGAAAAAATGGAAGAAATCCAGGCAGTTCTTGGCCCAAGACTTGAACGCCTCGGGATTCCTGTACTTGGATATATTCCATACGATCCAACATTGTCATACCCTATTTTATACACGGTTCAAGACGCCATTCGTGGACGTTGTTTACTCCATCCAGAAGGGTTGTTAAACAAAGTGCAGGATTATCTAGCTGGATCCCTTATTGACATCGATTTGGTTGATCACCTTGATGGCATTTTACTTGTCGTAAATCCACATCGATTCAAAGAGTCCCTTGAGTTGATGATTGAAAAAAGTCGTGAACTTGAATTAGAGCGTGTCCCTATCGCAGGCATCGTTGTGACTGGGGATGGTCGAGATGGCACACAATACAGCCCAGATGAATTTGATCATCCTTACATTCTAGATAATCGAATCCCAATTCTTGCCACACGATACGAAACGTACGATGCTGTGGTGATGATCAGCAGGATTGAAGTGAAAATTAACACCAATACGCAGTGGAAAGTGAACCGTGCTATTGAGCTATTCAAAAATCATATCCCCATTGAGCAATTTATGGATGTGTAAGTCAGTACTTAAACCAGTGAAAAATTCTATGAAACAATTTGCCAGCCTACATTCCCGTTTGATGTCGAGCCTATGGGTGCTCCTTCTATGGATGACAGCCTCCATGAGCACCATGGTTCACGCACAATCCACTTATTTCCCAACATTTGAACGCCTTTCGGAGCCTGTAGAAACTGAGCTGCAGACATTTCATCTAGATACACTTAGCGATGCCATCCAGCTTCCGTGGGGGATTGCCTTTTTGCCAGAAGGAAATACACTCTTAACAGAGCGTGATGGACGGTTACAACTGTATCGCCAAGGGGTGATGGATCCTGAGCCAGTCCAAGGCGTACCCGAGGTATATGCCGTTGGGCAAGGAGGGCTTTTGGATATTGAGCCCCACCCAAATGTTGAGGAAAACGGATGGATCTATATCAGCTATTCCAAACCAGGTAGAGGAGGTGGCAACACAGCTCTGATGCGTGCTCGTCTTGATGCATCTACAATGCCTGCCACACTCATTGATCAGGAAGAGCTCTTTGCAGCGGATCCTCCAACAAGAGGTCGTGTCCATTTTGCGGGTCGTATCGAATTTGATCAGGATGGATTCGTCTACCTTTCGATTGGAGATCGTGGGCGGATGGAGCAATCTCAAGACCTAAGCAATGCTGCGGGTAATGTGTACCGTTTTCATGATGATGGACGAATTCCTGATGACAACCCATTTGTCGACAATCCAGACGCGATTCCGTCCATTTTTAGTTATGGACACCGCAATCCACAGGGTATGGCGATGCACCCTGAAACAGGGATCATTTGGACGCATGAACATGGCCCTAAAGGAGGTGATGAGATCAATATTATTCGAAAGGGGGCTAATTATGGATGGCCTGTGGTGACATATGGGATAGACTACGATAACTCGATTATCTCTACGGAAACACAGCGCGAAGGGATGGACGCGCCATTACATTATTGGGACCCATCCATCGCCCCATCAGGCATGGAGTTTATCCAAGGCGACCGTTATGATGGGTGGGCAGGTGCACTCATGGTCGGGGCACTCAAATATCAAATGTTGGTTCGTGTAGAACTTGAGAATGAGCAATTTAAAAAGGAGGAGCGCTTCTTAGAGGGCATTGGGCGCATTCGTGAATTAGAGATGGGGCCAGATGGGTACCTATACGTTCTCGCAGAAGGCCCAAGCTATCTGATGCGTCTTGTTCCTCAAGGTGACGCGGGTATCGAATAAAAAGTGTCTATGATGTCAGAAGTGTATGCAATTGAAGGGATGACGTGCAATGGCTGTGTTGCCAAAGTTCAAAAAGCATTTGACGAAGATTCGCGCTTTGTTAATGCTAACGTTAGCCTAGATCCCGCCGAAGTTCGGGTAGAGTATGAAGGGGAACCCCTGGATGTTGGTGATGTGCAAAAGGTAGTTGCGTCTGCAGGACCTTACAAGGTTGTCGAGGACCAACATGTTGACAGGAAGGCACCTGCTGTCGAATCTGGCTCTATGCACACTGCAGCGCACATGACAACAGAACACGAACATACACGGGGCTTTTTTGAAACCTATAAGCCCTTATTGCTCATAGTCGGGTTGCTTGCGCTCATATCCACCTTGGTTCAAGTTGATACCACAGAACCATTGGGTGGGGTAGCCAACCTAGACCCTATGCTTTGGATGCGCCATTTCATGGCTGGTTTCTTCCTAGCATTCTCCTTTTTCAAACTGCTTAACATTTCTGGATTTGCATCCTCCTATCGTATGTATGATTGGGTGGCACAAAAAATCCCTGCGTGGGGCTATATCTATCCATTTGTCGAGTTGTCTCTTGGAGTACTGTATCTCACAAACCTAGCGCCGGTATTCACCAATTGGGCAACAGTGGTTATTCTCGGTGTAAGTAGCCTAGGAGTCATCGAAAGCAACCTAAACAAAAAGAAGATTCAGTGTGCTTGTCTTGGAGATGTTTTTGATCTCCCAATGAGTGTCGTCACCATCGTTGAGGATGTAACGATGGTTGCAATGGCAGCAGCAATGTTATTTCTAATATAACATATGTGCACATATGTACATACAATTTGCAGAATTAACTAGTAATGCATTTGTAACTATAATATGTGCAAAATATATACATTTCATTTAAATCTGTGAATAGATACACTCTGGGAATGATTATTGGAGATCATCTAGCCAATATTCAGAGCTCAGGGATAAAAAAATGGCCGGCAATCAGTTCAATGAAAGCCGGCCCTCTTTCTGCTTGTTCAAAAATCAAGATCGATTTGAAGTGCTATCCACGAGTACATTGCTCTCCTTTATGGAAGCGCTTCCATCCCTAGCCATAAGTATCTGTAAACCCACTTATAAAATCAAGTAGATGCGCTCGAATTTCTTAGTTTTCTTGAGCTGGTGGCGTGGATGTTTCCGCATCCCCACCATCCGTTGTACTAGCGGATGAGTTTTCCTGAGCAGGCATCGGTAAAGCCTGTGATCCAGTACTTTGTGTTACAGGCACTCCTGAGGATTGAACGGCACTTTGAGTAGGCGCTCCACCTCGGTCGATGGCAAAATTTGCAAGGACACAAAGCCCTAGAAATACACTTGCTAGCACTGTTGTGCTTTTACTCAACAAATCAGCGGTTCTTCGAGCGCCCATGCCACCACCACCTGTCATGCCAGCCGCTAATCCACCACTAAGGCCTTGTTTCTGGCCAGGCTGGAGAAGGACTACAATGATCAATAACACGCAGACGAGGACAATGACCCCGAGAATAATTCCGTATAACATAGTTTGACACTAATCTTTTGTGAACATCAAAAATAACGGTTTCTCCCGAAAACTCAGGCTTTTTTTTGGTAATTTTCTCTACGTATGAATATGGAATCGATTACCGATCAAGTTCCAGCTTTTTTTCGAGACGTCTTCTCGGAGGGAAATATTACGCTTCAGCTCATTGAAACGTTTGCGGTTATTGCAATCTTCTGGGCATTACGAAGCGTAGTCGTCCGTTTTCTTTCTAATCGGGTAGAAGATGCAACAGAGCGCTATCGCTGGCGGAAGAACCTTGGGACTATTCTTACATTTCTCACCTTTGTTTTCATCATTCAAATTTGGTTTGATGGAATAGGGTCTCTTGCCACGTTCTTTGGTCTATTGTCTGCAGGTCTGGCAATTGCCTTACGAGATCCTGTAAGTGATTTTGCGGGGTGGCTTTTTTTGATCACTCAACGAACATTTACCGTTGGCGATCGTATACAAGTAGGAGATGTACGAGGAGACGTTATTGATATCCGGATGATGAAGTTTACACTCCTCGAAATAGGCAACTGGGTGGAAGCGGATCAAAGCACAGGACGTGTGATCCACATCCCAAACCAGAGAGTATTTCGGGAGAACATCTTCAACTATACCTCAGATTTCGAGTTTATTTGGAATGAAATCGCAGTGGTTGTCACATTCGAAAGTGACTGGAAAAAGGCCAAATCAGTTCTGCAGGATGTTGCGGATCGATTGATGGCCGATTTTAAGCCAACCGCTGAAAAAGAGTTACGCCGAGCATCCGATTCATATCTCATACATTTTACACATTTAACGCCCATTGTCTATACCGATGTAACAGACTTTGGGGTTCGGCTGACGGTTCGATATTTGTCTGCCCCAAGAAGACGCCGCAAAATGGCGGAGGATTTTTGGGAAGAGATTTTAGATCGATTCAACGCCGATCCAACCTTAGACTTCGCTTATCCAACAACCCGTTTTTATACGCTGAATGAGGCCCCTCCAGAATTTATGTCTGCTAGTTCACAAGGAGCTACGCCAAAGGGCCCTTCAACTTCTGATAACGGGGTGTAGATGAGCACAAACTCATATATACCGTGTCATATACTTCATTTCGATTTAAAGCACCCATATTAAAGGGGCTTGCTGACGTACAGCTTAGTGAACCAACGCCCGAGCTGAAAGAGGTGTTGAAACTTTGTTCAACTGGGCAAGACCTCATTATCGCTTCTACTCAAAAAGACCACGCAGAAAAAGGGCCATTTATCTGGACGATGAATGAGCTCTCAAAAAGCACACTTGGTTATGGAACACGCATCCTTGTGTTGTGTAACGATGAAACGCGTGTTAAAAAAGTCGTCACATTTCTACGAAAATTAGGTGAGCAAATTGCCTTTGATGCTGAGCCAATCCTAGCAGATATGGAGGCACAAAAAGTCTCCAATATTATTGGGAAAGCGCCTCACGCTATCGTTGGAACCCCAGCTGTTTTAAAGGAAGCACTGGAGGCGAATCGCACGCTATACCGTGATCTACACCTTCTCTATATGATGGGTGCTCATAAAATGGACTCACTAGAGGATGTAAAAGCGATCTTCCCTCGAATACTTTCTCCCAAGCAACGGGTTGTACAGCTTGGTAAAAAAGCGACTGTAGCGCTTCGCCATGAAGTGCTAACCTGGGCGCGTGAGCCACATCATATTGGCATTGATCCACCCATTGAAGGGCTAGAACCAGTGGTCCCAGCAACGGCCGCTCCAGAAACACCAACCAAGCCAGAGCCTGATTCTTCAAAGGGAGAAACGGAGCCCAAAAAAGAGGATCAAGAAGTACAGGATAAAACCAGCGCAGATACGGCAGGCGTAACCAAAACAGCGGATGCTCCAAGCGAAGAAGACCATACGGCACTCATGGATGTCATTACCCCGCTTTTGAAGCGTGCAATGATTCCTAATGATCTTCCATTGGCTACGGTGGTAAAACGAATCAAGGAGTCGCCATCACATCGTGTGGTTGTTTTTTGTCAAGGTCCTGCAGAGGCAGATGCTCTATTCAAAGAGCTTCGTGAAGCAGATTTAGGAGTGATTTCTGTTCACTCGAAACTTAGACGATCCACCTATGAGTATCGATTAAATAGGTTTCAGTCAGGTGAAGTGAATACGGCGATCATTGGGGGCAGGCTCAAGGCCAAAGAGCCTCTAAAGCAGGTCACGCGTGCTCTTTACACCTTGTTGCCTCGATCCAAGGATACATTCATGAATGATATGCGATTGATTCAGTGGTCAGAGTCTCCTCAAGAGGTTTTATTTCTGATTCAAGAGAAGGAAAAAGAGTCCTTTGAGACATTCAAAGAAGACTCTGGTTTGGAGTGCACGCCACTGGTATTAGATGGGCTAAGTGAGTTAAAACCTGTGGAGCTACTCGATCGAAGAAAAGAACAACGAACCAAGGATCGATCTAAGTCTTCTAAGGGAACTAAGAATGGGTCGACTGACTCACCCTCTAAGGACTCGAAATCCAAACGATCAAACAAAGGAGAACGAGGCGGTAAAAAATCACAGGGGAATCCCTCAGGGTCTACTCAGAAAGGGAAAAAAGGATCCTCGCAACACGGGAGGGGTGGTCAAAAGAACGCTCAAGGAAAAGGTCGTGGTAAAGGTAAGCGATCGGACAAACCAAAAACACCGTATGGATTACCAAGAGCCAATTTTGACCGTCTTGATGGTGGGAAAGAGGGATCAAAATCGTCCGGGGGTCTCTTCGGTACGATTAAGAAGATGTTTGGCGGCTAAAACCTAGCGAGATGCTAGGCAGGCTGCGCTTGCAACTTGGCAGCTTCCTCAAAAACCATCTCTGAAATGGCTTTAAACGCTTCCAGAGTCTTCTCTATGTGATGAGGCTCATGCGCAGCGGTTGGGATGAGTCGAATAATTACCATCCCTTTTGGTACGACTGGATAGGTAACCCCACTCACAAAAATCCCATGCTCCTCTCGCATGATGCTCATGATATTGGTACATAGATCTGTACTTCCTTGAGTGAGAACCGGTGTCACGGGGCTCTCAGATGGAAGGACGTTGTACCCAATTTCACGAAGTCCGTCTCGGAGAGCATTGGTGTTTGCCCATAGTTTTTCGCGAAGTTCTGGGTGAGACTTGATGATCTCTAGGCGTTTCCGAGCAGACCGTACAAGTGCACGTGGCAACGACTTGGCAAAGATCTGGCTGCGTAGATTGGCCTTCATGAACTCCACAACATGTGGTTCCGTGGCCACAAACGCCCCAATTAAGGCCAAAGATTTGGCAAACGTCCCAAAGTAGACATCAATCCCTTCCATACAACCTTGTTCGGTGCCAGCACCTGATCCATCATGACCTAAGGTTCCGAATCCATGTGCATCATCGACCAACAAGCGGAACGGATATTTTTCTTTGAGCGCAATGATTTCTTTAAGCCTGCCCTGATCTCCTGTCATCCCAAATACTCCTTCTGTAACGACAAGAATGGAAGAGTTGGGCTTCATTCGTTTCACTGCACGCTGAAGCTGCTTCTCGAGACTCTCGAGATCATTATGTTTAAAGACGCTCTTATCGCTCATGGCTAACTGCTTTCCATCCACGATACATGCATGACTCAGTTCGTCATAAATCAAAAAATCATTGCGGTCTACCAAGGAATGGACCACAGACATGATGCCCTGGTACCCAAAATTAAGGAGGAGCGCTGACGGTTTGTGGATGAACGTTGCGAGTTCTTTTTCCAGCTCTTCATGTTCATCTGTGTTCCCAGTCATGAGTCTAGCACCCATAGGGTTACTAAACCCAAACTCTGCCGCTGCATCAGCATCCGCCTTGCGAACATCCGGGCGGTTGGCAAGGCCCAAGTAGTCATTTACACTCCAAACGACCATATCTTTGCCTTGGAATGTCATTTCTGGGCCAATAGGGCCTTCTAGCTTTGGAAACGTGTAGTACCCGTAGCCGTCTTTTGTGAATGAGCCAAGAGGCCCGGGACGATCTACAAGCTTGTCAAATAAATCCATAGGGGAGGAAAACTATATAGAAAAGAGAGCGCAGGAATTTTGTCCTAAGCGATGGGCAAAATTACGAGTAATGGCTAGGTTTCTCAAATAAAACAAGAGCTTACACCAGATTGGGGCCGTAACCCGCCTTTATTCATCCATTTCCAGGACAAAGAGTCCTTGTGAAATATCAGATACGACAATCTTTCCATCCTCAAACCATGGGTATACCGACCAAAGACCGTCAAATTCGATCTCCGTTATGCTAGGTGTTGTGTCAAAGTACCCTACCTCTGTGATAGAGCTTCCCGTGGGTACAGTAATGTCAAGGACACGTAAGCCTGCGAGATAATTGGCTTGATACAATCGGTTGCCCACCACGTAATTATTGTGGTCTATGGAATGTGTATTGTGTTGATAGTAACTATCGACGCGCAACTCCTCCAAATTGGTCATATCTAGGATGTACGTACGAGTGTTATGACCATTGCGGATCTCGTCCAACTCATCGTTTAAGAAAAACACACGTTTATCTTCTGAAAACCATCCCTGATGCGCATAGCGGTTTCCTGAATACTCAAATACACTTACTGTTTGAGGGTTCTCTTTGTCGGTCACATCACTTACCAAAACTCGCAACTCAGCAGAGCTTACACAGATTTCCCGACCTTGATAGCGTGCATCAGGCCCATCGTAGATCACACATTGTGTATCATGGATATACCCAGGAGCGATATATCCCCCCGCTTCAAGTTCCAAATGACAGCCTGCATACACCGGATTCAAACGATCTCGGATATCAATCATGTGCAAGCCGCCATTGGTTGCACAGGTACGCCCCTTGGTTGATCCAACGGCATAGGCATAGCCTGATTCCTCATTAATGGCAATATTATGCGCCTCACCAAATTCGGTGTAATGAGCATCATGCTCAAAGGTGACGGGCATTGCACTTTTTGGCACGTTTCGAAGTTTCTCCAGATCAAACACCTGCATACCGCGTGGATTTACATCCGTCACCACATACATGGTGTTTTGGTAGGTCTTAATGTCGCGCCAAGCTGATGCACCTTTTCCTTCTCCACCGTCTTGATCATCATGGAAGGCCATTCGGGGATCTTGATTGGCCAAAGGAGTACTCGATGAGGGAATGCCTGAAGAGTTGGAGTGATCTTTTGCGATAGCGACGATATCAGCTTCAGGAAGCTTACCTACATAAACAGGTTCTCTTGCATCGGTTACATCAACAATGACTACACCATCAGTGAGACCAACTAATGCATATTCTTTTTCGGTCTGAGGGTCTTTCCACCCCCAAATATCATTCGCCCTCTGGTCACTTTCATTGAGCTCCCCAAGCGAAAGATAGGCTCTGTAATGAATATTGGAGCATGGATAGACGCCATTACCGGCCATTCCATCTAGACAGTCTAATGGGTCTGGCTCCTCTACGACATCCGACGTGGAAGACTCTGCACACCCGCCTAGCGATAGCAAGCCGATAGACGCTAGCAAGAGGAGCGTTAAAAACGATGGATTGGTATGCGGGAATAAGGATTTCATCAGGGCTTAATGAGGAATTAAGTTAAACGTTTTGAGAGTAGCAGACTAGCCCTCTCCAATTCATCAGCAATGATGGTGTGTCCCATGCCAGGATATATTTGGCAATCCACAGATGCACCAAGTTGCTGCAATAGAGAGGCAGTGTCGTGAACCCGTTCTTCAGGGATATGCATATCAATATTGGAACAACCCAAAAACACAGGCATTCCGCTCAAGGGTTCGCCATTTCGCAGGAGCTCAGGATCAATGTCCTGCCCAATCACCCCTCCACTGAAGGCTAACAGCCCCCCGATTGGTTGACTAAGTCTAGCAACCACTTCGCTTGCGAGGCATGCCCCTTGTGAAAATCCAGAGAGTATAATACGATCTGCGTCGAGACCCTGATCCAACGCTTCAGAGAGTACCCGCTGGATCACCATAAGCGCGGAAGTTAGGTAGGGTTCATTGTCTTCACGGGGTGCCATGAACGAATATGGATACCATGTATTATTGGCAGCCTGTGGGCAAATAACCGCGCAATTTTTGGGTACTCCTAAATGGTGTGAAAGAGGTTCGATACTTTCGGCGGTTGCTCCTCGACCATGAAGAAGGATCAGTGCCGATTCAGCTTCTGATAGTGGCACACCGGAGTAGTGTGCTGGCATCGTTTCATGAGGGTGAATCGAAGGGGGTGAGAGACCTAATAGATCCATTCGTCCTGCGTTAGTTAGAGTGGGAATCAGGGCTTTCGGCTACCTGTAGACACAACAGAAGGTTGGTTCGCAGACGGCTCTAAGATTGGAAGGGCCTCCTCAATACGAGCACGGTGAGGCTCATACCATGCAGGAAGTTTGAGTGATGTGCCAAGCTCCTCAATCGATTCATCTGCAGTGAATCCTGGTTCATCGGTGGCTAACTCAAAGAGGATGCCATTTTTTTCTCGAAAGTAAATGGCTTTGAAATAAAATCGCTCTTGAATAGGAGTCGGCGAAAATCCCATGTGAACAAGCTCCTCAGCCCATGCTTCTTGAGCGTCCTTATCAGGGACTCGAAACGCAATATGATGGATCGTGCCTTTCCCAAAACGACCCTCTCCATGCTTTTGTTGGACGACGTCTACCACTTTCCCAATCCCATGCTCACCAGGGGCTCGGTAACGGTGAATACCGTTCTCTTCCGCGTCGAATGACCATCCGAATGTTTGTAGGAGCTCCGCTGTAGGCCCAATGTCTGCCACATCTAGGGTGGCCCCAAAAAATCCTCGAATAGCGGATGCTTCATGATGAATGTCTAGATGTGGATCCGGAACCCCAGTCACACCTGCGTCTTCAATAAGCTGGATTTGCAGTCCATCTGGATCTTGAACGATCAGCGTCTTTTGGCCAAATTGCTCAAAAGGACCGTCAATTCTAATGTTGTGTTCCGCGAAGTGGGACACCCATTCTTCCAGTCCATCAAATGGGATGGCATAGGCCGTTGCTGTCGTTTCCCCAGTTTGAGGGGATCCTTGAACAACATGTGCCCATGGAAAAAACGTGATCGTGCTGCCAGGTGCCCCCTGGTGATTTCCATAATAGAGGTGATAGGTAAAAGGGTCATCGAAGTTGACCGTTTTTTTGACAAACCGTAACCCCATGATTTGGGTGTAAAAATCATAGTTCACCTTTGGCGATCCAGAAATCGCTGAAATATGATGAATCCCTTCTATGTGTGGAGCTGATGCCATAGGTCTATTAATATGACATCAAAAACAACCCTAGGTCTGAAACCGTTCAGAAAACCTGTAAAGGATGACGAGCCAATTTACTCGACACCTGAGGGGAGTAACGTGATGAGCCGCCACCCTTCCGAACGGACTTGCTCTTCTGAGGGTGGACCCTGTAAGAGCTCAAGCTTGTGATACCCACCCTCTGCCCATCGATCAATATCGGAGTCGTACAGCGCATTTCCAGGGTTTCCAGAAGGACCACCTGGAAAAACACCATAAGCCTCAGGCCCTTCTGGTGTTAACTCAACCACCATTCTCCAGGATGGGCCATTATCTTCATCCACAGCATTTACGGACTCATCCCCACCGCTTGAGCCAAGATGAAAACGGCCAAGCGCCTCGATTTGGGCCAGATGAGGCACATGTACATTGCCAAAATAGGCCCAAAGCCACGTACTAGGGTCCTCAGGGTTCAGCCCAAACTCACGATTACCCTCCTTTGCGTCTTCGGAGAGTGACTGTACGGCTTCCCGGAATGCATGAACTACCTGATCGGACGAGGATTCTATCCGGTCCGGCGTGTTCACATCATCAAAAAAACTTGATTCTGGATTGTCCACCAATAATTGAGCTGTTAAATCACGAGTGGGTCGAAGCATAGGCACATCGACCTCATCGTACTCATCTGCCCACACAGCATCTCGGAATGCAGGCCAAAATCGACTCCACAAGCTAGGCCCCATTTCATTTGCATCATTCTGTAAGGACCAGTTGAGCCAAGCATCCAGGGCTTCTCGTTCCAACTCACTCAACTCCTCACGCTGAGACTCAAGGGCACCCCATACCGAAGGCATAGCCACGTCAGCGAGGTAATTTGCATTATCGAGTTGTAAATCCATCATCTGCTGCAGTGTCCAATCAGAGGCCTCCGTAAGGACATCATCAAGACGTTTTCCACGTTCAAAGGCAGCAAACCGGTTGCCTATGTCATAAGGATACGCCTCATTTACCACCCACTGATTCGCGGAAGCGACATAGCCACGTTCAGGATTTACCTCCAAAGGCATGTGTTCGTAAGGAATCCACTGGTCCCACTCATAGTCTGCAGAAGCTCCATCACTCAAGGTAAATCCTTGGCCCGAAAATCGGACGGGGAGTTTACCGGCAACGACCATCGCAATAGTCCCTGTTGAGTCGATAACCGCATAATTCTGACCGGGTGCCTTAAATGTGGAGAGCGCCTCAATCGATTCTTCAACTGTCGTTGCACGGTTCAGCTTATGATAGACCCATCCCTCATTGGATGGATAATGGCCAATCCAACGCATGGCAAGTCCCTCATAGGCGGCTCTTGCGTCCCCAGCTCCCTTAAATTGTCGATCATACACCACGGGTCCATGATGCGTGTACCGAACGGTATCAACAAGCGTACGTACCGTTCGCCCATCACGCCACTCATAGTGCTCCAACCTAGTCTCGATCTCTCGCCATTCTCCTTCAAACAGATACTCTTGACGGGTTGAATCTTTGTATGTGATCACATACCAATCTTGCACATCAGCCCCCGTATTGGTATTCATCCATGCGGTTGCCTCACTAAATCCCATGATCACGTTGGGTGCGCCCGGAAAGGTTACACCATACCGATTCACACCAGGAGCAGAAAGTTGCATTTCATACCAGATGGACGGGAGTGTGAGATTAAGGTGAGGGTCTCCTGCAAGCATCGCATGCCCACTGGCCGTTTTTGAGCCACTCAACGCCCAGTTATTGGACCCGATTCCTGGTACAGGTTGATAAGGCTCAATTTCGTTGACCCAATCGGGGTTAAAAGGGGCATCAGGGGCTTCCTTACGAATAGGGTTGAAGGACCAAGAGCGATCTGGGCTAATGAATGGATCGCCCCATTTGCTCTCTCCCCACACAAAATTGTCCATAAAGTCTGGCCCAAAACGAGCCATCGTATTGGTGGCCGTTAAATCATTACTTCCACCTGCCAAGGTGCGGGTCATCGCCATCAAAAAGTTACTCACATGGATAGGCTCCCATGGGGCAGGCTCTATGCCAAGCAATTTATATTCCAATGGATAATCAGAGGGACGAAGCTTGCCTATCCATGCATTGATACCTTCGGAATAGGCTTGTAGTAATGGCTCCATCTCAGACCCAACCACCTCCCCATGGGTTTGTTCCGCTCCATAGGTCATCCCAATGCGCCGCGTCGTTCTATCATAGGCCAAAACATCCTCGCCCAACCACTCATGGAGCGTACCATTCGCAGCTTTGGTTTGTAATTCTAATTGGAACAAACGATCCCTTGCGGTGATAAATCCTTGAGCGTAGTATAAATCAGGGTCATTTTCAGCAAACACATGAGGCACACCACGATGATTAATCCAAACCTCTACTTCATTCTCCAAACCATCCAATGTATAGGTGAGCTCGGCTGGGGCTGATACCTTGTCTGCATTGGCTAATACACCCGTGACTGGATGAAATATCGGACCCAAGGCAGGTATTTGACCCCACGGATTGGCCAAAAGGATGGTCATAGCAATCAGTAAAAGGAAGGAGGCAATGAGTCGAATCATAACGTTGAGTCTTGGTGGATTTAGGCCCAAGTTTGGAGTTTCATACAAAATACAGAACCACCACTTTTTATAAACTCTGAGGTGTCATGTTCGTGCGTTACAAAACCGGCGCTTTGGAGTGTTGAAATCGTTTCAGAGGACCCTGATTGCAACAAAACATCACGTCCATTTGGACAGAAGGCATTTAAGGCAAAGCGTTCCATCGCGTCCTCTTCACCGATGTGGAAGACGCGATCAAACATCGACTCAATCAATTCGAGTCCTTGCGAGGTAAATGCAGGTGGGTAGATCATCACGCTTGACTCGTTTAGCAAACAAAAACAGGTATCAAGGTGGTAAAATGAAGGATCCACCAACTCTAAAACCGCTACGGGTGCATCTACCAACGTTGAAATCGCCTCATACATGCTCAGATCTGTTCGATATCCATACCCACCCCAAAGCAATCGACGTCCTGGGTGCCAAAGGGCATCGCCCATTCCTTCAAAATCACCTGCTTGAGGAAGGTCGACCGTCGCCACTCCTCGTGATTCATGCCATTGTGCAATGTGATTGACTTCATCGGCTCGATGGTGACTATGCATATGGCTCATTACAGCATGGGGGTCCCCTTCTTGATTGATATATGGAAGGGATTGATTGGCACAAAAGACCATATCTGGGAGCCCTTCCACCCCATCCAGCACCTTCACGTCTAGTCCTAAGGAGACCAACGTATCGTGTATTGCTTGCCACTGATCCATCGCACGTGATTGATCCACGGTTCCGATTTGTCCTTCCATGTGTGGATTAATGACATACTCAACGTCAAAATAGGTGGGTCGCACCATAAGCACGGTCTTCGCTGGGGGTAGAGCTGGCAACTGAGTGACCTCAAAAGTGGGATCTTTGGCAGAGAGTATCATCTCGAAGTCAAAATTAGGGAATTAGGTCACTTTGGAGCGTTTCAGAATCGCATGTAGCAATGCTGGTGCCCACCGCTTTAGCCGGATACTCATAACCTCTGTCCCACCAATAATCACTTCATGAGGCTTTGAGGGTAGTTTTTTCAACAATTTTGCCGCAAACACATCCGCCGGCATCCCCTTGGTTTGTTTGTCACTCATTTCTCCCAGTGCAGACCCATCATTAGTAAGTGCATGGACGGTCAATGGCGTTGCGATATAGCCGGGACACACCAAGGTCACATGCATCCCCTTGGGCTCAATTTCTAAGCGCAAGGAATCAAACCATCCATGGAGTGCGTGTTTGCTCGCTGCATATGAGCTTCGAAATTGTGTCCCTAGCTTGCCAGCCACAGAGGTAATTACGACAACATGCCCCTTTGCCGCCTCAAGCATGGGCATGGCTGCTTTTGTGATAGAGATTACCCCAAAATAATTGACCTCCATCATCCTTCGCTCTACATCCATTGTTGCTTCGGAGGCCTCAGTACGGCTCGTGATCCCACCACTATGGAACAAGACATCAAGGTGGCCAAGGTGCTCCTCAACTCGCTTTGTGACAGTTTGATGACTTGAAGGTTCTGCTAAGTCTAAGGGTTCGACCCATACGTGATCGGTAAATGCTTTGCACTCTTGCTGAGTTTGCTCAAGATCGTTGACTCTACGAGCTGAAAGAACCAATGAAGCGCCTTTTTTGGCATATGCGATAGCTACCGCTTTCCCAATTCCTGAGGAGGCGCCCAAAACCCAAACAGTCGGCGAGGTCGTTTTTGTCATAAAACGATATTACCTCTATCGTGATCCGTTGTCAAACATGGTAGTAAACATGGTATTTTAAGGTATGAACGCCTCCACACAATCCTCGGGAACTCATCCCTCGCCCAATCCGTCTTCCCTAGGCGATCAACCAAAGCCTCGCAAAGCCTCCAAGCGTACACTAGGGGCCATATTCTTGGTCGTTGTGATTGATTTAATGGGGTTTGGGATTGTGCTGCCACTACTGCCTTTCTTTGCGCAGGAATTCCAAGCGTCTCCGTGGATCACTGGCGCGTTGTTCAGTGTGTTTTCGTTGATGCAACTCATTTTCTCGCCACTTTGGGGGCGTTTATCAGATCGGGTTGGTCGACGACCCATCATGATGATGAGTACGTTTGGGGCCATGCTTGCGTATGTACTTTTTGCGTTTTCTACGTCATTGGCCATGCTCTTTGCGTCAAGGATCCTAGCAGGCATCATGGGTGGAAATATCTCCACAGCGCAAGCAGCGATATCCGATTCTACTCCAGCAGATCAACGAGCTGCGGGGATGGGTCTCATTGGAGCCGCTTTTGGCATTGGTTTTGTCTTGGGTCCAGCCATGGCATCTGGCCTCGCCAGCCCAGGCGTCTTGGAATGGGCTTCATCAATCGCATCTCAATGGGCGCCCAACACGTTCTTGCCAAGCCTCGTTTCAACACCTTTTGGGTTGCCTGGACTCGTTGCTGCGATTATGTCGGCAGTTAGTTTTGTGTGGGTTTTGTTGGCTCTTCCAGAGACTGCGCCAGTCAAGCGCTCTTCCGAGGCACCATCATTTCGCCCACGGCCAAGCGTTTTTTCTCCTCGATTTTGGCGTCAACTCATGGATCAACAGCGACAAACGGGGGGCTACCTGATCCCACTACTGGTCACATACCTTCTTTTGTCTTTTGGTGAGGCAAGTCTTTATGCCGCCTTTCCTCTTCTGGCGGAAGCGAAGTTTGGGCTAGCACCTCAGGACGTAGGGATTCAGTTTTTCTACATTGGAATGATTGCTGTGGTTGTCCAAGGTGGACTCATTAGACCCCTTACTAAACGATTTCGAGAGGGGAGTCTATTTTTGGTAGGCAATATATTCATGGTGCTAGGTCTCGCAGCCATTGCCTTGAGTGCAAACATTGTCCAATTAACCTTAGCCCTTGGACTTCTTGCACTAGGTAAAAGCCTCAACACCCCAATGATTACAAGTCTTATCTCCAAGCAGGCAAGAGAGGATCAAGTCGGTGAAATCATGGGAACTGCCCAGGGCTTTTCGGGACTCGGTCGTATGATAGGGCCAACGTGGGGCGGTCTCTTTTATGGGTGGATTCCAGAGTCTGCGTTTCTGGCTACCTCTTTGGTTTTGTTATCCACCATTGGGGTTGCTTGGGGAATCCGTCAAAAGACCCACCCAAGCACGTCGTACTAGCGCATCACGGCGAGGTGTCACATTGACGCATTACCCTAGCGCATTCGGACGGGAGCCGTAACACTGATTTCGCCAGCTTTTTCAAACTGTAGAGTGAATTGGACTTCATCCCCTTCGGCTAGCTCTTCGGTCAAACGCAAGAACATTACATGAAGCCCACCCTGCTTGAATTCAGTCACTGAATTTGCGGCGATAGGTAATGAGGTCCTCTCGCGCATCCCCATCATCCCTTCACCTGCATCGTAGGTCTCATGCACTTCTGTAGCCTCAGCGACCGATGAGCTGGCGCCCACCAAGACATCATCTTCACCCAACCCATTAGCAATGGTGAAATATGCCGCGCTCATGCCACCTTGCATGCCTACACGAGCCCAAGCGCCGTCAACAACAAATGCATTTTCCGTGATTTCTATGGGGGTCTCCGCAGTTTCGGGCGTTGGATCGGCCTTTTCAGAACCACTTGGTTGACATGCTGTTAGCAATAGGAGTGATCCCAAGAGTGTGAGGAACGAGAATGTTTTCATGGGTAAAGGATAATGGGTTAATTGGGAATAGTCAGGGTGTTTGTACTAGAAGGTTCACGTCAAAGTTCGTTGGAAAGGTCCTCCGCCATCATCGTAGGCGTCGTCATACTTCCACCATATTCATACACGAGGGAAGCGTCTTCATCCAGAAGATAGATTTTATCAGAATGGCTCAAGAAGTATACTCGCTCTCCACTAGCGCTGACAGTATCATAACTCACACTTGTCCGCACCCTCATACGTTCCATGACGGTTTGAATGGCTGTTGAATCACCAGTCAAAAAATGGAAAGGCTCGTCGGCCATATTAAAGCTCGCTGCGTACTTTGCCATTTGCTCTGGCGTATCACGCGCTGGGTCGAAGGTCATGATGATATAGGAAGGTTGATTCTCTGACGACGGATCGGCCAACTCAGGATTAGAGTCTCGGACAAGCCCTTCAATTTGATTGACATTCGCGGTAATCAGGGAGCAAATGTCAGGGCAATTGGTGTAGACGTAGCCAATCATCATGGGTGAGCCAAGGTAATCATCAGGAAATGTCACTGTTTGCCCACGATGATCTGTTAGGGTCACACTTAGATCTCTAAACGATTCCGTGGGTTCTTGAATGCAACTAGATAGGAATAGGGTTGCAAGCATAACCCACATCACACTCAACTGTACTGGGTGCTGGCCAGTGTGTTGATGGCGGCTAGTGTCTTGAGTTGAGCGTTCATTGCGACGTGCGCCTTGTCGTGTGCGTTGAAAAAGGATCATAATTGAGGGTTAAATGAATTAATTGAGGGAGTTTAACGATTCCAACGAGGTCAAAAGCGTTTTCATCAAAGATTCTGCAGCAATCTCACCAGCGGTGTCGTTTTGCTCTGGAGTAGAAAGATCACTCACTTCGTAGGTGAGAGCATCAATGCCAAACGCACGCCAAAACCAATTCTTTGCAACGGGGCCAGATGTGTCAAAGGGCTCGATAGCAACCTCAAACGGATACCCTGTTTCTGGGTCTAATAAATGGTCAAACCAAGGTGTTGAGATGGCAGGTCCATCCAATGCAACAGATTCTTCGATAGGGTACATCAAATGGATTTGAGTGGAATGGAAATCGATAGCATAGATAGGCTGTCCCAGGGAAGCAGCCTTCTCCTGGAAATAACGACGCGCCACCTGTGTTTCTTGTTGATTAAAATTGATCCAATCCCTGTTTAGGTCTACCCCCCGAGCATTGTGTCGCCAGTGACCTCGATCCACGCCGTCTGGATTGGCCATGGGTAGGGCGACAACATGAAAAGCCTCCCTAAATGCATTAGCCAGAGAATCATTGCTAGCAAAACGATGTAAAAAAGAGCGCATTACTTCATATCCTGGCACCTCAGGAGGGTGTTGGCGACCGATAACCATCAGTGTAGGCCGTTGGATTTGGGTGTCTTGAGAAATAATGAGACCAGGAATGGGTCTATTTTCTGAAGAAAATCCTGCAGTATCTACATGTACGGAAGGGTAACGAGCCGCCCAAGCTTGCAAGGTGTCTTGGAGCGAGTGAGAGGTTTCCAATCGTTGTGCGGTAATTAGCACGGGGTTTGTCCCTACAGAAAAGCGTAGTTTTAAACCATGAATATTTTCCCCCTCTGGCATAATTTTCATGGTTTGAATAGAGTCAATTTGACGATAGGAGTATGTAGAACCCGAACCCATACCTTCAGTCAAGCTCTCACCGACACGTTCCATGAGTTTCGGTGGGTACCGATGCGTACCACCCTCGTAACGTAAGTGAAGAGTCAGCTCAAGGCTATCAACCCGACTATCACCCTCGCCAAACTCTTGACCAACACCCCCGTCAACACTCTTGCCATCACCCGAGCCATGCATCCATGGCGCATCACCGCGAGCCACTACAAATCCATACCACGCACTATTATTAATAGGTGTATTCTCTGCGGAGATCGTAAGCTCGTAAACAAACGGGGAGACGCGAACGACGTCATTCAATCTCGCTCCGTCAAACTCATTGGTAAACCATACTCCATCCTCGGCAAAGCCAATTGTCCGTCGGTGATACGGGTCCAAAGGCTTATCTTCCGTTAGTGTAGCTCCAATAGGATCATAGACATAGGCTCTATATTCTGCGGATTTACACCCTGCAATTAAAAACAGGACACTCAAGAGAAGCCAAAGTCCGTTACGAGTAGGATGGGAAAACCAAGCAAGCATGTGATGGGGGTCAAGACAGTCTATCGGTACTGGATTCAAACTACGATTTCCGCATCAATCTTGCTCTGGATTGTGAGCCCCATGTCTCTGCACGTTTTAGGGCAAACGCCCGAACGGTCACCCACGCCCTCGCTTTCTCAATCAACCAAAGCGGAAGTGACTCAAGTCATTTTCATCGGTAATACAACGTTTAGTGATTGGCTACTGTCCCAGCAAATGACATTGAGCCCCCAAGGGTGGCTAGATAGAGTCTTGGAATCGAGTTCATACGCTCGGTATCCAGTGTTTCATGAATCACTTCGAATCAGTGACGAAGAAGCGTTAGAGCGATTTTATCAAGAAAGAGGGTACTTAGACGCGGAGGTCTCCCTTGAAGTGATTC
This sequence comes from uncultured Bacteroidota bacterium, assembly GCA_913057895.1. Taxonomy (GTDB): domain Bacteria; phylum Bacteroidota; class Rhodothermia; order Balneolales; family Balneolaceae; genus UBA8296. The sequence goes on from CAJXOH010000021.1 coordinate 26,691, forward strand.
AGCAGCAGTCTGAATCGTATTGGCTCAAAGCAGTGATACGGGAGGGGCCCATCTATCGAGTGGATGACTGGCTTCTCACCATTGAGGCTGACCCAGACCTTGCTTCATCGCTTGCAGACTCACGAGAGTATCGTGAGTTAGTCGATGGACTCAGCATTAAACCAGGGAATATTTATCAGAGACGTGCTTTATGGCAGACCCAACAAGCGTTGAGTCAATTCCTGATGCAGAAGGGGTATTTTTTTGGCACAGCCTCCTTTACGGAACAGCTTGACCAAGAGAAACGGCAGGTGAGCCTTGACATCGTGCTCACCCCTGGAGCTAGAACAAAGATCGATTCCTTGTCGATTGTGGGCCTCAAGACGTTGAACCCAAAAATCATCACGCGTGATGCAAATCTACTCAAAGGGACATCCCTGACATTAAGAGAACTGCTTGATTCCAAGGAAAGCCTTGAACGTCACTCTATTATTGAGCAAGCACGCTTCCCAATGCGCCCCTTAACCGACTCAACTGTCCTTGTAACCTTGGACCTAACAGAAGCGCCTCTGCGTCAACTTGAAACCTCAATTGGGCTGGGCACGGAGGAATATCTCCGAGGAATGGTGCAATGGGAACACCGAAACACCAATGGTCGGGGTCATGTCCTAAGCTCTATGGCTAGGGCCTCCTTTCTTGAGCAGGAGCTAAACGCATCCTACTTCATTCCCTATGTGGGCACGCCAAAAAGCTCGTTTTCTATTACGCCGTTTTTGGCTCACCGTTTTGGTGTAAAACGTTCCTATGAAGTCTTCCAGGTGGGAGTGATTCAGGCCCTTCGAATAGATCTTCGGCGTGATCTGAGGGCCATATTTTCCTACGAGTTATCGGCAAATGAAGGGCGATCTGACGCTGGAAGAGGCAATCCAAAGGACCCGTTCATTAACTATAATATTAGTGCATTCTCGTTCACAGGGACCTATTTACCACTTGAGCCAACGGGTGAATGGAATGGAATCCAAACGTTTTTGGAGATCTCAAGCCCATTTTTGTTGGGGACCTACACCTATCAGAAAGCGACCATGGCATTTCGTTATCGAAAAGCGGCCCTTTTTAGTCGAGAAGCAGCTTGGGTCGTAAAAGGACGCGTTGGTGGACTCTGGGCTCCATCCACAACTGAATTACCTCTTGATTTAAAGCTGTATGCTGGAGGCACTCACACCGTACGTGGTTGGCAGCGTAATGAACTAGGCCCCAAAGAGCCTCGTTTTGATGAAAACAATGACTTTGACCGATATATTCCTGTAGGTGGGCGCGCGATGATGGTCGGAGGGATCGAACGAATTCAGCCCTTACCAGGTGTTTTGGACCGACTGGATTGGGCGATCTTTGTCGATGGGGGGCAGGTATGGTCGAGTTTCGAAGACATTCATCTTGAGGATATGCAGTTTGGTGCTGGGTTGGGTGTGGGCACTATGACACCCTTTGGGCCTGTGCGAATT
>CAJXOH010000022.1 GCA_913057895.1 uncultured Bacteroidota bacterium
AAGCCTCTCACGAAGCAACGACATGTGTTGAACGACTAGCAGGCCACCAGCCCAAGCCAATTCGTCCTGACAACATTCCAGGGTGTACCTATTGTGAACCACAGGTTGCTTCAGTTGGACTGACTGAAGCACAAGCTAAGGAGCAGGGATATGATGTGCTGGTTGGGAAATTCCCATTCTCGGCAAGTGGAAAAGCGACAGGTCTTGGGCATGAGGAAGGATTTGTGAAAGTTGTCTTTGATAAAAAATATGGCGAGTGGTTAGGTTGTCATATGATCGGTGCGCATGTTACCGAATTGATTGCGGAGGCCGTCGTCGCTCGTGACCTTGAGACTACTGGCCATGAAATTATTCAAGCCGTACATCCTCATCCAACCATGAGTGAAGCGATCATGGAAGCTGTTGCAGAAGCGTATGGTGAAGGAGTGCACCTTGGATCCAAACCAAAGCCTGTTCACGCCTAACGCGGAGCGGGCTCTCCGAGAGGTGGAGGCCTATGAGCCAAAGGCTCGTTACTTGGGTTGACCTTGGGGTCTCATCCTACCATGAGGCATGGGATCTCCAACGCCTCCTACAAGGAGCAAAAATCTTACCAAAGCTGTCGGACAAAAGTCGATCACTCAAAGAGGTAGAGTTAGATGAAGTTCGTGAAAGGCTACTTGTTTCCAACCCTACATTTGCTAGTCTTGCACAGGAGCTCCCTGTAGAGCAGGATATTATGCTACTCACACAGCATCAGCCGGTCTATACCTTGGGCAAGAGTGGGGACGCTGCCCATCTTTTATTGTCTGAAGAGCGACTGTCATCCATCGACGCGGAATGGGTAAAGAGTGACCGGGGTGGCGATATCACGTTTCATGGGCCTGGACAGTGGACAGGATACCCGATCCTTGATTTAGATCATCATGGGACAGACATCCATCTCTATCTTCGCAATCTCGAGCAATGGATGATTGACACTGCAAGCCATTTTGGGGTAGAGTCTGGGCGAATTGAAGGACTCACCGGTACGTGGGTTGAAGATCGTAAACTGTGTGCTTTTGGTGTCAAATGTTCACGATGGGTAACCATGCATGGGTTTGCGCTCAATGTCCACACGGATCTTTCGTATTTTGATTACATTGTTCCCTGCGGAATCAAGGATAAACATGTCACAAGCCTAAGCCAAGAAATTGGGCGTCATGTTGAAATGAACGAGGTTCTGGACCCACTTGTTTCTTCTATGAAAGCCGTATTTAATGTCCAAGTAGATCTATTTCATGGACAGAGTGCCTTATGATACACGAGTTAAACATTTTAGATACCCCTGTCTCACAAGAACGCCGTCCTGATTGGCTTCGAGTAAAACTACCTTCGGGGGAAACATTTAAGGAAGTTTCAGAAACGATTCGGACGCACAATCTGAACACGGTTTGTTCAGAAGCGAGATGCCCAAATATGGGTGAGTGTTGGAGCGCAGGAACAGCGACGTTCATGTTGCTTGGGGATGTTTGTACAAGATCGTGTGCATTTTGCGCAGTGAAGACCGGTCGTCCACCCAAGGAATTAGATTGGGATGAACCCGCTCGAGTCACCGATGCAGCAGCCAAAATGAAGCTTAAGCATGTTGTATTGACGTCCATCAATCGTGATGATCGAAAAGATGGAGGTGCACCTATTTTCGCTGAAACCCATCGTCTGCTTCGCGAAGTGATTGAAGGAGTTACCATTGAGTCGCTCACCCCAGATTTCAAAGGTGACTGGGAGGCACTACAAACCATTATTGATACCCCACCAGATGTGTTATCACACAATCTTGAGACGGTTCCAAGGAAGTATCGAGATGTTCGTCCACAAGCGGTATATGAGCGCTCACTAGAATTACTGAAGCGTTGTAAAGATCAAGGCCTTCGCACGAAAACGGGAATTATGGTAGGGCTTGGTGAGACTCGTGAAGAAGTCATTGAACTCATGCAAGATTGTGTAAATCACGAGGTAGATGTATTGACGATCGGTCAGTATATGCAGCCAACCAAATTGCATCACCCAGTGACTCGTTGGGTGCATCCGGATGAATTTGCAGAGTACAAAGAGATCGGAGAAGCGTTAGGCATTGAGCATGTGGAGAGTGGACCTCTTGTACGTTCTTCGTATCATGCAGAGCGCCACGTATAGGTTGTGAGAAGAGCCCACACTTATGCGCGGATTTAGGAGCTAGTCGATCGATTGAATCGGGAGGATTCACATGTTCGCATTGAGTATCGTTTTGTTAGGGAGTTTTGTGTTGGGGTCTATCCCAACATCACTATGGATGGGTCGCCTAACCCAGGGAATTGACATTCGTGAGCATGGAAGTGGAAATGCTGGGGCAACCAATACCTTTCGGATTCTTGGGTGGCAATGTGGCGTCACCGTGCTCGTCGTCGATTTTATGAAAGGATTCACGGCTAGCTTTTGGCTCAGCAGACTCGCATTTCAACTTGGATCTGGACCTATTTCACCCCCTGCATGGGATGTTACCGCATTTGTGCCCATTGCTTGTGGTGTATTTGCTGTACTGGGTCATGCATTCTCTCTATTAGCTCAGTTCAAAGGGGGCAAGGGTGGCGCAACTGCTGCTGGAATGCTCTATGGAATTGAACCGATCTCCATCAGTATTGCGGTTGTCATATTCCTGATTGTCTTGTTTTCCACGCGATACGTCTCTTTATCCACGATGCTAGCAGTATTTGCATACCCCTTGTTGCAAATCATCTTCAAGCACTTTGTAGGATGGGATATTGACCCTAGCATTATCATATTATCCTCCTTTGCTGCTGCGTTTATTATCTACAAGCATAAATCGAATATTGAGCGGTTACTTTCGGGTACAGAAAACCGTGTCAAATCATTTCGTCCATCTTCTGGTCTTGCAAAACAAGACCCGAATTTTGGAAAGGCGAAGTAACCTCTAACGTTACCCACCCCATGGAAGGCTCTACAAAACGCTTTACGAAGGGCGCCGTTCTTGGTGCAGGAAGTTTTGGAACAGCTTTAAGTGCTGTTTTGGCACATAATGGTGTAGATGTGAGCGTGTGGGCTCGCGAAGAAGAGATCGTTGAAGGAATTCAACAAAACAGTCGCAATCCTGTGTATCTACCAACGCTAACACTTCCTGAAGGCGTGAAGGCAGAAAAACAACTTTCTAGTGTTTTGGAAGGTGTCGAATTTGTGCTCATTGCGGTCCCATCACATGCTATGCGTGAATTATCTCACCAGTTGAGGCCGCTACTAAAAGGACACGAAATTGTTGTTCATGTAGCCAAAGGAGTTGAAGAAGGGACATTTTTGCGAATGACACAGATTCTCGAAACTACACTGCAAGGGGTCATCCCTAACGATCAACTTGCCGTGTTGTCTGGGCCAAGTCACGCGGAAGAAGTCGCGGAAGGAAAACCCACAACAGTCGTCGTAGCGTCCTCCTCCAATGACGTCGCGACTCGTGTCCAACATACCTTTACCAATGACAGGTTTCGATTGTATGTGAACCAAGACGTAATTGGGGTTGAAATAGCAGGGGCTGTAAAAAATATTATGGCAATCGCCGGTGGCGTTTCTGCAGGCCTAGGATTAGGTGATAATGCCATGGCCGCGCTAATGACTCGAGGGCTGCATGAAATTACTCGGATGGGGTTAGCCATGGGCGCACAACAAGACACCTTTGCGGGTCTTGCAGGTATGGGAGACTTAATTGTGACTTGTTCTAGTGAGCACAGCCGTAACCGAGGAGTTGGGTGGCGAATTGCTCACGGAGAAACCCTTGATGAGATCATTACGTCGATGAACATGGTCGCAGAAGGAGTCAAAACGACAAGAGCCGTACATCAGTGGGCTCAACAAAACGATGTAGAAATGCCTATTACTGCGGTCGTCTATGGAATGTTGTTTGATGGTCTGGACCCGCGTGCGGCCATGGATTCTCTCATGACCCGTGAGCCCAAAAACGAAATCAACATGTAAGGCGTTAAGGGTATTATGGATCTCACAGGCCACATACCCTACTCCAATATGCATCTCAGCGACATTAAGGTGCTGATTGAGCGTGGGGAAAATGATACGATAGAGTTTAAGCAAACAGTTCCATCGCCGGATAAGATTGCGCGTGAGATTTGTGCATTAGCCAATACCCGAGGAGGAATTATTTTTGTCGGAGTCTCTGATCATGGGGAGCTAGTTGGCATTCGTGATTATTTCGAAGAGGAGTTTTGGATTCGTCAAGGAGCGGAAGAGTTGTGTATGCCTGCCGTGCAGGTACGTTTTGAGGTGATTGAGGTAAAAAAGCGTGACATCCTCTTGGTGCATGTAGCAGAATCTGAGCGTAAACCCGTGTTTTTGAAGCAAAAGAAGAAACGCATCGCGTTCATTCGGCAGCACGAAGAGAATGTTGTAGCAAGTCCTGAGCGGTTACGATTGATGGCCATGGAAACGAGGGATACGGAGATTACATTTGAATATGGCCCAAAAGAACAGCGCTTATTCCAATATTTAAGAGAATACGGCGAGATTTCAGCAGATGGTTTTGCTAAGATTGCTGGCATTAGCGCCACGATGGCAAGCCGAACCCTCGCAGCATTGGTAAAAACTGGAACATTGTCCGTATTTTTCAGGGAGAAACAAGAATATTTTTGTTTCACCGTATCCGATAACAAAGAATCCCAAACAGTGTCAGGGACATGAAGGACGAAGAATTAGATGACGTAATTGCGTCTCTTTTGGATGTTGAAGAGGAGTCGGAGGAGGGTTCGACCAACGCGGCAGGCGTAGCTGAGGGGGTAGGGACCGCCGCAGATGGAGATCTTCAAAAACACCCTACGTTAACGGATCCATCCAAAGCAATAGTTTCGTTAACAGAACGGGCTGCTAAGGAAGTGGCACGAATACGCGCCTCTGAAGGGCTAGACGAGGATTTGATTCTACGCGTTGCGGTTGAAAGTGGTGGTTGCTCTGGCCTAAGCTATAAGCTTGGGTACGATTATCCTTCAGAGCATGATATCCGATTAGAATCTCAGGGAGTCGCGATTTTACTTGATCCTGAGCATGCACCCTATCTACATGAATGTGTGGTAGACTACCCTGAAGGGTTGCAGGCACGAGGATTTGTATTCAACAATCCCAATGCGTCTGAGTCTTGCGGGTGCGGAGAGTCGTTTGCTGTATAGCGACCGTGAGGCAACTCTGAATAGCAACGAGTCAGCGCTTCACCAAGCCACCTAATTTAAGGCTGCTCGTGCCTCGAGAATTAATCGGTCTATCTCTTCCTTTGTAAAAAGCTCTTTCTGATTACAGAAGTGACAAACAAGCTCTTGGGGCTCTCCTTTTAAAGACTCTAACTCCTCTATCGGTAACATGGCGAGTCCATTACGGAATCGATCTCGACTGCAACGACAAAAGAAGTCAACCGGCTGTCGGTCCAGCTCTTTGACTGCGAATCCATCTAGTGCTTGCGTCATAATCCCATCGATATAATGCCCAGCCTCCAAGCTGTCTGATACGGGTGTAAGTGTTTTAAGATGCTCTTGAAGGTGATCGATTACCTTTTGATCCGCTCCAGGAAGTTTTTGGATCATCAGACCCCCTGCATGAGCAATGGAGCCATCGTTCGCCATCTTCACGTCAAGACGAATTGCCGTGTGAACCTGCTCCGACTGAACCATGTAATACGCAATATCCGTAGTGACATCACCCACAACCAACTCGATCGTACTCATCCTGGGTTCAGCCTCATTGTAAAGAGTCTTGATGACGGTTAACACCCCCAAGCCAAGTCCATCCTCTAAGCGAGGTTCACCCCCATGATCTGGAAGTTGTGCCTGGGGCCTCTTTACATACCCACGCACCTCGCCAATGCGATTGGCCTCTGCAATCACGGAGCCAAGAGGACCATCTCCCTCTAGTTGGAGTTGCACTCGTTCTTCACCCTTGAGCTCCGACGCCAACAAGCTAGCACCTGTAAGTGTTTTTGCTAAGATGATCGCGGCCAATGGACCACATTCATGTCTTTGTACAGCTTCTCGAACGGTGTCGGTTGTTTTGACTACACTGATTTTAAAATCCCCTTCTGGGGAGACTCCTTTGATGAGTCGATCTTTGAATTTGAAGGTTTCAATATCTAAAGGAGAGTCGTCTTGAGCCATGAGATACGCTGAATCGATGGAGGAGTTTCTTTTGACTAGTGAACAAAAGGTACGGCATAATTCATTCTACTTACACCTTTCTGCTGAACCCAGGGGTAGAAAATCGTACCTTACCATAGTCTATGAACAGCACTGCGTCCGCCATACGATGGGTTCCAAAACCCACACCTACTCAAGCCCACCTTGAACATCTTGTTCAGCAGTTGAATGTGACCCATGAGGTGGCCATGTTATTGGCCCACCGTGGAATTACAACGTTTGAAGAAGCTCGAACCTACTTTCGTCCAGAAGAGTCGACCTGGCATGACCCGTTTTTGATGAAAGACATGGAGCTTGCCGTAGGGCGATTGCTACGAGCCATTAAGAAGGGGGAGAGCGTGATGGTGTATGGTGATTATGATGTGGATGGCACTACCTCAGTGACCATGATGGATGCCTATCTATCTCGTCACAATGTACCGGTGACTCATTTTCTACCCTCGCGTTTCAAAGAGGGATATGGCCTGACTCAAGAAGGGATAGACCAGGCCATTGAAAAAGAGATTCAGCTGGTCATCACGGTGGATTGTGGCATCACAGCAGTAGAGGAGGTGCAAAAGCTCCAGGACGCTGGAATTGATGTGATTATTTGTGATCATCACGAACCGGGTGAACAACTTCCCCCAGCTGTGGCCGTACTTGATCCAAAGCGATCCGACTGCCCATACCCATTCAAGGAGCTCTCTGGGGCGGGGGTTACCTACAAGTTAATTGACGCAACAAGACAACGTTTGGGTGAACCTGAAGGTGTCACCGAGTCTATGCTTGATTTGCTTGCGGTGTCCATTTCTGCAGACATCGTGTCTCTTCGCGACGAGAATCGCTGGATGATGCATAAGGGATTAATTAGACTCAATGAACATCCTCGTCCAGGGTTCCAGGCACTCATGAAGACCTGTAAAGCGACTCCTGGGTTTATCCGTTCTTCTACCATTGCTTTTTCCATGGGGCCACGTATTAATGCGGCCGGCCGAATGGGAAATGCGTTTCCTGCCTTAGAGTTGCTAATGGCTCAAAGCGAAGAGGAGGCAATGGCTCGAGCCACGGCGTTGGAGCAGATCAACAAGGAGCGCAAACTAGCCGATAAAACAACCCTTCAGCAGGCAATGGATCAAGTGGTTCAAAGAGGGATGCAAGACGATCCTACATTGGTGCTCTTTGGGGAGAACTGGCACTTGGGTGTTTTAGGGATTGTAGCATCAAGACTTGTGGAAGAGTATCAACGACCAGTATTTCTATTAAGTCAACTCAATGGTCAGGCCAAAGGATCGGCACGATCTGTGCCAGGGATTCATTTGGTTAAGTTACTTGAAGAGGTTTCTGATACACTTGAGCGATATGGTGGTCATGCCTCGGCTGCAGGGCTTGCCCTTGACCCACTACATATAGAGCGTTTTAGAGAACGGGTGAATGAAGCCATGATTGCCCTTCCAATGGAACCGGCGGAACAGCTTCATGAGTATGACGCTGAGCTCCAACTCAAGCAAATCACCCCTAAGTTTTGGAATCTTTACAGGCAGATGGAGCCATTTGGTCCAGACAACCCTGTACCTCGTTTTGCCTCACGAAGTGTTCGGTTAGCCAAAGCACCCGTGCGATTTGGCGCCAATCATTGCAAGGGTTTGCTGATCCAACAGGATGATCCTGACCGGGCTTTTGAAGCAATTAGCTTTTCGAATCGAAGTATCGCTGAAAAGCTCCAACGTGCATGGACACTGCAACGCCCTATGGATATCCTTTGGGAATTGGAAGAATCTAATTTTGGCGGGAAGAGAGTGTTTCAATTGCGCCTCATAGACGTGAAACTCACCTCCTAATTGTTGATTGGGAACAAAGTCGTATATTTGTGTTCCTTATTGGCCAAGTAATTTGCTTGACCAATTGCTTCGGCATGTTGGGACTGTAGCTCAGTCGGTAGAGCAATGGACTGAAAATCCATGTGTCGGCGGTTCGATTCCGCCCGGTCCCACATCAATAGCCAGCTGCTTGCCCATCTACACGAGATTCAGACGCCCCAAGATACACGCCATAGGTGTGATCTCTCATGATCGCCTGGTATCGTCCAAAAAAGCCTTGTCCAATACGCACATCATGCCCCATTGCCTCTAGTGCGCGGACGATTTCAAAATCGATGGAGCTTTCAATACTTACTCGACCGCCGTCAGTCAATGAGTCATCTACACCATCTGTCGGTTCTGTAGATCCTGCATGATCCCACCGAAGAGCATCCCCCGCTTCCTGGATGTTCATTCCAAAGTCGATAATGTTGGTCAAAATACTGACATGCCCAACGGGTTGATACCCACCACCCATGTTCCCGAAACTCATCAAGGGTTTGCCGTCTTTCATGACAAAACCAGGGATTATGGTATGAAAAGGTCGTTTTCCAGGTTCATAAACGTTGGCATGATCTGGGTCTAGTGAGAACAATTCCCCTCTGTTTTGAAAACTAAATCCAGTTCCAGGCACTACGAATCCCGTTCCCATTCCCCGAAAATTACTTTGAATCAAGGAGACCATGTTGCCATATTGATCGGCCGTGGTGAGGTAGATGGTATCGCCATCTTCCAAGACATCCACCCCAGTCGTGACATCTCTGCGTGCTCGGTCACCAATAAGCTCGCGACGCTCCGCAGCGTACTCCTTGGACAACAAAACATCATAAGGAACGTCATAAAAATCTGAGTCTGCATAATGCTTGGCACGATCTTCAAAGGCTAATTTCTTAGCCTCGATGAGTAGATGATACGTCTCTGCAGTCGCAAAACCTGTCTCGGACAGATCGAATCCTTCGAGAATATTTAACATTTGAAGAACGGCAGTTCCTTGGACATTGCCACCCACTTGGTACACATCATACCCACGATAGTTGACCGTTTGAGGCTCGACCCATTCTGATGTATGTAGATCAAAATCTTCGTATCGAAGATAGCCGTCATTTTCACGCATCCATGCATCGATGGCTTCAGCAATTTCCCCTCGATAAAAGGCATCTCGACCTTGATCAGCTAAGAGTCTAAATGTATTCCCCAGATCAGGATTCTTGAAAATCTCCCCCTTTTCGGGTCCACGACCATCAATGGTAAACGTTTCAGTGAATGCGCCGGGTTGACGACTCAAAAAGCGTGCACTTCGCTTCCATGCCCCAGAAATAGCCTCACTCACCGGAAATCCATTCTCAGCATACCATATGGGTTCTTTTAAAATCTCAGCCATGGATGCAGAGCCAAACCGTTCGTGCATTTCGAACCAACCGTCTACAGCGCCCGGAACAGATACCGAAAGTAAATCGTACCCAGGGATGCTTGTTCGGTCTTTTTCTTCCAAGATCTCCATCAACCTCTCATAGGAGAGTCCACGGGGTGAGCGTCCACTTGCATTTAGGGCATACAGCTGACCACTCTCCTCATGCCAGATAATGGCAAAAAGATCTCCACCAACACCATTTCCTGTAGGCTCCATGAGACCCATCGCAGCATTGGCACCAATGGCTGCATCAATCGCATTACCACCATTCTTCAAGATATCAAGCCCAACTTGTGTGGCTAAAGGTTGACTTGTTGCCACCATGCCTCGTTGCCCGATGACTTCGGAACGTGTAGCAAATCCACGGCCTGCCTCACGATCAATTTGGGCTAAAAGTGAAGAGGGCTGAAGACTTACTCCAAGTGCAAGTAGGCTGCCTAGTAGTATGGAAAAAACTTTCATGTGGACGTTGGATTTAAAAACATGGATTAAATGGAATGTTACACATCAACGACACATTATCAAATAAAGGTTCTTTGTGTTTTATATTATTAGGGTTCTGCCACCCCAAGATTAAATCAACAAAATTTTAACTCACGAAAATAGAGTCATCGCCATGAATAATCTTCTTCTTTCCTTACTGATCATCGGAGTGCTTGTAGCCATTACAACCGGATGTAATTCTATGAAAAACGGTGATTCCGCCACAGTGCAACCGATCACAGCTGTTGAGCTCAAAGAAAAAATGGATGCAAGCGAAGACTTTCTATTGCTCGATGTTCGTCAGCAGGATGAATATGATTTTGTGAATCTAGATGGGACGCTAATTCCATTGGGGCAGCTACAACAACGTCTTGGTGAGATTGATGCTTACAAAGACAAAGAGGTTGTAGTGATGTGTAGAACGGGAAGTCGTTCAGGTCAAGCTGCTCGAATTCTAGCACGTGAAGGGTTTCAGAATGTCTTTAATCTCTCTGGCGGGATTAATGGTTGGTCTCGTGACGTAGACCCAAGTTTACCAACGTACTAAATCAGACCGCCGGTTTAATAAAAAGGCTGGGTAATAAAAAAGGCCACCCATTACTGGGCAGCCTTTTGAAAAACCACAAATTGTGCGTGACCTTATCCTTGGGCAAGGTCTTGCAGCGTAGAAGCTAGCTTGTTCATCTTATCTGCGTGCGCACCGGATGCGTTAGCACTTACTGTACCCGCTAGATCCATGAGTACATCCATATTACCTGTCATCTCCGCAGTGTAAATTCCATCACGTAGTGTTTGAATCATTTCTTCAGACATTGCTGGATCACGATCTAATTGATCTACATACGCTTTGGCAAGAGCAAACGACGCTGGCCACTTGTACATTGGCTGGCCTTGTGCATTTTTGAACTCAAGCTTCACAGTGTTGGCTGCATCAATTTCATTCTGAGTGAGGAATGGACTCGCTTCAAGTGCAAAGAAATCTAACCCACGAGCGATTTCAGAGCTAATGAGGTAGCCATTATACCAGTAGACAGACCAACTACCACCCGTTACAAGCTCATCTGGATTTACAGGACCACGGTCATGGTAGGCAATCTCAACAGGATTAGCTGGATCTGTAAAGTCAAAGACAAGGATTCCACCTTGGTACCATGATTGAACCATGATGTCACGATCTGGAACAGGAATCATCGAGCCGTTGTGTGCAACACAGTTTTCCTCTGTAGTTTGTGCAGCAGGAATCTTGAAGTAACTCTGGAAATCCATCTTGTTGTCATCACCAATGGTGAAGATGGCATTGGCACCCCACTCCATAGGATCTGTGTCACGACATTTAGGGCCTGTTCCACCGCCCCACTCGTCAGTGAACATAACAGTTTTACCATCATTGCTGAAGGTTGCAGAATGCCAATACGCAAAGTTTTCATCTGCAACCGCATCTACACGAACAGGGTTGGTAGGGTCAGTAATGTCAAGAAGTAAGCCATACCCTTCGCAAGCTCCGCCGGCTAATCCGATTTCAGGGTATAGGGTGATATCGTGGCATTGATTTGGACCACGATTTGATAATTCATCCGCACCGCCAAACATAGAGCCAACCATATCTGGCACACCTGCTCTAAATTCTTCTTCTTGAGCCTCTGTCAAATCGCCTTCAATGCCTTGTTCTGATTTATACATGCCACGAAGACGCTCAACGAACTGGTCAGGAATTGCAATAGGTGAGCCATTAAACTCAACAATGACGGCACCAGCAGCACGTGCCTCTTCGATCGCAGCAAGATCTGCTGGGGCAAGACCGTGAGATGGAGGCGCTTCAAGATCATCAAAAATACGAGGTGAGTTCACGATTGCAGCAGCTTGCGGATTGTCAAGTGGTACTTGAATCACTTCGATTCTGAAAAGCGCTGTATTTGGGTCTTCCTCAGGGAGTGCAGCAGAACAGCCAGGTAATTCTTCGTCTGGACGAACTGGCGCCGATCCAGATACATAGACATAAACATTCTCGTCGTCATTTGGGTCTTTTAATACGCTATGTGTGTGAGAACCACGGCATGTTTGCACATTGGCTACATACTCAGGATTCTCAATATCACTGATATCAAAGATTCGGATTCCACGTAAACGATCTTCACTAATACGGGAATCATTACCCTGAGTACCACAGTCAAGACGACCTTCTAGGCCTTCTCCAGAGACAAAAAGAAGGTCTCCATAGACAGAAACATCACTCTGAGACGCAGGGCAAACATAGTCATTAACGAGTTGTGGGCTAGTAGGATCGGTCATATCCCAAATGATCACGCCATTGAAGTTTCCTTGGATGACATAATTGCCTTTGAATGCCAAGTCTGAGTTCCACTCTCCAACAAAGGACTCTGGTGGCGGTGTAAAGGACACATGCTCAAGGTTCCAAATGGCTTCTTCAGCATCAAATAATCCTCCAGCGAGTCCAACGCGTGGATCTGGTGAAGGGGCTTCTATCATGCTCAGTGGCATAGGATCAAATGCAGGCATGGGTGCCGACATTTGCTCTACCTTTCCTTGTGGAGAGCATGCTGCCACAAAGAGAATGATTGCTCCAAATAGAGCGGTAAATTGAGAGGTTTTCATTAGGTCTTGGTTTGGTTTAGTTAAGTTCAAAAGGTTTTTGCTGGGATATTACCCTGCCAATGTTTGTAATGTTTCTGCAAGTTGGCTCATTTTGTCTGCATGTGCTCCTGATGCATTGGCTGATACTTTGGCAGCTAAGTCTTGAAGCACCTTCATATCTCCACTTGTTTCTGCCCGAGCAATGCCCGCACGTAAATCTTGAATCATCTCCTCAGATACTGCTGGATCACGATCCAATTGATCTACATACGCTTTTGCAAGTGCAAACGTTGCTGGCCATTCATACATAGGTTGTCCTTGGACATTTAAATAGTCTAGGACCACTGTTTTGGAGGCATCAATCTCGTTTTGAGTGAGGAATGGATTTGCCTTAAGTGCAAGGATATCTAACCCACGATAAATCTCAGAGTTAACAAGGTACCCATTGTACCAATAGATTGACCAGCTTCCGCCACTGCCAACATTTCCAATCTGCATAGGGCCTCGATCATGGAACCCAATTTCGACTGGGTTTTTAGGGTCGGTCCAGTCAAACAATGACACTCCTCCTTCGTACCACGACTGGATCATGATGTCGCGACCAGGAACCGGAAGTAAAGAGCCATTATGAGCAACACAGATCTCATACTCTGTTTGCACCGCATCCATTTTGTAATAGCTGTGAAACTCTAGTTTGCGATCCTCGTTGATTGTAAAAATTGCATTGGCTCCCCACTCATAAGGATCATTGGCGCGGCACTTGGTTCCGTACCATTCGTCTGAGAACAGGATTTTAGATCCGTCATTATTGAAGGTCGCGTTGTGCCAGTAGCTGAAGTTTTCATCTGCTACTTGATCAATTCTTACGGGGTTTACGGGATCCGAGATATCGAGAAGTAGCCCGTATCCATCACATGCTCCACCTGCTAACCCGATTTCAGGATACAGCGTAATATCGTGGCATTGATTCGGACCATACTCCTCTTCCTCTCGCATGGAATAGACTAAATCACCAATCGACTCGCGAAATGCGACCATTTGAGCTTCGGTCGGATCACCTGTAATGGCCTTCTCCTCCTTATACATATCTAGTAGACGAGAGGCTAACCCATCAGGGACCTCACGCACACTACCAACCCATGGTCCTGCCTCACGAACGAGGTACACATTCTTGCCTTCTGCTCGCATACGTTCAAGCTTAGCGACATCTTCAGGAGAAGGTTCATGAGATGGTGGCGGTGCTAAATCATCAAAAATGCGAGGCGAGCTAACAATCGCAGACTCTTCAGGTGCATTCAAAGGGACTTTGATAACTTCGATTCGAAAGAGTGCGGAGTTAGGATCCTCGTCAGGCATTGCGGCAGAGCAGCCAGGTAGTTCCTCTTCTGGACGAACCATGGAAGACCCAGAAACATAGATATAGATATTTTCATCGTCATTGGGGTCTTTGAGAACGCTGTGGGTATGAGAGCCTCTGCACGTCTGTACGTTGGCAACATAGGCTGGATTTTCGATATCGCTAATATCAAAGATTCGAATCCCTCGAAGTCGCTCATCACTCACCCGGTCTTGAACACCTTGAGTTCCGCAGTCTAGACGACCTTCTAATCCCTCACCAGAGACAAAAAGAAGGTCACCATACACAGATACATCGCTTTGAGAGGCTGGGCAGACGTATTCATTCACAAGCTTAGGACTTGCCGGATCACTCATATCCCATATGATTACGCCATTGAAATTACCCTGCACAACATAATTCCCTTTGAAGGCTAAATCTGAACTCACACTGCCAACAAACTCCTTAGGAGGAGGCGTGTTTGACACGAGCTCAAGATTCCAGATAGCCTCTTCAGCATCAAACATTCCCGGCGCCAATCCTTCACGAGGATCTGGCGAGGGGCGTTCGACCGCTGTGAGCGGCAAAGGTGTGATTGAGGGTGCAGCAGCATACGTAGCGTCTTGCGAGTCCAATACGACCGTGCTTACGCTGTTTTGAGTCGTACAAGCTGTAAATGCCAGTACGATTGCCCCGAAGAGGCTTGTAGTGTGTTTTACGTTCATCATCACAATTCTCTAGAAGACCTTAATGATTTAGCTAGCGAGTGCTTGAAGCGTTTCAGCGAGTTGGTTCATTTTATCCGCATGCGCCCCTGATGCATTCGAAGAGACTTTACCGGCTAGGTCTTTGAGGACTTTTTTATCACCACGGGCTTCGGCGCGAGCAATTCCTGCGCGAAGCTCTTGGATCATCTCTTCTGATACAGCTGGATCACGATCCAATTGATCAACAAATGCTTTTGCCAAGGCATAGGTTGCTGGCCAATGGTATTTTGGCTGACCCTGAACGTTTAGATAATCTAGCTCAACGCTCTTGGCTGCATCAATCTCGTTTTGTGTGAGATATGGATTCGCTTTGAGGTCAAAAATGTCAAGCCCACGTGAAATCTCAGAATTAACGAGGTAGCCATTGTACCAGTAGATGGACCATGATCCACCTCCACCGCCGCCATCAACGCTGATAGGACCGCGATCATGGAATCCAATTTCGACTGGGTTATCAGGATCGGTCCAGTCAAATAGAGAAACACCTCCTTCGTACCAAGATTGGATCATGATATCACGACCAGGTACAGGTAGGATGGACCCATTGTGAGCCACACAATTCTCGAACTCTGTTTGAGGAGCTGGAAGCTTGTAGTAGCTATGGAAATCTAGTTTTTTGTCCTCAGTAATCGAGAAAATCGCATTTGCACCCCACTCATAAGGATCTTTTTCACGGCATTTTGGAGCTCCACCACCACCCCACTCATCCGTGAATAGGACTTTGGAGCCGTCATTGGTGAACGTAGCGCTGTGCCAGTAACTAAAGTTTTGATCCGCAACAGCATCCAAGCGTACAGGGTTTACTGGGTCTGTAATGTCGAGGAGTAGCCCATATCCTTCACAGGCACCACCCGCAAGCCCAATCTCTGGATACAAGGTAATATCATGGCATTGGTCCGGTCCAGTCTCAGCACCGTAATCTGCACGAGCATACATAGAGATCACCATGTCAGGTAGTGCTTCTTTGAATGCAGCCATTTGCTCTTCGGTTGGCTCGCCTACGATTTCCTGCTCCTCTTTGTAGGTCTCCAGCAGACGTGCGGCAAAGTCATCAGAGACTTCACGGACACGACCTCGGAACATAAATACGTTACGACCCTCTGCTTTGAGCTCTTCGAGTTTATCGATATCTGCAGGAGATGGACCGTGAGTTGGAGGTGCAGCAAGATCGTTAAAGATTCTTGGAGAGCTTACAATCGCGGCATCCTCAGGGGAATCCAACGGAACTTGGATAATCTCAATGCGGAATAGTGCTGTATTTGGATCTTCGTCAGGGTTGGCAGAAGAACATCCAGGTAGTTCTTCCTCAGGACGAACCCCAGCTGAACCAGATACATAGATATAAACATTCTCGTTGTCATCAGGATCTTTCAAAACACTATGAGTGTGTGATCCACGGCAGGTTTGCACGTTGGCAACATACTCTGGATTTTCGATATCGCTAATGTCAAAGATGCGGATTCCACGAAGACGATCTTTACTCACACGAGTATCATTTCCTTGCGTACCGCAGTCGATACGACCACCAAGTCCCTCTCCGGAGATGAACAGAAGGTCACCATACACTGAGACATCGCTCTGTGATGCAGGGCATACATAATCATTGACCAATCGTGGGCTTGTTGGATCTGTCATGTCCCAAATAATGACACCATTATAGTTACCCTGAATGATGTAGTTATCCTTGAAAGCTAAATCAGAGTTGGTGCTCCCTACAAAATCTGGCGGAGGAGGGGTTGTGGATAGAAGTTCCATATTCCAAATGGCATCTCCAGCGTCAAAAAGGCCAGGAGAGAGTCCAACACGCGGATCCGGAGTAGGCGCTTCAACAGCAGCCAAGGATAGAGGTGTTAGAGCCGGTGTTGCGGCAGTCATGTCTGACGAGGTCATGTTGCTTTGAGTCGAACACGACGCTAAGAAGAGTACCATGGCCCCAAAGAGACCAAAGAAATGAGACGATTTCATAGAATAGTTGAGTGAGTTAAGGGTGTGTTGTATCGAAAAAACGTTTATGGTTGGAGCGGTTATTCATCGACAGATGAGACAACCCGTTCATTAAGCATTTGCTGCATACGAGCAATTTCAGTGCGTTGATCTACCTGGATGTCAGACGCTAACTTATAGGTTGAGACCCCTTGCGCGGCGCCATCATAGCTAAAGAGTTCTTCAACCATGACGACAGCACCCGTGTGATGCTGGATCATATACTCCAAGAAAAGCTCGTCAAATAGAGGCCCTTGAGCATCCCGTAACTCAGCCAATTGCTCGAGCGATAGCATACCTACCATGTCACTATGATCCATGTGCATGCTGTGATCCATCCCGTCGTGCTCGTCATGATCCATCCCATCGTGCTCACTGTGATCCATATCATCATGGTCCATATCACCGTGCATCATCATTGCGTCGTCTTTATCCATCATAGGATCTGACATATGGGCACCATCGTCTTTTTTGGCAGGCTGGAGCATGGTAATCGTTGATTCAATCCCATTGTACTCAACATTAGGGGCATCTAGGCCACGATCCAACAGCCATCGCTGCATAATATTGATCTCATCAAGCTGTGCATTAATAATCCGGGCAGCTAGCACTTGGACCTCCTCACTTGCTCCATTGGTGGGTGCAAATTGAGACATAACCAATGCCTGTGAGTGGTGGACAATCATATCCTCCATGAATTTGACATCAGCATCGGTATAGATGCTGAGCTTCTCTTCGATGCGGTCCCAGTAAAGTTTTTCAAGCTCTGCAGGACTTAGATCTCGTGTATCCTGAGCAATAGATTGTAGCGTAAATAGGAAAGTAAACGCAAGTAGCGTGATGAAAAATGAGTTCTTCATAATTGTTGTTAATCTGACACGTGAAATGTTCTCCGTTTCCCATAAGACTCAAGGTCTTTTGCGGAATCTGTATCCTATGAAAAAAGGGGCTAAAAACCTAATGTGAGCCTTGTTTTTGTGTCCTGTACTCGGAGGGCGTCATGCCAGTCTCCCGTTTAAAGGCATTGAAAAAGGTCACTTTGTTCTTGAACCCGCATTCTTTCACCAACCCAACGATTGAGTAGTCGTCCAGATAACCACTATGTATCAATGACTTAGCATGCTCGATACGATAACGATTTATCACTGTGTTGGCATTGCCACCTAAAAATCGATTGATGATGTATGAAGCCTTTCGAACACTAAGTTGAGCCTCTCTTGCGATGTCGGACACAATGACGTGGTGATTCTGCCAGATTTTTGCTTCATCAAATAATGCCCGAATACGTTGTATTTCGCCATCAGCAATCTCTGGAGAGGGGTTGGCGTCGACTCTAGAACCATTAGACGTAAAAATATATCCAATACCAACAGCTGGGTTTAGTACTTGGTACAGACTGAAGAATAAGAATGAGCCTGCCCAAAATAGAAACGTGAAGAAGAAAATGATGTTCATCCACTGACCAAACTCAGGCGTGGAAGCAATCCTTTCAGGAACCAAATAGACCATTAAGAAAACCATTACTCCGGCAAAATAAAGAACGACGGCATTAGTGAATGACCATACCCAGCGTCTTAATTGCCTATCAAATTGATTTTGCGGATCAAACTGTGGTCTTGTATGCAGTAACAAACGGTAATAAAGAGGGATGTAAACAAGTGGAAGTATGAGTCGAATCACCGTGACCCATGATTCAGGAATAAACCCCTCTTGACCTTGCACATACACGGTATAATCATTTACCACGGCCTCTAGTACTTGCTGCTTTTCCTGCGACGAAAGCTTGAAGTAGGGAATGTAATTGATGGCCATTCCAATCGTAGGAATGAGGTGTATACCATCTTGAATACGTGGTCTTGGAATGTCTTTTAACAGCGCGAAAAGATATAAATAGACTAGCGATGGCACCGCAAACCCAAGAGGTGCAAATACCCTGTAAAAAAACCAGTAGTCAAGAATTAACCCTGTCTGCACCAATAAGAACATGGTATTCATGAGGGCCTGCGTGAACATAAACAACGTAAGCAGGCCTACTGCATACCGATTACTATCAAACCGAAATAGCAACTGGATCGCGACTAGCAACGAAGCTACAATTGCGATAATCAGTAAAACAGTCTCAATGGCACCCAAGTTATTCCTGTATTGGTTTATCTCTTTGGTGTGAAAAGTAGTAAAGATATCGTGCATCTTTACCATTTAATTCACATTTGATAGCCTTTTGAGGCTTTAGAAGCTGATAGTTGGAGGGGTAACTCGTTATTTTTAGGATGGTAAATACTACCCAATACTCTTCAGTTAATTTAGTGGCTCTATCATGCGTTCTTCAATTTTACTCTCATCTATTCTCATAGCGGGTATCACTCTATTGAGTGGTAATTTGCATGCTCAAACAGCACAAGAGAAACCCTCAAATCAGTCACTGATTGGCGAAACAAGAGGCGTTCCGCTTGGATTCCCTATGCAGGGGGTTGCTGTGACTTCTGAAGGTTTGGTCATGGCCGAGCAAACATTACGCGTTCGTGTCCTTGTTACACAAGGGTCCAAAGATGCGCAATCGATCTATTCAGAGGATCATGAGATAACGACTACGGCACAGGGGGTATTTACCTTGATTGTTGGGCGCGGCACGCAGGCTTCTGGTAATCAAACGGTGTTTGAAGAGATTGATTGGAGTCTTGGGAGCTATTGGCTACGGTATGAAGTGGATCTAGATGGAACAGGTGTGTTTACATCGATAGGGACAACCGAGTTGTTGAGTGTTCCGTACGCAATGGTTGCTGCAAGTTCTCTAGAAGAGGGACGAGTCGATACGGTATATATTCCTCACCCAGTGGATGAACTTGTGAATGAAAATGATTCGAGTGTTGTCACCATTGGTCGAGTATCCACGGAGGGAGTCATGATTATGGGACAATTGCGCACAGGCTCTCTCACCTTTCCGATGGCAGATAGTGGAATCGTTGGTCAAGTATTAGCGACGGATGGACAAGGTAATCTTCAATTTGAGGCGGCAGGAATTCTGAATGTTGCAAGTGACCCATCACCACGTTTGGGAGGTGCACTGAATACGAACGGTCAGGCAATTACCTCCGATGTGAGACAAGATATTGAGTTGGTGCCTGGTGGAGCAGCAAATGTGGTGATATCAGGCATCCGTTTTCCAAACAAAGACGGGTACCCAAATCAGTACCTAGCTACTGATGGTAGAGGCAACTTGACGTTTCGTAATCTGCAGGACAAAAAAGGTCTTAGCTCTGTATCTGCTGATCCGGAGCCAAGCTTAGGCGGAAATCTACATACGAATGGTCGATCGATTGTGTCTGGAGAGAATCAAGACATCACGTTAGCACCTGGAGAAGGGGGTGCTGTAACGCTTTCCGGGCTCTCATTCCCAACAACCGATGGGGGTGGTGGGCAAATCTTATCAACAGATGGTAACGGTCAGTTACGGTTCATAAATAGTGATGGATCCAGTGACATTATTTCTAATGAGTTCATTTATGATCGCACCAATTTTGAAGAGAGTATCATGATTGGAGATACGTCAATAAGTGGAACATTAGCCTCTGCTACTAATAATATTGGAATTGGGGCAAGCACCTTTGAGGATCTAACGTCTGGTCAATGGAATATCGCCATCGGGGCCAATATGCTCTCAAATCTCACAACAGGTCGTGGTAACATTTTTCTTGGTCAAACTCTCTTACCTCGAGGTGAATCAGGAGAAACAGAAAATAGCCTCACAACAGGTACCACAAACATAGGTATTGGTGTAGGAGCATTAGAACACATTGATACAGAAAGCACCAATATTGGTCTCGGTGAAGCGGCTGGATATGGTGCAACCTCTGGTAGCGATAATATTTTTATTGGAAGGCAGGCAGGCTATGGTTCTACTCTAGCTACAGCCTCCAGATTTCAACCTGAAAGTGGGAATGTAGTGATAGGATTGAATGCAAAAATATCGGCAAAGTCTGGCATTGCCGAATCAATCGTCATTGGTGCTAGGGCTAGTGGAGAGCAAAACAGTGTCACTGCAATTGGTGAGGAAAGTGTTGCATCTGGGTTTAATAGCATCGCCTTTGGGTACCAGGCGCAGGCATCTGGAGACAATTCAGTCGCCATTGGCTATGAAGCGAATGTGACGACGGACAATACCATAGTTCTAGGAGGAAGTACGCTCGATAGTGTAATCACGAGGGCGATTCTGCGGGTTGGGTCGTTGACATTTCCTTCATCTGACGGATCCTCAGGTCAAGTATTATCGACGGATGGAAATGGCACCTTATCCTTTACTGATGTAGCAAGCGGTTCATCTGGTTTAAAAGGGTTTTCTGCAGGTGGAACAACCAAAACTGCTTCGACCACAGACTCACTCATCAATGTTGGATCTTCAGGAATTGTCACCACGACTGTGCGAAATGATTCATTGATAATTGGTGCCAATATTGCTGATGGGGCAATAGATTCAACCAATATTGCGAGTGCATCGATTGGCCTTAATCGCCTTGCCATCCCAAGCGGAGCAACATCAGGTCAAGCCTTGGTATACGATGGTTCGAAGTTGGAGTTTGGGGAGATTGGGTTAAATAGAATAATGAATATTCTATACGATATTGATGAGTTTGATGGTGGGCTGATGATAGGAGACACCTCGATTAGTGGAACTCTAGAAAGTGCAAATGATAATATTGGAATTGGTTCAAATACATTTGAAGCCCTAACATTTGGAGATAATAATGTTGGAATTGGAGAAGAAGTTTTTACTTCACTTACAACAGGTGACGACAACATTGCAATAGGCCAAAGTGTACTCTATTCCCTAACAAATGGAGATCATAATATTGGATTTGGAGAGGATATATTGGAGAACTTAACAACTGGGAGAAATAACATCGGCATTGGTGAAAACATTATGCTCAATCTTACATCAGGCGGGTTTAATATAGGAATAGGTTCAAGTATTTCGGACAATTTTGATGATATAGACATAACAGGTGATAACAATATTATTCTAGGTGAAGGCATTTTTGAAAAACTAAGCACTGGTAATTCTAACATTGCAATAGGCGAATACATCGGTAACAATAATACTATCACCGGCGATAATAATATTGCGATTGGAGGCTCTTCATTTGATGATTTAACATCTGGTAGTAGTAATATTTCTTTAGGGTCTGGAGGACTTAGTAATCTTACTATTGGAAGTAGTAACATCGCAATTGGAAGATCAAGTCTATATAGTACTATAGATGGGTTTGACAATATTGGAATAGGCAATTATTCATTATATGATCTCTTAAGTGATGAGGATAATGGATCTAATATTGCAATTGGTGCATATGCTGGATACGGAGTAGAGAGTGGTGATAATAATATATTTATAGGATCTTATTCTGGATATAGTACCTCTTATTCGCCAGGCAATGAAAATATTGTAATTGGATACGATACGTCTATTGATGATTCTGATGATATCGAAAGATCTGTTTTACTTGGTTCAAAAAGCTCAGTTGAAGGAGATAAAGCGGTTGCAATAGGTTATCAATCAGAGGGTGTTGGTACAAACTCAGTCGCAATTGGTAATGATAGCTATGCTGCATTTAACTCTACAGCAATTGGTAACGATAGCTATGCTACATCTAACTCTACAGCAATTGGAACTGGGGCTCGAGCAACAATTTCAAATACAATTCAACTTGGAAATGATACATTATCTAATGTATCAACAAGCGGAACTCTAACCATCGGAGAGATTACAATTCCTAATGAAGATGGAAGTAGTGGGCAGGTATTATCAACAGATGGGAATGGGACTCTGTCTTGGCAGTCAACCAGTATTGCTGATGGGGCAATCACGACTGCGAAGATTGACGATGCTAGTATTACAGGCGCTAAACTGGCTTCTTCCTTTAGTTATTCAGGTACATTTTCTGCGACTGCTTTTTCTGGAGACGG
>CAJXOH010000023.1 GCA_913057895.1 uncultured Bacteroidota bacterium
CGCTCTGAGCGAAATAAAATGGTTGGGACGATCATGAGCGGTGGGCCACTCGTCCGCGCCAGCACGTCAGGTGGGACAGTGCGATTACGATTTGACGAATAATAGGGTCAAGGTCACACATTGTTACCAAATAGTTTTTAGGAACTATGGAAAGGGACTTGATGGTTTTCGTATCTTATAGGTCTAAACAAAAACACTCAGATAACTCTATGAAAAACTTTCTTTCTCTTGGACTTTTAGTCAGTCTTTTTGCTTTTACAGCTTGTGGTGGTGGCGAGACTGCTGACACTTCTGCAAATGAATCAGCCCCAGCTGATGAAGTGCGTACGATTAACATCATTGGTGTAGACCAAATGAAATATGTTGTCGCTGAAGCAATAGACGGTATTACAACTGGTGAAGCGATTGGAGAGTACCTAAAGCTCGAATCCATCACTGCCTCAGCAGGCGAGGAGATTCGCATCAATCTAATGACTGAGTCAGCAATGCCGGCTATGGCTATGGCTCACAACTTCGCATTACTTGCATTAGAAGCAGATGTCGATGCATTTGCACGCGCTTCTATCACTGCTCGTGATAATGAATACATCGCTCCTGATATGGAAGACTGGGTAATCGCCAACACTGCAATGCTCGGTGGCGGGGAGTCAGATGTAATCACCTTCACTGCTCCGACAGAACCAGGTGAGTATACTTTTATTTGTAGTTTTCCTGGTCACTATGCAGGTGGAATGGTGGGCGTACTTATCGTAGAATAATCGTCGATAGTCGCACCAACAACGCACCTAGACAAATTGAGCCTCTCTACGATTCACGTACGGGAGGCTCTTTTTTTTGTAGCCGCTGAATGTAATCCTTCCATTGGAGTGCATACCCCTGATGTAGCTCAATTTGCCACGTTTCATCAGCAAGAGTGATGGACAGACTTCTACGTTGCTCAATGGAAATGGCCAGGATTTTTTCCAACGGCAATTCTTTTTTTACACTCCCCACCTCAAAACGGATGCGTTCAGGTTCCAACCATACCGCTCCTACCCCAAGTTTTATCTGTTCAAACTCAGCTGTGATAGAATAAATCACGGCTTCAGAATCATGTTCTAAGATGCCTTTTGCATCTACAAACATGGGTAATTCTCGAATTTTATCTAACCAAGGACTTAAAATCTCTGCAGGTGCCTCTGGGTCTGAGCCCTCAAAGCGAAGTTGTGATGCGAGGGTCATTTGTGCCCGAAACGAGTCATCCGTTGCACTTTGCACCCCCCATCCATCATCGGTAGGTTGTATTGCACCCGTTCGCCCCGATGTAGGACAGCGATACAGCAACATATCAATCCCAACCGCTGGCTTGTGAGCCCAAAAAGGAATGGTTTCTGGCGCGGGTTGTTCTTCGTGAAAATTCAACGATTCAACACAAGCATCATAAAATTGTTGATAGTCTGGAAAATCTTCAGGGTGTAATGGCTTCAAAAAGTGGATGTTCTGTCGACTTCGTCGTGGGTAGGTAGCCCAACGAGGCCATCCAACATACGAGCCATGAATTTGAACAGGATGAGCTGGAACCTTCATTTTGTAAAATAGCTTCATGGTCGATTCAATAGGCGCCTTGGGTCGACCAGACCATCTACGTCCACCTTCAGGAAAGATCACAATCATACGCTGTTGCTGTAATAACTTGATCACACTTCGAATGACAGAAGGATCAGGTACATATTTACTTGTCGGAACAATCCCGATACTATCCATAAATAAAGCAGGCAACGGCTTATAGAACTGATCCCTAGTCATCACACCAGCCGTAGGTTCCTTTGGCATTTTCACATTGAGTACAAAGGGATCAAAGTTGTTGGCATGATTGGCAAAAATGAAACAAGGCCCTGTCGTTGGCATATGCTCGATGCCAAAAATCCTTGGATTATACATCCAACGAGCACTATTGACGAGGGTAAGCTTTAAAAAAGAGTGACTAAGGCGGTTCCACCCTCGATCATTTTTCCGAAAACGAAAGGGTAGCGTACCCATACCTAGTCTTGGTTCATTCGTTGAAAGTAGTCAGTTGCCGCTGCCTTCACTTTGGGTGCCAACAACAATGCGGAAATCATAGTTGGAATTGCCATGGTCGCAAAGGTTCCGTCAATTAGATTCACCACTACATCAATCGACACCACAGCTCCAAGAATGATGGTTCCAACATAGAAGTAGTTGTAAAGTTTTGCCCGCTTTGCCCCGATCAAATAGGACAAACATTTCGTGCCATAATAGGAGTAGGCCAACATCGACGAAATACTAAACGCCAGGACAGAGAGTAGCAATAACCAAGTTCCCCAGCCTGGTAATGCTTCATTAAATGCATTCAGTGTGAGTGTGACACCATTGGCCTCACTCGTTTCCCAAACACCCGTCACCAGTATGGCTAAGGCTGTCATAGTACAAACCAAAAGTGTATCAATGGCTGGACCCAACATCGCAACGAGTCCTTCACGAACAGGCTCCTTCGTTTTGGCAGCGCCATGTGCCAAAGACTCTGTTCCAATCCCTGCTTCATTGGAAAATGCGGCACGCTGAATCCCGACGATAATGAGTGAACCCACAGCCCCACCAAGAACAGAATTCGCGGAAAAGGCATCGGTAACAATTAACCCGAGATAATACGGCACTTCGGTAATGTGTACGGCTAGGATGAGCAATACAGAACTCACATATACGACGACCATGGCAGGAACCATACGTGCAGCGACATACCCAATACGTTTAATTCCCCCAAAGATGACAAGGGATACAATCCCCACAAGCACAACCCCTGTGAGTAAGTTCCCCAAAAACGGATCCCCCGCATCCACCAAGCCATAAGGGATATAAATGGAGTCTCGTAAAATTTGGGTTAACTGATTAGCTTGAAAAATGGGAAGCGGACCAATCAGCCCCGCAATGGCAAATAACACCGCAAGGCCATGCC
Source organism: uncultured Bacteroidota bacterium (assembly GCA_913057895.1). Lineage (GTDB taxonomy): Bacteria > Bacteroidota > Rhodothermia > Balneolales > Balneolaceae > UBA8296. Next base: position 2,954 of record CAJXOH010000023.1, read on the forward strand.
ACTTCTTGGATAATCCCTCACGGATCACATACATTGGACCACCTTGGATTTCGCCTTCGGAGTCTTTGCCCCGATACAAAATCGATAGCGTCCCTGTAAAAAACTTTGTGGCCATTCCTACTATCGCACTCATCCACATCCAGAATAAGGCGCCAGGACCTCCCATGACAATCGCAACGGCAACCCCTGAAATATTCCCCATCCCAATGGTAGAGGCCATATGGCTGGACAGGGCTTGAAAATGATTGATGTCCCCTGGATCATCTGGATCATCGTATTTCCCAGCGAGGACACCAACAGCATGTTTCAAATATCGAAACGGCAGGAACTGTGAGTAGATCAGAAAGAAAAGGCCCCCACCCACAAGTAATATCACGAGGGGGTATCCCCACATGAATCCAGAAAAGGCACCGGTCCAAGCTTCTAGGAGTTCCATGAAATAGTCATTTGAGCGTCAGAGGGAAGAGGGCGATCCATGATAGAATGCAACATCCCAGACTTGATTAAAAATTGAGATACTTGTGCCCGATGGTGCTGTCCATGTACGATAAGATGATGCAATATACGCCACAAGGGCATTTGCATGGATGATCCATCAGGCTTTGTCATAAAACACTCCATATCCAATGATGAATCCTCATCCTCAATTACGTCGAGCCAAAGCGCATGGAGGTTTTTTGCCTTGGCGTTGAGTTCATCGACTGAATACTCAGCCCATGGATCTAATTCAGAAGCCATGGCGTCACCAATTAATTTGTGAAACCAGATTTGCTGTACAGTAAGGATATGGCTGACAAATGCCATGCATGCGACTCGATGGTCAAACTCCGGCTCACGCTCAAAGAGCTTGATCAATTGTCGATTTGACCACAAATCAAACTGAAATAATTCACGATAATGAGCTCGCTGCTGATCCATAATCCGTGTGTAGGGATTGAACTTATAAATTGAAGAAACGGGAAATCCCGCTTAGAATAAACTGAACACTAATAGCTAGGGCAATAAATCCCATCATCCGAGTCATCGCGCTTAGACCTGTTTGTCCAAGCCATTTTCTCACAAATGGGGCTAAGCGCAAAATCCCAAAAGCAGAGATTGCAGCAAGCACGATAGCAAGCCCATAGATGATGTAATCCACGATGTTGTTGGCTTGAGAGGCAAAACCAATGATCACGGCAATGCTGCCAGGCCCCGACAATAAGGGCATAGCCAAGGGGCTAAAAGAGACATCTTCCTTATCCATGGCTGCAAGCTCATCTTCCTTGGAGAGCTTTCGTCCCGATTTTTCTGGATTCAACATAGAGAATGCTGCACGCATGATAATGAGCCCGCCAGCAATCCGTATTCCGGCGAGATTAATCCCAAAAAAGCTCATGATGTAGCTACCCAAAAGCAAAAATGTGAGTAGAATTCCCAGCATGTAGACAGCTGCTTTCCTTGCCGTTTGATTGCGTTCTTGATCTGAGTCTTGATCCGTGAGCGATAAAAAAACGGGGGCTGCAGCGAGTGGATTCACCACCGAAAATAGAGACGCAAACGTAGCAAGAAGCAATGTTAACGAAGAATAGACGACGGTAGACAGATCGGTTAACGATTCCAAGTGCTCGCCTCCAAATGCTTTTTGAGATATCGCCCTGTGTGACTGTGCTCTAAGTCCATGACCTGCTCTGGAGTGCCAGTGGCAATCACTTTTCCGCCACCAAATCCACCCTCAGGCCCAAGGTCAATAATCCAATCGGACGCCATCATAATGTCAATATTATGCTCAATTAGAAGAACACTATGGCCAAGGTCAACAAGCTCGTGGAAGGAATCAAGCAAACGGCGAACATCCTCAAAATGAAGCCCTGTGGTTGGTTCATCAAACACATACAACGTATGCTCAGAGGATGGTTTTGTCAAGAACTTTGCCAACTTTACCCGTTGCGCTTCTCCACCACTGAGCGTCGTGGCACTTTGGCCCAATTTCAAATATCCTAGGCCTACCTGTTCCATCGGTAAGAGTCGGCTGTGAATGGATGTATGATCTTTAAATAGCTCTAAGGCGTCGGAGATGGAGAGCTCTAAGACATCATGAATGGAATGGCCATCCACCTTTACTTGCAGGATCTCTTTGCGGAATCTTGCCCCTTCGCACTCTTCGCAGACTAACTCAATGTCAGCCATGAACTGCATTTCAATGGTTTGTACACCTTCTCCTTGGCAGGCTTCACAACGACCACCTGGCACGTTGAACGAGAAGTGACCTGGGCTAAGTCCAAGTAATTTGGCTTGTTTTGACTGTGAAAACAGGTCCCGAATGCCATCAAACGCTTTGCTGTAGGTAGCTGGGTTACTCCTTGAGGACCGTCCGATGGGGGACTGATCGACCATTTCAACATCATACACATGTAGCCCACCCTCCAGTGTGTGGTACCGCCCTACTCTATCTACCGACTGCCCCAGTTCTTTTTTCAATGCGGCAACAAGAGTATCGTGGACCAAGGTAGATTTTCCAGACCCTGAAACACCTGTAACGCAGACCATTCGGTGTAATGGAAATTCAACATCGATGGTTTTAAGGTTGTGCTCACTTGCCCCCTTCAGCTCCAATGAACGACCTTTTCCTTTGCGCCGCGTCTTTGGAATATCCATGGTCGTTCGTCCACTGAGATAACGTCCTGTCAGGGTGTTAGCTTCTTTCAACGCATCGTAGGTGCCTGCGAAAACGACATCTCCACCATGTTGACCCGCGAAGGGTCCCATGTCAATGACATAATCGGCCGCAGCCATCATTTCTGGATCGTGCTCCACAACCACGAGAGTATTTCCTATGTCACGAAGAGATTTAAGGATATCAATGAGACGGTCATTATCACGAGGGTGCAATCCAATCGTAGGTTCATCCAACACATACAGGCTTCCAATCAAGGAACTACCTAATGCATTCGCAAGACTTATCCGTTGAGACTCGCCGCCACTTAAGGTATTGGTTGGTCGATCTAGGGTAAGATAATCGAGACCAACGCGATTCAGGTAATCGAGTCGCTTGCGGATTTCATAGAGGATTTGACCGGCAACATCCTCTTGCCACGGGCGAAGCGTCAACTGTTCAAAGAACTCTTTGGCATGCCCAAGCGTCATTTCTGTCACCTCACCAATGTGGTGATCTTGGAGTTTTACATACAATGCATCCTTTCTCACGCGATAGCCTTCGCACTCTGGACACTTTGCATACCCACGGTATTTGGCGTAGTACACCCGCATATGCATTTTGTAGAACTGCTCGCGAATCTGCTCAAAAAATGCATCAATTCCCTCATACTCCTCCAGTCCCTTCCAGATGATTTTTTGGACAGAACGGTCTAATAACGCATAGGGTGTATCGATGGGGAGTTGATGTCTTGCAAAGACCTTGACCAACCGTTTTAAAGAAGAGCTATACTTGGGGCTTTGAAACGGGGCAATCGCGCCATCACGAATCGTTTTTTCAGGATCTGGAATGACAAGATCTTCATCAATTCCAGCAGTTCGACCAAATCCCTCACAACGTGAGCAGGCACCATAAGGGTTATTAAATGAGAACATTTGAGGAGTTGGCTGAGTAAATTCCATCCCGTCTCGCTCAAAACGCTCACTGAACTCCCATTCTTCGCCTCCCCTCTTTTTGACGGTACATCTTCCTGCACCATTCTGGAAAGCAGTCTCCAATGAGCCAGTCAATCGGGTCATCGACTCTGCATCCCAGGAAGCACTCAAACGGTCTACAAGAACTCGAAGTTTTTCACCTGGAATGGCTTCTGCGTCTTTTTGTTGTTCAGGTAAGGTGAACACTTGCTCATCATCCACATTCATGACTCGAGTGAAGCCTTTTTCGAGCAATGTCCCAAGCTCCTTCTTCACCGACGCATCGCTGTGCAAGTCGACTGGAAATAGCACCATATATTTTTCCCCCTTGTTCAAGACCTCTTGAAGTCGCTCGGCGGCCTCTTGAGGGGTGTCTTTATGCACTTTCTCTCCTGATATGGGTGAAAATGTCTCTCCAATACGCGCAAACAATAGGCGTACATAATCATACAACTCCGTCGTTGTCCCTACTGTTGATCTAGGGTTGCTTCCGATCGTCTTCTGCTGGATAGCCATAGCAGGAGAAATCCCCGAGAGAGTATCAACATCAGGCTTATCCATGCGCTCGAGGAATTGACGAGCATAACTAGACAGACTCTCAACATATCGTCGATGTCCTTCTGCATAGAGTGTATCGAAGGCAAGGGATGATTTTCCTGACCCCGATACACCTGTTACCACCGTCAGCGAATTACGTGGAATCTCTACATCAATATTCTTGAGATTATGAACACGGGCTCCGGTGATTTTGATCGGTCGATCTGCTGCAAGGGAGCCTTCTGAGCGCTTGACGCCCTTTTTTACTGCTTTTTTACTCACTCTATGATCCCTTCGCGTCTTTCATAAACGCCTCGATGTCGTCAATTTCTTTGACCAAGGACGTAAGATTTTCATGACCAGCTTCGGAGTCGTTGACAACAAGGTTGTCTTCGATTCGTATTCCTCCAAACCCAAGCAGTGGCTCAAGTTTGTCACGATGTAGAAACGCCGACTGCTCAGGGTTTTCAAACGCAGGTCCCAACAATGCTGGAATCATGTAAAGCCCAGGCTCGATAGTAAATACCATTCCTTGCTCCATCTCTCGACGAATGCGTAAGAAGCGTACACCAGGTCGATCAATTCGATCAACCCCTTTGGGGTATCCACCCGGATCGTGTACGTCTAGACCCAAGAAGTGACCCAATCCATGTGGAAAGAATAGCGCGAATATATTATTGGCCATCAAATCATCCAGAGACCCTTTGACATACCCACCATCCAAAAGCCCTTCTAACAACGTTCTACATGCGAGCCAGTGAAGCTCCTCCATTTTGACCCCCGGACGTGTCGCTTCAATGGTCCGTTTTTGCATCTCTAGAACGATGCGATACATTTCGCGTTGTACATCTGAAAACACACCATTGACGGGCCACGTTCGAGTCAAGTCTGCTCCATATCCCTCAAACTCATACCCTGAATCAATCAAAAAGAGCTCACCATCCTTCATTTGCTCGTTGTTCACGACATAATGCAAAATGGCACTATTGGTCCCGCTAGCATAAATGCCATTGTAGGCTGGGAATTGCAACCCTTGTTCTAACAGAGCTCCTTCCAAGACACCCTTCATTTGATATTCCCATGCACCTGGTTTGACAGCCCGTAGTACAGCTTCGTGTGCTAGGCAATTTGCCTTATTGGCAAAGCGCAATCTTTCTAATTCACCCTCCGATTTATGCAAACGGCATAGCGTTAGAATATCGATCACCGATCTGTGATCGACCTCACACCCTTTTGGTAAAGTCACACCAAGTGTATCGAGTTCTCCTTTTGCGGCAGTAAAGACCCGCGTTGGTGCCAATTGATCCACTACAGATTGTAAAGAACTTGATAGATGTAGAGCGTCGGGTTGATAGAGCTCTTGGATTTCTTCTTGAGATCGTATCCTGCCATTCCATACGGCGTAGGAGGTCTCACGATTAGGTGCAAACAGATGGAATTCACCAGTCTTTGGGACAAAGATAGCGCTGTAATCAGGTTCGGAGACGCCCGTTAGGTACCAAAACCGGCTCTCTTGTCGAAAAGGACGCTCAAAATCGGTGTCATACCGATACCCTACGGTTGCTCCTCGCAAAATAACGATGGCATCCTCGGCACCCTCGGTCTCAAACATTTCATAAAACCTTTGTCTGTGTGTGGCTGCCATCGCAGCCGCTGAAATCTGTAGTGTAGTTTGCATGCTAGAACTTACTACAACAAATAGAGTTGACGAAACCAACTTTCATAAAACCCAGCAAGATTTGAAATCACCATGGGATTGATTTCGTCGGTTTTTAGAGGAACATGTTTTAGCAACGACGCACGCTCTTGGGAGTGAGTAGTGTAAATCGTCGTATTCTCACTTTCACCATCCCATAACGCGCCTAGATCTGTCACAAATACAGCGACTGTTTGTTGGGATTGATTCAAAATGGCAACCAAGACAGTTTCCTTAGGATTTGGGGACATGATTGACAAGGCGACGTCTGTGTCATCATCCAGTGGAATGCTTTGGTAATAATGACTCGCATGAACCCCCATATCTGCTCGAGAGAGTTCAACATACCCATACCCCCATTCAAGGCTTGGATCCCAAAATTCTTGCAACACCTGGGTTAGCCATTCAGTCGCACCCTCCTCTAAGGATGTTGCAATAAAGCCGCGATCAATCCAGTACTGTGGTGTTGAACGAAGCTCTTGTACTGAATAAGCACTAGGATAAATGGGCTTTCTTCGTTGCTTCAACTCACCGTTTTCAAACGTAAAAATAGCATCTGAATGACCATTACTAAGCCAAAGATGTCGAGCACCCACATGCTTGTTGTACCGACTAATTTGTATGGCGGCATCTTTACTCAAGCTAACCGTAGCAGACTTGCATTCAATCAATGTCTCAGGCTCCATATCACCACCAAAGACAACAATATCAGCTCTCATACCACGATCCTTATCACCCAACTCATTCGATAAGAGTGTGAGCTCTTGAGAGATTCGTCCGGCAGGTATCTGCGCCTCCAGCGTGAGATAATCAATCATGCGTAATCGCACTCTCTCTTCTGGACGATTCGCAAGTCTTTTTTTGGTAATTGGGTTCCAAAGCCACCGCTGACCCCCTTCGAATACAACTCGTGGGAAATGAAGAGAACAGCAGGAATTCATAGTGTTAGAAAGATTGGGCGACGTCTACTTCGATTTCTTGGACGAAACGGTTGCCACGGCCGGCGCGGCATCTTTGTTTGTTCCCCGATTAATGAGCCATTGCTGACCTGCTGATAAAACATTAAAGACTAGGTAATAAAGACTCAGTCCAGCTGCAAAATTATTGAAGAAAAATAGGAGCATGAATGGCATGATATACATCATCACTTTCATATTAGGCATACCTGGACTTGTAGGAGCAGACGACATGCTACCTGAGAGCTGTGTTTGTAACACGATCGATCCAGCCATGAGTAATACAAACCCTGCTAGTTGATCTCCCAAAAATGGGATGGCAAATGGTAGACTCAGCCAGTAATCGGGCGCTGATAGATCTTGTGCCCACAAGAAGGACTCTTGACGGATTAATATGGAGCTTTGAAAGAACTGCCACAGTGTGATCAAAATTGGGAACTGCAGAAGCATCGGCAAACAACCGCCGATCGGATTTACCTTGTTCTTTTGGTACAGCTTCATCGTTTCTTGCTGGCGCTTTTGCGGATTTTCTTTGTATTTCTCCGCAAGAGCCTGCATTTCGGGCTGCAACTTCCGCATGGCAGCCATGCTCTTGAAACTACTCAACGTCAATGGTGCCAAGACGATCTTGATTAGAACACCGAATAGGATGATCAAGACGCCATAATTACCAATCCAACCACTAAAGAAGGTGAAGTAAGGAATGATAACAAATCGTACGAGTGGATCTGAAAACCAACGCATCCATGAGTACCCAACCTCAGCCATGTCATATGCATGGTCGTCAAATTCACGTAGGTCATAATACCGTAATGGACCAAGATAGAGCTCCATGGAGGCACTTTGCGTATCCCGAATATCCAACTGGATGGACGATTGATATCTATGACGAGTTAATGGCTCTTTGGGGTCACCGGTCACCTCACCTGTGAGGAGTGCTGCCTCTGAAAGTGTGCGAGGCTTGATAATCTGCGTAAAAAACTTTGTCCGTGTAGACACCCATCCAATGTCTCCATTGATTCGGCTCTGGTCACGGCCCCCTTCAGTGAGTTGAAATTGCTCCAATTCCTCTCCCGCGAAGACATACGCACTACTATACTGTCCATCTTGCGTAGGGTCTTTCTCCGTTGGAACGAGCGCTGTAGCAAAACTTACATCTACTGCTTGATCAAAAATCTCTGTTTGCAAGCCTTCAAATTGAACATCAAAATCAATTTCATGGCCGAATCCATGCACAGTGTAGGTATGGATGATGCGTCCACCAGAAGCTGTGCGATAATGGTAGCTCAATTCAACAGACTCATTCTCCCCAATGGTTCGATCAATTCTTGGCTCAAAGAGAGGCTCGAAGAGCAGCCCACGCGTTTCAATGTTTTGTCCTTCTTGGCTCAGAAAACCAATATTGTATGCAGAACGTGTGGTATCTTGTACCATCTGGACAGGCTTTTCATCCCAAGTCTCATAGTCAAGGAAACGTATCGAAGCTGGGCCTCCACCAACAGAGCTAAATTCGATCTCCATATAAGGAGTGCTCACTGTGGTGCGGCTCTCAAGGGGCTCAAAATCTTCTGCAGGCGCAAAGGCTCCACTGGTAGGTGGACGCAATGGATCAAACGAGTCACGTTGGGCCCGTAGAGCAGATGCACCAGCTTGGCCTTGAGTTCCACCTTCCATAAACTCATCAAAACTGGGCTCAATGCCTTGCTCTCTTAGTGCCTCTAAGGAGTCTTGACGAATTTGCTCAATGCGTTGTGCCTCTAATTCTTCAGGCGTGGGCATTGATGTCCAAGACCATGCCATCATGATGATGAAGATCAAGACAAATCCGATGACGGTATTTCTATCCATGAACCCATGTTTTGAGACGCTCTTGTCCTTCAGCCATGAGGGTGAGCATCTCGGTTTCTAGTTGTTTAGACGTAATATCTGACGTTTGAATCATAAATAGAGCATCAATCGATAATGCATGCTCTCGCTCCCGGTTGGGCCCTAATTCTGACTCCAATCGCCAGGCATGTTGATTTTTTCGGTAAGACTCCCTCATTTGCCGCTTGAGGCGATTGCGTGTCACAGCATTTCCATGACGTTTGCTAACTACGAACGCAGTTTGTTGAGACGGCTTGGTGCTTGGGTTGACCCGAAATCGTAATTGAACATGCGGCTGACGAAGCACAGTAGAGGAGGAAAAAAGGGATTGAAAGCGATCTTTCCCACGCAGAATCGCTGCACGGGGAAGGCGAAGTCGTTGACCGACTAGCCGAGAAGATTGGCTACTTTGGCCCTTTTTCATCGCTCACAGTGAGCTTTTTACGTCCTTTCGCACGACGGCGATTGATGACGTTTTGCCCATCAGATGTGAGCATGCGCTTACGGAAACCGTGTTTGTTGGTTCTTTTGCGACGGCTTGGTTGAAATGTACGCTTCATGAGACTCGTTCGACCTTAAACTATTGGACCTTAAAACGGACTGACACTTGTGTTGAATCTTGATTATTGGGCAATCCAAAAGAGATTCAAACGTTTTTTGTTGTAATTGAGAAAAATAACAAGATTCTGCGAACTTTGAACGCTGAAAGTTCAACCAACCTTCTCCACTCATCACCGATTCCCGTATATTTGGGCTATGAAGTTTTCAATTAATAGTGTCTTAACGACGATATTCGGCTCCAAAAGTGAGCAAGACCTCAAATCGCTGACTCCAATCCTTGAGCAAATTCACGCTCTTGAACCCCAAATTCAAGGGCTTTCGGATGAGGAACTCAAAGGTAAAACGGCTGAATTCAAGCAAAAAATAGCCGATGCAGGTCAAGAATTAGAGGATCAAATACAAGACCTCAGAGCTCAATCTGAGGATCGCGACTCGACACGAACAGCTGCCGAAGCCAAGGAGATCGCTGATTCCATTGAGGCGCTTCGAAAGCAGTGGCTCGAGCGTGCCGAAGAGGTGCTTGATGACATCTTACCTGAAGCATTTGCCGTATTAAAGGAAACCTGTCGCCGATTTGTTGGACAGTCATGGAAGGTGGCTGGTTCTGAGGTTACTTGGCAGATGGTTCCTTACGATGTTCAGCTTATTGGTGCAATTGCGTTGCACAAAGGGATGATTTCAGAAATGAAGACGGGGGAAGGAAAAACTCTTGTCGCCATTTTTCCAGCATACTTAAATGCCCTGGTTGGACGTGGAGTTCACGTGATCACAGTGAACGACTACCTCGCGAAACGAGATGCTGAATGGAATGCCCCCATCTTTGACTTCCATGGACTGCGCGTGGACTGTATTGATAAGCATCAACCAAATTCAGAAGACAGGAGAGAAGCTTACCGAGCAGATGTAACGTATGGTACAAACAATGAGTTTGGCTTCGACTACCTTCGTGACAACATGGTCGTGACCCCCGACCAATTGGTTCAACGAGGCCATCACTACACCATTATTGATGAGGTTGACTCCATCCTTATTGATGAGGCAAGAACACCATTAATTATTTCGGGCCCTGTGCCGGAAGACACTCAGTCTGAGAAATATGTGGTTATGAAGCCTCGTATTGAGTCTTTGGTCAAAGCACAGCAACAACTTGTAGCTGGATTGGTCACACAGGCTGAAAAATTAGAAGCAGAAGGGGATGCAGAAGGAGCGGGTCTGGCCTTGCTTAGAGCGCAGCGAGGATACCCAAAAAATCGGAAGCTGAGACGCATGCTCCAGGATATGAAGTATCAAAGCCTTCTTACGCAGTCGGAGAACTTTTATCTACAGGAAAATGCCAAACGGATGCCTCAGGTAGATGAAGAGCTCTTTTATGCGGTTGAATTACGCCAAAGAAGCATCGAAATGAGTGATAAAGGGCGTGAATTTATCACCAAGCAAGGGGAGGATGCCGACTTCTTCATCATCCCAGACATGGGAGAAGAGACGGTTAAAATTGAGGAAGAGGTTTCAGCCATATCTGACTCTACAAAAGCGGAATCAGTGCGTCAGGATCGCCTCGCTGAACTCAATAAATCGTTTGCAGAGAAAAGTGATCGAATTCATACGGTGAATCAATTACTCAAGGCGTACACTCTTTTTGTAAAAGACGAGGAGTACATCGTCCAGGACGGCAAGGTTCAGATTGTGGATGAACATACCGGTCGAGTCATGTCTGGTCGTCGGTATAGTGACGGACTTCATCAGGCGATTGAAGCTAAGGAGAATGTACGAGTGGAGGCTGCTACTCAGACCTATGCCACCATTACACTGCAAAACTTCTTCCGAATGTATCATAAGCTGTCGGGTATGACGGGTACTGCGGCGACGGAGGAGGGGGAATTCAATGAGATTTACAGCCTTGATGTGGTGGTGATTCCGACCAACAAGCCAATCGCGCGTCTTGATCATGAGGATCTCATCTATCGAAGCAAGCGTGAGAAGTTTAATGCGGTGATTGAAAAAATTCGTGAGGTGAACAAAAATGGTCAGCCAGTCCTAGTAGGAACCACGAGTGTCGATGTATCGGAAACCTTGAGCCGTATGCTGAAGCGGTCTGGTATTGATCACAGTGTGCTCAATGCGAAGCAGAACGCTCAAGAATCTGAAATTGTCGCCCGTGCTGGTCAACCTGGAGCGGTTACAGTAGCGACGAACATGGCGGGTCGTGGAACCGATATTAAACTCACTGAGGAGGTGAAAGAGCGTGGTGGATTGGTCATCATTGGTACCGAACGTCATGAGAGCCGCCGAATAGATCTTCAGCTGCGAGGACGAGCTGGTCGTCAAGGAGATCCAGGTGAAACACAATTTTATGTGTCCCTTGAAGATCAGCTGATGGCGCTTTTTGGTGGGACAGATCGTATTGCAAAATGGATGGATCGACTCAATTTCCAGGAAGGTGAGGTGATCCAGCACTCCATGATCACCAAGTCTTTGGAGCGTGCTCAGAAAAAGGTGGAGCAAAACAACTTTAGTATCCGAAAGCGACAACTCGAGTATGACGATGTACTGAACAACCAACGTAATGTGATTTATGCTCGACGTAGGAATGCTCTGCTTGGCGAAAATGTAGAGAGCGATTTGCTCAACATGTTGGATGATTTTGTGAGCTCAGTCGTGAGCGAGCATTTTGCGACAGGTAATTACGACGCTATTGCTGAGGATTTACTTCGATTGTTGGCGCTACCTGTGACAGTTGACACGGAGGAATGGGTCAAGAAGGGAGAGGACACCGTTACGGATGAACTCATCCAACAGGCGCAAGAGATTTATCGAATCAAAGAGTCTAGAGTCGCTGAACCGCTGTACGCAATGCTCCAACAGTTACAACAGGGAGAAGAGAACCAACTTCCAGAGCGTATCCAAGTGATTTTCAATGATGGCTCACGTCGATTCCGGGTTGTTACAGACACCCAGAAACTGATGGATACCAAGGGGCATGAATTACTTCGTGCACTGGAGCGATCTGCCATTTTATCCGTCATTGATGACAAATGGATGGAGCATCTAAGGGAGCTTGATGCTGTCAAAGAAGGGATTGGGCTTCGGGCATTTGGCCAGAAAGACCCACTTGTAGAATACAAGCGAGAAGCCTTCGAGATGTTCCAAGATCTATTAGGAACCGTTCATCAGGATATTATTTCGATGGTATGGAGAGCTGTACCCGAGGCTCGCCCAGGAGACCAACCTTCTCAAAGTGTCCAGCAAGCGCAGGCGCCCAAAGCCAAGGTTGAGCTCTCTAAGGCCAAAACACAGCACCAAGAGTCCACCAACATGGGCTTCTCAGCACCACAAATGACAGCTCCAACACCATCTGCAACCGGCATTACAGGTACCGGGGCGAGAGCGACATCAACAGGGCCGCTCCAAGCAAAAAAATCTCCCGAGGTGGTTGAATCAGAACCAGGCAGAAACGACATTGTTACTATGAAAAACGTACAGTCTGGGGAAACCAAAAAGATTAAGTGGAAGGTTGCCAAGAAGATGCAGGATCAGGGGTGGGTTCGGGTATAATCGATGAAAGTCCTTGGTATAGACATCGGTACAGCAGCGATTAAGGCGTGTATTTTTGATACAACCAAAGGGAAATACACCTCTGAAATTGTCACCAAAAAGGTAAAAGAGGGGACTTCACCGCATAAAATTGTCTCGCGGGTGCATCAAATTGTCTCTAGTGAGTTTGCGTGGAGAGGCCCTATTGGCATAGCCATCCCAGAGTCTGTGCGTCGTGGACGAGTTCTTTCCGCACGACGTCTTGATAGCGCATGGGAGGACATGGATGCGACCGACCTATTCTCTGAAGTGATCGACACCGACGTGTATTTTTTGAATGATGCAGATGCAGGGGGTATTGCGGAGCTTCATGTGGGTGCGGGTAAGAATGAAGCAGGCGTTGTCATGTTCTTGACGGTGGGCACAGGGATTGGTTCCGCATTATTTATCGATGGACAATTGGTACCCAATACAGAATTAGGACTTATAGAAATGCGAGGAATTTCTGCACAAGATCGTGCGTCTAATAAATCTCGTAAGGAGGAAGGAATCAATCGAAAAGCTTGGTCGAAACGCCTTGAATTTGTCCTGAATGCCTACGAGCAGATTTTCCATCCTGATTTATTCATTATAGGAGGCCAACTCAGTAAAAATGCTGAGAAAACGTTGCCCTACATCAAAATTCAGACACCTGTAAAACCGGCTGCCTTCGAAAACGATGCTAGTATGGTTGGGGCTGCACTTGTTGCGGCGGATCAAAAACGCGACCAAAAAGTCTTTTATCTGTAAAAATCCTCTCTGAAGGTCTCTTGTAGACCCCCTGCTCAACAAAAAGGAGTCTGGCTGGTCGCTCAATCACCCCAGTACAACATGTCTTCCTACTGAGCAGAGGCTTTTGCCTTTCGATCCAGCCAGTAGTTTATAAATCCACCTCCAAAAATGGCCAGAAGAGTTAGTGGTCCTGCCACTCGATAGGTCCAAAATTCCATGGATGCTGCGGCGTCTGGGGACTTCACGCTCAATACAGAGTACACAATGAACGCTACAAACCAGCCAAATAAGAGCATCCCTTCCCAACGATGGATTGTAAACCCACCAAGCATAACTGGAAAACAGCATATGGCTACTAGCAGCATAAACGGGAGATCGATGCGAATGGAGGACGCTTGAATAGGGATATCCACGGGTAAAATGGCCCCAGAGACACCCAAGACAATGAGAATATTCATAATATTGCTACCGACGACATTGCCAACAGCAATATCTTTTTCCCCTCGTGTTGCCGCTACAATGGAGGTCGCCAATTCAGGTAGCGAGGTACCTATGGCAACAATGGTAATCCCAATGATCAACTCACTAACCCCAAAATATTCCGCAACATCCACAGCCCCTGCCACCAACCAGCGTGCACCGAGGACCAACCCTATGAGTCCAACTCCAATAAAAAGGAGGTCTTTCCAGATAGGGGTTTCTTGCTCTTGCTCTGCAGCTTGATTCAGATCAACACTAGCACCACTCCCTTTTTTATTCATCCAAAACAGCAGGCCCAGATAGGCTATCAGCAATATGGCCAAAAGTGCACTTTCAAGTCTCACTAACTGCCCATCCAGTATCAGTAGATAGAGAAGCCCAGACAATCCAATCATGATGGGGACATCCATCCGAATCAATGATTCATGAACGATGAGTGGGACAAAAATGGAGGTTAATCCAAGAATGAGTAAGATGTTAGCAATATTGGACCCAATCACATTCCCCATCAAAATGTCTGGTTGACCCGCAAATCCAGATTGCAAGCTCACCGCAAACTCTGGTGCTGATGTGCCAAATGAAACCACCGTCAACCCTATAAGCACCTTACTCAATCGAAAGGACTGCGCTAGACCAGACGCTCCTCGTACGAGGATTTCCGCCCCACCAATCAGAAAAACGAATCCTATGAGAATGAGTAGTGCAATCATATAATCGAATCTAAAATACTAGGAAAGGTTTTGAGGCGTTATTAGGATGTCTCACACAGTATAGTACCTTTCAACAATCATCCCTTACAGGTGAGTTCACTAAAATCATTTCAAGTTATGAAAAACCTATTCCATAAATCATCGCCTCTATTCTTTGCTGCATTACTTACAGGTTCACTTCTCGTTCAGCCTGCGGATGCTCAGCAGCGAGAACGTGGTCAACAAATGACTCAAGAACAACGAGAAGAGATGCGAGAACGTTACCAAAACCTAACTCCTGAACAACGAGAGGCTATGCGTGAGCGCATGACAAACCGACGTAATGGACAGCAGTATGGTAACCGTCAAGGTGTTGAATCTTGGTTGAGTCCAGAGCAACGAGAGGAATTGAAAGACCTACGTCTAGCTGTTGCCGAACAACGAACTACCCTCAAGAACCAGCTTAATGAAGCAAAAGCTCGGCTCAAAACCGTCTCCACAGGCGCCACCATTAATGAACGCGAAGCCAAAGAACTCATTGAGTCTATGGCTCAATTGGACGCCGATATCAAAAAATTGGAATGGGATCTACGTATGGATGTAAGAGCGATGCTTAATGAAGAGCAACAAATACGTTTTGATCAAATGCCATGGCCACAGATGCGTGAAGCTCAAAAGAAGGCAATGCAACATGGAAGAATGGCAACGAAGATGAAGGAGTACCAGCATAAGAAGCATCACAAGTATGACTCCAAACACAAGAAGGGTTCATATTGAGCCAACATGAATTATTGAGTGTCTAAGCAAGTCAAACCTGTACACGAGACCATCTAGCCGGCTTGGTGGTTCCATGGCAATCGGTTACATTTGCTTAATGTTCTACAAAAGGGGTGCTGGCGAACAGTTCCCCTTTTTTTGTTTGATAGATTTCCCTGAAACTTGTTTGGAAGATTATGCAAAACTCAATTGCCACCGAGGACACCTCCTTCTTTGGACACCCTAAGGGTCTAGCGGCACTTTTTTTTACAGAACTTTGGGAGCGTTTTAGTTACTACGGAATGCGAGCGTTGCTCGTGCTCTACATGACAGCCGAGACGGTTGGGGCCAATCCTGGTATGGGACTTGGTGTCGCTGAGGCAACAGCGATTTATGGTCTTTATACATTTTTTGTGTACATCCTTTCACTTCCTGGGGGGTGGGTAGCAGACAATTTATGGGGACAGAGAAAAGCGGTCTTTATTGGTGGAATCATCATTGCCGCGGGTCATTTTAGTATGGCCGTACCAACAGACGCAACCTTCTTTGCAGGTCTAGCGCTGATTGTTGTGGGTACGGGCTTGCTCAAGCCAAACGTGAGTACGGTGGTGGGTGATCTCTATCCAGAAGGGGGTGCACGACGAGATGCGGGGTTCTCCATATTCTACATGGGAATCAACATAGGAGGATTTGCAGGTCCTCTGCTTTGTGGATGGTTAGCCGAGACCCATTGGCATTTTGGCTTTGGCCTTGCGGGGATTGGGATGGTGTTGGGTCTCATCTTTTTCAAGTGGGGTGAATCATGGATGGGAACGGCAGGGGACTTCGTTTCAGACGATACCCCTGAGGTTGTGGCCAAGCGTTCACGTTCCTTCTATGCAATTGCCTCCGCATTTGGTGCGGCAATCGTAGCATTGGGAAGCTTAATGAGCGCGGGTATTATACAGGTAGATATCACATCTATAGCCGCAAATCTTGGGGTTATCGCAGTCGTCATTACTCTAGGGTATTTTGCGTACGTTACCTTTTTTGGTGGTCACACAACGGAGGAGAAAAAGCGTCTTGGGGTCATATTCTGGCTCTTCATTCTAGCTGCACTCTTCTGGTCAGGATTTGAGCAAGCTGGGTCTTCTATGAACCTATTTGCACGCGAGCTCACTGACCTGACTCTTGGTACATTTGATGTGCCCCCAAGTTGGCTGCAATCGGTCAATTCCTTCTTTATCATTTTATTGGCACCACTGTTTGGAATCCTTTGGACGACATTAGATCGTATGCATGCCAATCCTCCAATCCCTGTGAAATTTGCATTGGGACTTCTAGGCTTGGCCACGGGGTTCTTTGTGTTGTCTTGGGGTTCAGCCAATGCAAGTGCCACAAATCAAGTGGGAATGAGCTGGTTGGTAGTAACCTATTTTTTCCACACTTGCGGTGAATTGTGTCTATCTCCTGTCGGGTTATCCTCCATGACAAAATTGGCACCTAAAAGCCGTGTGGGTCAAATGATGGGTATCTGGTTTGTGGCCGCTGCCTTGGGGAATCTCATTGCAGGACTACTTGCTGGTACATTAGAATCTGCTGCGCCTACCGCATTATTTGGACAAGTTGCGATGTTTGTCGGCGGTGCTGGAGTTGTTGCACTCCTTGCGTCTCCGTTTGTGCAGAAATTAATGGGGGATGTCAAGTAACGAGTTGTCAAGTCACGAGCTATCAAGAAACGACGATACTCTAACGAATGACTCGCCTTCTCAAGGCTCTGCCGTTGTAGCCATCGCTACAGCTCCTGGAAACGCTGGGCTGTCTGTACTTCGAGCTTCTGGCAGAGAGGTATTTTCACGTATAGCCTCATGTTTCAAATCGGATAAGCTTACCGAAGCATCCAGCCATACAGTCCATTATGCAAAACTGTATCACCCTACCTCCAAGCACTTTATCGACGAAGTGATGGTTGCAAAGTTTGTGGCACCCTCTAGTTTTACGGGTGAGGATAGTGTTGAAATCACATGCCACGGAGGGTATTTAAGTACACAATCCGTGTATGAGGCGCTCCTAGCGAGTGGGTTAGAGCCTGCAAAACCGGGTGAATTTACACACCGTGCCTTCATGAATGGCAAAATGGACTTATCTCAAGCGGAAGCGGTGGCAGAGATGATCCATGCCAAAAGTGAACAAGGACTCCGAGCCGCCAGACAACAACTCACAGGAGCACTTGGAGAAAAAGTGCAAGCCTTTCGGCAGGCATTAATTGACACCACTGCTATGGTGGAGTTAGAACTAGATTTCTCAGAGGAGGATGTGGAATTCGCCGATAAACAGAGGCTCCGCTCTCTTCTGACAGACCTGGATCAAGGGTGTACGCAGCTTCTGGATACGTACGAAACAGGTCGCCTCATTCGTGATGGAATCAAAACAGCCATTCTAGGGCAACCCAATGCAGGTAAATCCACCTTATTAAACGCCTTACTAGGACAAAACCGCGCAATTGTGTCTCCTACAGCAGGGACTACTCGAGATACTGTCGAAGCTGACTTTGCGATTGATGGAGTCTACTTTAGACTGATTGACACCGCTGGGATTCGTGCAACAGATGATGAGATTGAGGCGGAAGGAGTGAAGCGTTCGCAAACAGCCATGCAAGAGGCAGATTTAATTCTTTGGGTGAAAGACCAATCTCAACCAATGGCTGAAGAGGAGCAAGCCATTCAAGAGGCAGTATCCAAACTATCTGTTCCTGTGATTCGTGTTCTAACCCATAACGACCTTCCTGCGGATGCAACTCTTGACCCCACCTATTGGGATCTTTCACTCGATCTCTCAAAGCCCGAGGCTCCTGGCTTAGAGCTACTTTCTGAGTATATGGTAACGCGCACACTTCAAGCAGAGCACTTACAAGAAGAGTCCACGCTAGTGACCTCCAGCAGACACCGTCAAGCACTCAAGGAAGCACAAGATCATATCGTATCAGCAATCCAGGGTTTGGACAATGCCATTCCCGAAGACCTCATCGCGATCGATTTACGAGGCGCAATACAGCAGTTTGGCCTCATCACTGGAGCCATTTCTAACGAAGATATTTTAGACTCTATCTTTAGCCGATTTTGTATCGGAAAATAGAGAGCATACGTAGTAGATCTTGATGAATCTGCAGGATAACTATTGAATTTAGTTACATTAACACCTTATACGGTGCATAATACATGTTGAAGCCGCTTACTATGAGCATGTGATAGTGGACTCAAAACAGTATTATTGGGACAAATACTCTATCTGCGGGACAAAAATTGGTGAACAAGGACGATTTTATCATTCGAAGAGCTTCTTCTGAAGACAAGCACTTTGCGAAGACTATCACAAAGGAGATTGAAGAGAGTGCGACCGCTAGGGGTACGGGAATTGCTCAACGATCTGTTGAGTATATAGAGCAAAAAATTGACCAAGGGAATGCGGTCATTGCATGTACACCCAGCGGCGACTGGGTTGGGTTTTGTTACATTGAAGAGTGGGGGCATGGAAAGTATGTGGCCAATAGTGGACTGATAGTCTCACCAAATTATCGCAAGACGGGTGTCGCTAAAAAAATAAAGCGTCAAATATTCCACTTGTCTCGCGAGAAGTATCCAAACGCGAAAATTTTTGGACTTACAACGGGACTTGCAGTCATGAAGATCAACAGTGAGTTGGGATACAAGCCCGTGACCTATTCTGAATTAACGGATGATGAGAACTTTTGGAGTGGTTGTAAATCGTGTGTGAATTATGACGTATTAACTCGTAAAGAACGACAGACATGCTTGTGTACGGCGATGTTGTATGACCCTAAGGATGATCTGACCACGGAGGAAACCACAGAATACTTCGAAGAGAAACAAACAGTATTTGAGCGGTTATTTCGACTGAAATGGCGCAATCTTGGAAAGCAAAATAAGTGAGAGTATATGTCAAAATCAGTTGTTCTAGGATTTAGTGGGGGGTTAG
>CAJXOH010000024.1 GCA_913057895.1 uncultured Bacteroidota bacterium
TCGATCACAGTCATTACGTGGAAGGCGATAGACAAATCTTCCTTTTGCTGGAATCACAATGTGTACAGAATCTACGCTGTGGACAGAAACCCAAAGTATCCATTCAACGTCGTTTTCCCTTAGGCGTCTCTCAACATCCGTTACTTGCCCTTTTACAATAATGGACGCTTCCTCAACGATATCCAGAATCTGAAAACGTCCATTTTGACCTGCATGTATCGCTTGTTGTGATGCTGCACATATGACGCCAGACGTCATTATGAAGAGCATAAAAAGGGATGTTTGAAGCCTTGGATGCTTTGAAAAAGCGACTGAAGAGAGCCCAAGACCAGCCCAAAGCCCCATCAACCATGGTATAAATGTCCACCAGAAGGTGGTTGCAGCCCGCTCATTGGTGCCAAACACAATGGCTAAACCGATTCCATAGAAAAAAAGTGTTCGAACGGCGGGAAGGTGCAACGCAAAGGAAGAAGAGAGTGTCTTTCAGGATTACGTCCATCACGAAGAGGCAATGACGATGAATGAAAACTAGTCGTAGCAACGAAGAGTCTTCACCCTACTAGATACATCTAGCTACACTTCCTTACATGTTTAGGGTACCCTTTAGGCCTTCAGTATGGCAAACTTACGTTTACCCGCTTTAAGGACGACTTCTTGGCCACTCTCTATGCATACAGTTGCCTGAACATCGGTAATTTTTTCGTCGTCCAAAGAGACACCACCTTGTTGGATAAGACGCCTTGCTTCTCCGTTGGAGCTTGCGAATCCAAGACCTGTAATAATCGAGATTAGCCCTTCTTCCGTACCTGCCTCCATCTGATGGACAGGGGCATCATCTGGAACCGATTTTTGGATAACCGTGGTCTCAAAATGATCCCTCCCCTTTTTTGCCCCATCTTCACCATGAAACAGCCCTGTAATATGCCATGCTAAGTCATGCTTGGCGTTTCTTGGATCTGAGGAGACACGCTCTTGGAGTGCGTTTAATTCATCATCAGAGTACTCGGATAAAAGCTCTGCCCATGGAATAATCTGTTCGTCTGAGATGCTTAGAACTTTCCCGTACATATCCTCTGCAGAGTCATTGAGCCCAATGGTGTTCTCGTACGATTTTGACATTTTTTGAACGCCGTCTGTACCCACTAAAAGTGGCATCATGAGGCACACTTGTGGGGCTTGACCCTCACTACGCTGCATGTCTCGACCCATCAAAAGATTGAATTTTTGATCTGTACCTCCTAGCTCTACATCACTTCGTAAATGAACTGAATCGAGTGCCTGGGCTAGTGGATACAAAAACTCGTGCAAAGAGATCGGCTCGTTGGCCTGATATCGTTTCGAGAAATCATCACGCTCAATCATTCTGGCAACCGTAATCTTTGCCGATTCTCGGATGATGTCCATGAACGTAAGTCCTCCCAGCCACTCAGAATTATAGACCAATTTGGTTTTTGAGGGGTCTAAGATTTGATACACTTGCTCAAGGTACGTCTTGGCGTTATCCTTGACTTCTTGCTCTGTTAATGGAGGTCGTGTTTTATTCTGCCCTGTTGGATCCCCAATTAACGCTGTGAAATCACCGATGATGAGGATTGCCTCATGACCAAGGTCCTGAAACTGTCTGAGCTTGCGCAGGATCACAGAGTGCCCTAGATGTAAGTCTGGTCGAGTAGGATCACATCCCAGTTTTACCTTTAACGGTGTATCTGTTTCTGCACTTTTTTTAAGTTTTTCAACGAGCTCTTCTTCTGGGATCAGCTCGGAAATTCCACGTTTAAGTAGGGATAGCTGGTCTTCTACGGGTGCCCAATTCATGTCAACGGTGGATTAAATAAATGGTGAGTCAGTGTCTTGTAAATCAGACGGTGTGGGTGCATTACCTTTCATAGGATCCTCACGCTGAAGTGCATCCTCTGTATTAGGGATCACTCGCAACAAGAGTGCAAATGTTGCAGGGGCGATGGGGCGAATATACGAGTAGGTCAACGAGCTCTGCGTTTCTGTTTGCTTCGGGTACTCAACAAAGGATAACACCCACAACAATAGACTCACCAAAAATGCAGCTTTGCCAAATCCAAATAGTCCCCCTAAGGCACGATTTAGGAATGATAACTGAGCTGCTTTAATGATCTTTTCAAGCACCCACGCAATGAGTTGAACGGTAAGAATGACAAAAACAAAAAGCACAACTCCTGTCGCGAGTTTCGCCCAAGACTCGCCCATGCCAAGCATCTCAACTGCAAAGACAGAAATAGGTCCAGTGAACCACAGAGATAGAAGGACTGCAAGAATTAGCCCTACGAGTCCAAAGACTTCTTTGATGATGCCGTTTTTTAGCCCTAGAAGAAAGGCAACAAGAAGGGGGAACAGTATAAATCCGTCGAGGACGTTCATGGGATCGCCCCCCAAGAGTTATTTATTGGCGTTCAGGTACTCTTTGACAGACTCTTGGTCCATCATCGCAGTTTTGTAAGAGATTTTTCCCGACTCATTTTTGTAGGGAACAATCACCTTCGCCATCTTACGATGAGATTCTTTGAGCTTCGCAGCGTCTTCGCCAAATGCTTGTTTCTTTGCCATGATTACTTAATCTCTTTGTGAAGCGTGTGCTTTTTTAACACAGGGTTGTACTTCTTTAATTCGATACGGTCCGTTGTGGTGCGGCGATTCTTCATCGTCACATAGCGAGACGTGCCAGGCTTTTCTGTACACTCTAGAATCACTTGGATGCGGTTACCTTTTGCCATAATTACACCTTAGAACTTAGAACGCCTTGTTTCTTAGCCTCTTTGAGGACTTCAGATATGCCGTTCTTGTTGATCGTACGAAGAGTTTTGGCCGTTACTTTTAATGTAATCCAGCGATCCTCTTCCGGAATGTAGAATCTTCGTTTTTGAAGATTAAGGTGAAACGTATGCTTTGTCTTGTTATTCGCTTTGGAAGAGCGGTATCCAGACAAAGGTGTACGTCCTGTAATATCGTCTTTACGTGACATGAGAGTCCAAACTTGTTAAACCTACTGTGTTACTGCTGTGTTTACTGACACAAATATTGAAAGACAGACAAATTATCGTTTAATCGCCTGATAATCAACCTAAAGTTAGAAGTGAGCCTCGCTGTCTTTAAACCCTTAAAAAAGCTCTAAAATACCCCCTTTGTTTCTTCGTCGTTTCGTTGTTTTTTGACGTCTCAAACGCTATTTTAAGCAAGTTAAAAAAGACGGGTGGAATCCCCGCTAGCATTTCAAAAAAAGAGACCTGCACACGCATGAGCAAGACATCAAGTTCTGAATACCAAGCATCCAATATCCAAGTACTTGAAGGTCTCGAAGCCGTACGAAAGCGCCCCGCGATGTACATCGGCGATGTGGGACCTCGTGGGCTGCATCACTTGATTAATGAGGTCGTTGACAACTCCATTGACGAGTCACTAGCAGGACACTGTGACCATATCATTGTAACGATCCATGTGGATGGTTCGCTCTCTGTGTCCGATAATGGACGAGGAATCCCTGTTGATATCCACCCTAAAATGGGCATTCCTGCCATTGAAGTGGTTCTGACTAAATTGCATGCTGGGGGAAAATTTGACAAGGACTCCTACAAAGTCTCAGGTGGGCTTCACGGCGTGGGTGTTAGTTGTGTGAATGCACTTTCGACGCACTTTAAAGCAGAAGTTTGGCGCGGGGGGAAAAAACATGAAATCACGTTTGAGCGTGGGATAACAAAAGCCCCTCTAGAGATAACAGGGAAAACCGACCTTCAAGGCACGCTCATTACATTTACACCGGATCCTACCATTTTCACTCAAACTGTTGAGTTTAAGTTTGACATCATTGCTGATCGCCTGCGTGAACTAGCCTTTTTGAATTCACAGATTACTATTGAGCTGATCGATGAGCGTGATACGAATCCAGACACGGGAGAATTTTTAAAAGAAACGTTCCATTACTCAGGCGGGACTCGAGATTTTGTCAAGTATCTTGATGAGGCTCGTGAGAGCTTTATGGACGAGCCTATTCATATCGAAGGAGAGCAGGATAATGTGCCGGTTGAGCTTGCAATGGCCTACAATAATTCCTTCAGTGAGAATGTCAGCTCATATGTAAACAACATTAACACTCGAGAGGGTGGGACCCATATTTCTGGATTCCGTCGTGCATTGACAAGGGCGTTCAAAACCTATGCAGAGAAAAATGGGATTATTAAATCTGGTTCCAAGATCTCTATATCAGGTGAGGATTTTCGTGAAGGTTTAACCGCTGTGTTAAGCGTGAAGGTTGCTGAACCTCAATTCGAAGGGCAAACCAAAACCAAACTTGGGAATTCTGAAGTTCAGAGCGTCGTAGAGGTTATCATTTATGAGAGGCTCATGGATTTTCTGGAGCAAAACCCCAAAATCGCTCGCAAAATCCTTGACAAAGTTGTCCTAGCAGCAGAAGCACGTGAAGCGGCTAGAAAGGCTCGCCAATTGATTCAGCGAAAAAGCGTGATGAGTGGGGGTGGTTTGCCCGGCAAGCTGGCCGACTGCTCGATTAATGAGCCAGAACACTGCGAAGTGTACCTCGTTGAGGGAGATTCTGCCGGTGGGTCTGCTAAAATGGGCCGAAACCGTAGTTTCCAGGCTATTCTACCACTCCGTGGAAAAATTCTCAATGTCGAGAAAGCCAATTTGAATAAAATCCTCGAAAACAAGGAGATTCAGGCTATGATCACGGCCTTGGGAACGAGTGTGGGGCATGGTGATGAAGATTTTGAGATCGAAAAACTACGGTACCACAAGATCATTATTATGACAGATGCGGATGTGGATGGATCTCATATTCGCACACTTCTTCTCACATTCTTCTATCGATATATGCGTCCGTTGGTTGAGCTAGGCCATATATACATTGCAACACCACCATTGTACAAAATTACGGCTGGTAAGAATGTTGACTATGCGTGGGATGATGAGACAAGATCAACACTCGTTGCGAAATACAAGAAATCAAAAAGTAAGGTTGACGTTTCACGATACAAAGGTCTTGGTGAGATGAACCCAGAACAACTCTGGGAAACGACGATGGATCCAGAAACTCGAACTTTACAGCAGGTTACTGTTGAATCAGCCGCAACTGCAGACAAGGTGTTTTCTACACTTATGGGAGACCTTGTGGAGCCACGAAGAGAATTCATAGAGCGAAACGCGAAATACGCAAACCTCGATATCTAAACACTTTGACACCCATCGTAAGGGAATCAACCTGCGGTCGAGTCCTTTACCAAAACGAATTGTATGTCTAGAGAAAAGATCATTCCAATTACCATAGAAGACGAAATGCAGTCATCCTACATCGATTATTCGATGTCAGTGATTGTATCTAGAGCCTTACCCGATGTGCGCGATGGGTTAAAGCCAGTGCACCGTAGAGCTCTTTATGGCATGAGTGAGCTTGGAATGCTTCATAACCGTCCCTACAAAAAATCTGCCCGTATTGTTGGAGAGGTTCTAGGGAAGTATCACCCACATGGCGACAGCGCTGTTTATGATACCATCGTTCGAATGGTTCAAGATTTTTCGCTTCGCTACCCATTGGTTGATGGACAAGGAAACTTTGGGTCAGTGGATGGCGATGGTGCAGCTGCGATGCGTTACACAGAAGTGCGTATGAAGCAAATCGCCGAGGAATTGTTGACAGATCTCAACAAGGATACGGTGGATTACCAGTACAACTTTGATGATACGCTCACAGAGCCAACAGTTCTTCCATCCATGTTCCCGAACCTGATTGTCAATGGTTCTTCAGGGATTGCGGTAGGTATGGCGACGAATATGGCGCCACACAACCTTAGTGAGGCAATCGATGCGGTTGTGGCTGTTATGGACGATCCTGAGATTGATACAGCAGGTATCATGAAGCACTTAGTGGCTCCCGATTTCCCAACGGGTGGGATCATATACGGATACGAGGGGGTAAAAGAGGCCTATGAAACAGGTCGAGGTCGGGTCGTGATGCGCGCACGAGCCAACACGGAGGAGTTGCGTGGTGGCCGTGAACAAATTGTTGTCACAGAAATACCCTATCAGGTCAATAAGGCTGTCTTGATTCAAAAAATTGTCGAGCAAGTCAACTCTGATAAAATCACCGAGATCTCAGAGATTCGTGATGAGTCAGATCGCGATGGGATGCGTATTGTCATTATCCTCAAAAGAGGTGCCAATTCTGGAGTCGTACTAAATCAACTCTACAAGTACACCCAGATGCAAAGCACGTTTGGCATTATTAATCTGGCGCTAGTCAAAGGGCGTCCAAAGATTATGCCAATCAAGGAGATTATTGGGCACTTTATTGAGCATCGCATTGAAGTTGTCATTCGACGAACGATTTATGACTTAGACCAGGCAGAAGCGCGGGCACATATCCTAGAGGGGCTCAAAATTGCTCTAGACAATCTGGATGAGGTGATTAAGACAATCCGAGCTGCAAAGAACCCTGCTATTGCAAATACAGAGCTCCGTAAAAAATTCGCACTCACAGATATTCAAGCCAAAGCCATTCTTGAAATGCGCTTGCAGAAATTAACAGGTCTAGAGCGTGACAAAGTAGATCTAGAGTATCGTGAAATTGTCGATAAAATTGCTGATTTCAGACGAATTTTATCGAGTCGTGATGCGCAAACTGGCATTATTAAAGAGGAACTCTTGGAGCTAAAGAAAAAGTATGGCGACGAGAGACGTACACAAATTGTTTACTCAGCAGAGGATTTTAATGTTGAGGATATGATTGCCGACGAGGATGTCGTCGTAACCATCTCTAACATGGGCTTTATTAAGCGTATGCCTGTAAGTGGCTATCGCCGTCAAAGACGTGGCGGAAAGGGCATGAAAGGGACCACCACTAAAGATGATGAGTATGTAGAACATCTATTCGTGGCTACCAATCATAATTATCTACTGTTTTTCACGAAAAATGGTCGATGCTATTGGCTCAAGGTGTATGAAATACCAGAGGGCACGAGGCTTTCACGGGGTCGAGCCATTGTGAATATGATTGAGATTGAAAAAGATGATTCCGTCATGGCGATTGTCCCCGTCAAGTCGCTTGATGACGAGGAGTACATCAAGAACCGCTCTATCCTCATGGCAACGGAGAAAGGGGTCATCAAGAAAACAGCCCTTGAGTTATATTCTAGACCTAGACGTAATGGAATTATCGCGATCAATGTGCGCGAAGGGGATCAGTTATTGAGCGCAGGGTTGACCGATGGTGATAGTACCATATTATTAGCGGCAGACAATGGACGTGCAATACGGTTCCATGAGTCACAAGCGAGACAAATGGGGCGTAATACCTCTGGCGTCCGTGGGATGAACTTGGCAGATACCGACAAGTTGGTTGATCTTGTCATCGTGAAAAACACCCACGAGTCTACTGTTTTAGCAATCGCTGAGCAGGGTTATGGAAAGCGATCACTGGTAGACGACTATCGCGAACAGAGCCGTGGGGGTAAGGGTGTAATCACCATGAAAATTACTGGGAAAACCGGGAATTTGATTGCACTGAAGGAAGTTTCAGACCAAGACGATTTAATGGTC
Organism: uncultured Bacteroidota bacterium; assembly: GCA_913057895.1. GTDB lineage: Bacteria > Bacteroidota > Rhodothermia > Balneolales > Balneolaceae > UBA8296. Next base: position 7,579 of record CAJXOH010000024.1, read on the forward strand.
ATTACGGAGCGTGGAAAAGTGATTCGTATGCAGTGTAAAGGAATTCGAACCATGGGGCGTAACACACAGGGCGTTCGAATTATGAGACTCGATGATGCAGGTAAGATCGGTGCTGTGACTCGTGTTGCCAACGATGACGAGGATAGTGCACAGGTCATTGAGTCCACGGAAGAAGAATCCTAAGGTGATGGCAGTTGCAACTTTTTAAGAGTCGCTAACGGGATTTGTCTTCAACATAGTTTTAAGCACTACCTCTCTCTTTTGAATAAGCTCTTTTGGAGAGAGGATCTCTACGTCGGGGCCAAACTGAAGCAACCAGTTATTAAGATAGTCTAGATCATCGAAGCGAAATTCGACCTTAATCTTTTTTGCCTGTTGGGTGGTTTGCTTAATTATTTTCGTTGGGAGGTTGGCGCTAAATCGCTTCAGAGCTTTTTTGCTGACATAGACCTGTACCATTGTTTCCATGCGCTCAGAGTCAAAAATTAATGCCTTAGCATCGATTTCAACTTTTGGCGTATAGCTCTCTTCTAATACTACAAGATTTTTTGCTTTTTCTAGTATATAATTGCGTACTGAATTACGTTCATGTGAATATCCAATTAAATTCCAGTGATCTGTATAGAATACTAGTAAGTATGGATCCACTTTTCTGACCTCATTAACTCCTTTTTTGTTTTGGTAAGAAAAGGTCACTGTTTTTTGACTCGCAATAGCGCCCGATAACATATACCAGTCACCACCCTTCTGTTTTTCAGACTGAAACGTCATGGTTGGGTCTATCACCATTCTCTGAGACATGAGATCCATGAATGCGCGCATGTCAGGGTTAATCACCTGTCTGATTTTACTCTCTACCATCGTTGCGTCTTCACTCAACGATTGATTTACCTGTGCTTTTACGAACTGAATTCCCACCATGAGCGTAGAAAGCTCCTTAGGATTAAACTGAATGGGTGGGATTCGAAACTCTTTCATAACGCCATATCCATCAACAGCATCATGCGTAATCGGTAATCCAATTGCCTCGAGCTTGTTTAGATCTCGAAATATGGTTCTCCTAGAAACACCAAATAATGTGGCTAATTCATTTATTGTGAGCCTTTTCGTTGAAGATTGCATGAGTGAAAACATCTTCATTAAACGCTCTGTAGAGGTTAAATCCTTCATGGTTTTTGACTCCACTTGACAATCGCTTTCCCAGAATAAAATGGATCTGACCCATTGTCCAATAACTGTATCTCAAACAACTCTTTTTGAGGATGCTGATTCACATCTTGATTCGCTTCTTCAAACCCTTTCAGCCACAGAACCACGGAGGGCTGTTTGCCTATATCAGCGATCATGCTCAAGAGTTGGGGTATTTTAAAAGCATGCTTTGTGCACACCCCCATATCAGAATTCATTTCGATATCTGCTATAGACCCCTCTTTTACTTGAATATTCGTTAGCTCTAGCTCTCGTATTAAAGCTTTTAAGACAGTGCACTTTTTTTGAACAATGTCATTAACGATAAATTCTTTCTCAGGATGCGCAATAGCCAATGGGATTCCTGGTAAGCCACCGCCTGATCCAGCGTCTACCCAGGTATGGACTGTGTCCAGGTGTGCACTTAAGGTGAGTGAGTGCTCAATGTGCTTTATGATTGTTTCACGTGAAACATCTCTGCTTACAAGATTCACTTTTTCATTCCACCACAACAAGCGGTCTGCATATTGAGAGAGTTTCTTCTCGTGTTTTTTGAGAGCAAGAGTTGCACTAGCGAATGTTTCTGATTGTTTCACGTGAAACATTATCCCTTCAAATAAACCAAGAGCACTGCTAAATCACTTTGTGATACTCCTGATATTCTGCTTGCCTGCCCTAATGTTTCTGGGCGGACATGTTCAAGCTTAGATTTTCCTTCTGAGCTAAGGCTTTTGATGTTTGAATAATGGATAGACTCCGGGATCGAGAGTTCCTCTTGCTTTTTCAGCTCTTCAACCATTTCAAACTCTTTTTCTATGTACCCTGCATATTTGAATTGGGTTTCTACCGTATGGACAATCTCTGGGTGCAACGCCCCAATAGAATCAAGTCTATCGCGATCCTGTGCTACATCAATGAGCATTTCCAGGGTTATTTCGGGTCTTCCAATGATGCTAGTCGCTTTTACAGACTGTTTAATGGGAGATTTGCCCATTGATTCTAATAAGGGGTTGATTTGCTCTGGTTTAATAGAGGTTGACTCTACCCATTGCTCAAGAGCAATTCGTTTTTCTTTTTTCTGCAAATATCGCTGGTACCGCGCCTCTGAGACTAATCCCAATTCATACCCAACTTCCGTGAGTCGTTGATCTGCATTATCCTGTCTCAGCAAGATTCGGTGTTCTGCTCTAGAAGTAAACATTCGATAGGGTTCTTCAGTCCCCTTGCTAATGAGGTCATCAATAAGGACTCCAATGTACCCTTGAGACCTCAACAGTATAAAAGGATCTTTTCCTTGTACCGATAATGAAGCGTTTATTCCTGCCATTAGGCCCTGACAAGCGGCCTCTTCGTATCCAGTGGTTCCATTAATTTGACCTGCAAAGAAAAGCCCTGAGACCAACTTCGTTTCCATGGTACGTTTGATTTGGTGCGGCGGAACATAATCATACTCAATGGCGTACCCTGGTCTCATCATGCGTGCATTCTCAAACCCCTCGATTTTAGTAAGTGCGTCTAACTGAACCTCCTCTGGTAAGGACGTTGAGAACCCATTCAGGTACATTTCATAGGTATTCCACCCTTCTGGCTCTAAAAACAACTGGTGTCGTTCTCTGTCCGCAAAACGATGGATTTTGTCTTCAATACTAGGGCAATATCGAGGTCCAACAGATTTGATACGTCCATTAAACATTGGGCTACGATCAAATCCTTCACGCAAAGCATCATGTACAACAGGTGCTGTATAGCCAATCCAACATGTAAGTTGCTCCTGTTGAGTTGGAAGAGACTCTGTCATAAATGAAAACGGCACTGGGTCTTCATCTCCATGTTGGATCTCGAGTGCATGTAAATCAACACTTCTACCATCAATCCGTGGAGGTGTCCCTGTTTTCAAGCGACTAAGTTCAAACCCTTTTGATTCGAGGCTCGCAGATATTCCCTTCGAGGCTCTTTCTCCAGATCGCCCACCACCATATTGCTTTTCCCCAATATGAATGAGGCCATTTAGAAATGTTCCGCTTGTAACTACGACTGCTTTGGCTCGAACTTCGTAATCTGTCAATGTCCGAACCCCTTGAATTGTTTTTCCATCATCTGAAAACAAAAGTTCAGTGACATCATCTTGCCTAAAATCAAGGCCATCAATAGATTCCAGCTCCTCACGCATAAGTTGTGAGTAGAGTTGACGATCACTTTGGCAGCGAGGGGACCACATTGCAGGCCCTTTGCTTCTATTCAACAAACGGAATTGGACCCCACTTTTATCAGAGACAATCCCACTTAATCCACCAAGGGCGTCTATTTCGCGAACAAGCTGACCTTTTGCAACACCCCCCATAGCTGGATTACAAGACATCCTTGCAATCGCCTCAAGGCTCATGGTAATGAGTAGTGTGCGTGACCCTGTTTTTGCGGCTGCTGCTGCGGCTTCGGAACCAGCATGTCCTGCTCCAATCACCACAACATCGTAAGCATTCATAAGTGACTGTTTTTTATTGTCTTACGATGCCTCTTCAAGGGGGTAAGAAGAGGGTTGCCAACGTGAGCGATCCGGACGAGACTCGAACTCGCGACCTCCTGCGTGACAGGCAGGCGTTCTAACCAACTGAACTACCGGACCAAAGAGAATCTGAAATATATGGACCTTCTAAGCAAGTTCCAATACTTCAGACTCTCATAGCCATAGTGTCTTCCTTAAAACTGCACGGACAATTTTGCTTCAAATGAGCGACCAGGAGCTGTTAAGCGTTCCTGAGTTCCACTGACTTTGCGATATAAATGCTCTGAGTATAGCTCATCCATTACATTGTGCACGCCAACGTCAAACGTGAAACGTGAACTTAGTAACCAGCGAACACCCACGTCAGCTGTCCAAAATCCTTGAGTAATCGCCTCTCCATACTCCGGAGATACTCGATCTTGCTCCCCAACGAGTCGGATGTCTACCGATGGGACAACCTGAGCGCCAAAAAGGTACCCTTCAAGTCCAAGGTTCACTTCAAAGGGTGCGATTTCTGGCATGGGCTCATCCCGTTCTAAATCTTGGGCCCATACATACGATGCGGCGATCGATCCCGAGAGTGAAGCTCCTATAAAACCCTGGGCCATGACATCGGCACCAACGAATCGTGCGCGATCAATGTTTGTCATTCGGCGAACCCCTGGCGACATCATCGATACAGGCATCACTGAAGGGTCAATTCTAGATGAAATGACATCAAACTGATGGCTAACGAATCCGTTTAACATCCAGGTCACACTCGGTGTGTTCTTGGTTAGTATTACGTCCGCTTGAAGGTTCTTTTCAGGGTCAAGGGTAGGAGTTCCTAATACTTCATATGGATCCACACCCACAGGGTATGAATTGATGTATGACTCAATGACGGATGGTGCTCGTGTCGTAAAACCAGTCCACACACTCAACTCAAGATCGTTGTCTACGTTTCGAATCCATCCAAAACTAAGCCCAGGTTCGAGCATAACGCCTCCATCTAGCTCTGAAACAAGACTTTCGAATCGTTGTGAGGGTTGTGAGATTTTTGAGTCAACAAACCCAAGGCGACCTGTAACACGAAGTTCATCTACGTCACTCATCCATCGACTCTCTACAAAGACACTCCCAGCAAGTCGACTGCTTTCTTGCCAAGGAGAATCGCTCATGGTCATTCCCGCCATGGGGCCCATGAGCATCGTACGTGTACGCAAACCGTCAATGGTTTCGCCATGCAAATCTGCACCATACATCAAGTGTGAGCCTCCATTCAGACTCATCCCTTCGACTCTAAATCCATACGTCTGTGTCTCTGCCTCTGTGGCCATGTCCATCATTTTCATACCACCACGATTCTCATTCGACATAAGATGATCAACAAACGTGTAGTACCCAGAGACATCGAGCCATTGATGACCACCCTGTGTACGATCTGCAGGGAAAAATCTGAGTTTTCCTTGGGCCACGGTCGTTTCATCTGAAATCAAATCCATTCCCAAGGAAGCAAAATCTGTGTCAACCGCTTTGTTGTGATGGGCAGCAATCGATAGTTCGACTTGACTGTGCAGCGCAATAGACATGCGAGTACCAATGCTGGTCCGCTCATAAGCAGTGGGTAGTTCGACTCCCGCCCCATTGCTGTATGAATCACTTCCTGCTGCTGAACCAAAGAGTTGAAGGGCAAACTTACTCGATGAATAGGCAATCATCCCTTCGGACTGTCTTTGAAATCCGTTTGACTCAACGCCAATAGTAGAACGTCCAGACCATGAAGGCTCTTCAGAAAACGGCATTTCATCAGAAATGAATCGGATCACACCACCATAAGAATGCCCGTAGCGCAAGGCATAGGGGCCTTTTACAATTTCAATGGAGGATACGGTGTTCATCGGAATCTGTGATGTTGGAGGGTCCATTCGATTAGGGCATGCCGCTATAGCTTGAGCGCCTTGATCCATTGTTATTGTCAATTGATCTGACATAGCCCCTCTAATCACCGGGTCTGATCCATAAGAACCACTTTTACGGATGCTGGAAATACCATTAACAGAGGTTAGAACCTCCCCTGCATCATGCGATAGTTGCTGCTCCATCGTGGGTGTTAATACCGATCGATCCGAGGGTGAGTTTCTAACCGCCATAACCGTCACTCCAGACATAGAGTGGTTTTTTGGGTGTAGACGCACAGAGCCTTCCTCAAAAAGAGCGTTCAATCGATCTCCAGAAAATTGATGGGTTCCATATCGGATATGGCTTAATGCAAGCATTGGGACAGCGTTTCCTCTTGAGCTACTCTCTGACTCGTTAGCCTCCCATGAGTCTAGTTCTATAACTCCTTCTAAATTTGAGGATCCTCGCTGTTGGCCATACTCATACGCAACGCCTACGATAGGCTCATTCGTCATAGCATCGATTACAGCCAGCGTCCCGCCATCTGTTTGGGCTTGTGCCCCTGTAGCTGTCATTAAAAGAATCCAAAGTGTACCCAACGATATGCCCATTTTCCAAAGGGAGGGCGCCCCTTCTACAATGCTTCTTGTAAAAAAAGATGTTTTCATGTCTTTAAGCTTAACAATGATAGTTCGCACAAGAGCCACAGCTTTAAACCAACTTGGCTAAGCGGCGCTCATGCATTCGATATTGTGAGTGCTTAAAGGCGTTTTGGGGGGTGGGGGTCTACATCCAATGAGAGTGTTGCAAGATCACGATCATCATCTAAAGTCATGGCGCTTGCTAGCCATCCCTGAAACGGTGATGCCTGCTTCGCTAGGACTGTAAGTAGATCTTGTGTGTGCGCCAAGCCCCTTTTTAATGGATTTGTTGCATCTTCACCGCCATTTGGCTGGCTGGCCTTCAGATAACAAATCGTTTTACAGGATAATCCCTCGAGGTGGGTATGCCCCATATCCATCGTTGGATTGGGCGACACATTATGTAGTGCTGCTGACGCCATGCTTTCAGTATGCGTCTCATGCATATGGTCCGCATCATCGTGGCTATCTGCTTTATGAGGCATAGGCTTATGAGACTCTGAACTTACTTTGTCGTCGTTCTCATGGTCACAGAAAAACACCGAGAGAGATCCCTCTGTAATCTCACAATAGCCTATCCAAGCAATATCGCTGACCAGAAAAAAGGCAAAGGACAGCAATAACGCCTGACTTGTTTTTCGATAAAAGCTTGAATGACGGGCCATGAAAAAACATACAAAAAATAGCCCTAAAAAAGAGGAGGGCCGTAATCCTTACAACTACGGCCCTCTATCGGGATGGAGACTCAATAAAGTTGGCTGTCCACGAGAACAGCACACTACATCACTCTTTGGCTAACTCGCTCTCAAGTAATGCAACAAGTTCTTTGTCCATAGGCTTGGTGCGACTGCGATAACGCTTTACCAACTCGCCATCTTTGGACACGAGGAATTTCTCAAAGTTCCATTTCACGTTACCCATGGATTCTTTGTCATGTTCACCTGTCAAAAAACCAAATAGTGGGTGCTGTTCGTTCCCACGAACATCCACCTTTGAAAACATTGGGAAACTCACGCTGTACTGGGTGTCGCAAAACTCTGCAATGTCTTCATCCGTACTTAGTTCTTGCTTGAACGATCCAGATGGAAAGCCTAGCACTTCAAACCCCTGATCTTGGTAGGCCTCGTAAAGCGCTTGGAGCCCCTCATATTGTGGTGTATACCCACACTTGGACGCGGTATTCACAATTAAAAGGACCTTGCCTTTGTATTCTGAGAGAGATACCTCTTTTCCTGTGATTGTTTTTACCTCAAACTCATGGACTGAGTTTGCGTCCTTAACAGCTGGGTCAATTGGAGCGTTTGACCCAAACAAACCAAAAAGAAATGGAATCATTATCGCTACTATTTTCATCGTACTATTTCGATAGGTTAGTCAACTACATGAATGTCTTGTATTTTGCAAAACCATGATGTTACACACTTCGTTCCAAAACATGAATTCTCTACGCACACCCCTATTACTAAGCCTGCTGGCACTGAGTGTCCTTTTTGTAAGTCCACATAAATTGACTGCTCAAATGTTTACAGAGACATCCGGATCAAATACCCGATCCTTTTTGGATAATGTGACACTATCCTCAGGTCTTTCTTTTATGTCATTTACGTCCGTTGGTGACCTCAGGGCAGGTGAAGCCTCGTTTGAGTTTGATCATCCCATGCTCACGCTGGAAGCGCAGCTCCCTTCGATTAAGATAGGGTTTCGTGTAGCTAATGGATTGGTAGGGCTTGAAGATCCTGCTGCCAGATCCATTTATGCAGAGCTTGGGCGTCGTTTGAGAATAGCTGGCGAGAGTTCTTTCCAAATCACCGCTCCAATTGCCATTCGTACAGACTTTATGAAGGTATCTCTTGACAAAAGCCCCTCCATTTTCTCCCAAAGCTCGTTTCAGGCTCGTGGTGGGCTTGACGGTTTGATTCGCTTGGCCGGAGGACAGGGTGTTTTTGTATTCGGGGGTGGGGGCGCGTTTGGATTCAGTAACTCTCAAGGGTCTATTTTTGGAGGAACGTATCAAGGACTTTTTGCCCACAGTGAAGTCCGAGTACAGCCAAGAGCTCTAGATGCTGGGTTATTTATCCGGGTAACTGCTGAGGCATCGAGATATGAAATTGATGGCGAGCTGTATGATTACGATCTTTCTGGATGGGGGGCCATGATAGGTGTGTCTTTCTAGGTCATTGGCTTCGCTTCCGGTGTGGAAGGCCCTTACGATTTGTATGCTTATATGATTGTCCAACTAATCTTCGTGCATAATGAAACCTGAAAAAGTAGTTCTAGAACTGGAGGCATTAGCTGAGGCCATCGGGTATTCCATCAGAAAGGAAAAAGGCAGCTTTGTAAGTGATCACTGTGTGTTGTCAGGCGAAAAATGTATTGTTTTGAATACCAGGAGAACGGTTGAATCCCAAATTGGTGCGCTTGCAAGAGTTTTGCAGAGAGACCCCGCAACTGAGCAAACGTTTATCAAGCCATCCGTCCGAAAGTACTTGGATGAGTTTTGGACAAAAGAGGCACAACGTCCGTCGACGGATAGCGAACCATGAGAGTCACGTTTCTTGGTACTGGAACCTCCATGGGGGTGCCTGTCGCTGGGGGTTTTGGAGCATCCTCGGTTTCAAGAGACCCTAGAGACACACGAACACGCTGCTCATTATGGGTGAAAACAGAACAAGCCTCTATTCTGGTGGATGCTGGTCCTGAGTTTCGGCTACAGACGCTTGCCAGTGGGCTATCCTCCATTGATGCGCTACTACTTACCCATGAACACATGGATCATGTGACTGGGATTGATGATTTGCGATCGTTCAACTATGATTCAGGCTCCTCAATCGCATGTTACTCCTCTGCACGCATTCTTGACTCTATTCAACACCGGTTTGATTATCTGTTTGGATCAGACCGATATCCAGGCTCGACTCATTTGGAATGCATTCCAGTTGAAAAAACCTTTGACGTGCACGACACCGTCGTTACCCCTATCCCCATTCTTCATGGCGGGCTGCCGATTTTAGGGTATCGAGTGAATGACCTCGTCTATCTGACAGACATCTCTGACCTTCCTGACTCCTCTCGACATCTGGTTGAAGGAGCAAAAGTGCTTGTGCTTGGGGCTTTACGGTGGGGGGATGGCCACCCGAGTCACTTAACTGTTGAGCAAGCAGTCGAACTGGTTGAGTCTCTTGACGTCCCAGAAACCTACTTTATCCACATGAACGGGAGTGTAGACACTCAAAAAAGTCACGACTCTTTGCCAGAGTCTATACGTTTGGCTCACGACCAACAGGTCCTTTGGATATAAGAGTTTCGTTTGCTTAAAGGTGCTAATTGCGTGTTGGGCCGTTACTGCCCCGCCTCTCTAGGTCAGCCTATCAACAATCTTTTTTACATCCTGTGCTTTATCAATGGGGCATATTAATAGTCGGCTACCAGATTGAACCACCGCTAGCCCTTCTACTCCCACCAAACCAACAACTGTCCCCGAGTCTACGTCAATGTAGTTTTTGAACGCATCCACAGAGATGAATTGCTCTGCATTGGATGCATTTTGATCGCTATCCTTATCGGCCAGCTCGTAGGCGGCAGTCCAGCTGCCTACGTCATTCCATCCAAACTCTCCGGGAACCACTCGAACATTGGTTGCTTTTTCCATGAGTCCATAATCAATAGAGATAGACTCCACCTCTTCAAAAAACGTCCTTATTGCATCCTGGGTGAGTCCGCTTGATGCTAATGCATGGCATTGACTGTATAGTGTAGGCATGGCTTTTTCAAGGGCCGTCATAAATGATGAAAGGCGCCAAACAAACAACCCGCTATTCCACACATATCCACCCTGCTTGATATACGATTCCGCGGTTTCTTTATCCGGCTTCTCGCGAAACGCCTGAACCCTATAATCATGAGGGTCTTCTGCGTGTTGAGAAGGCTCTCCTTGCGCCTCTGTACCCTTATCAAATTGGATGTATCCATATCCCGTCTCAGCATGTGTTGGGGTAATGCCTATCGTAACCAATGCATCACTTTGAGTCGCAACGTCTACTGCATGGGTTAAAACCTTTTGAAAGGATGCTGGGTCTTGAATCACATGATCCGAAGGCATGACTACCAGCACGGGATCTTCTTCTGGTTGTGGCGCCTCTACCTGCTCTTCTGTGAGAACGCTTGCTGCCGCTGCTGCGATGCAAGGCGCTGTATTTTTTGCCACTGGTTCGCCAATGATCTGATCGTTAGCTATCCAGGGGAGTTGAGTCTGTACCAATTCTCGATATGACTCATTGGTCACAACGCGCCAATCTTCCCTCTGAATCCAGCCGTCCAATCGGGATACAGTGTTTTGAAGCATGGTATGTTCCCCAAACAGGGATAAAAACTGCTTTGGTTTGCTAGAGATGCTTTTCGGCCAAAATCGTGTTCCTGACCCACCAGCCATAAGAACACCAATAATTCTCGGGGGTTGTGACATGCTATCTCTATTTAATATGCGTGAGCCATTGGGCTCGTTGTTGTTTAGCCGTTTACGCCTCCGCCGCTTCAGAGTGTAAGACCACCCCAGACGGGCGCGCAAGAGTTACGCTGAATGTAGATCCCTTGCCTGGTTCACTCTCAAGATATAGATTTTCGCCGTGGGCCATGACAATGTGCTTCACAATGGAGAGACCAAGCCCTGTCCCACCTTTGTCTCGAGATCTAGATTTATCGACGCGGTAAAAGCGCTCGGTAACTCTATTTAGATCCTCTTGCTCGATCCCAATGCCGGTGTCTTTCACGTAAAGGAGGATTTTTTCACTTCGCTTCGGAAATGGTTTTAACCCTACATCGACCCTTCCGCCAGGTTTATTATACTTGATTCCATTCTCCATCAGATTGACGAGTACTTGTCGCATCTGTCCGCGGTCTGCAACTACTTTGAGATGTTTGTCAAAGTCTTGGATGTGAATTTCGACTCCCTCTTTTTGTGCCCGAACCTGGAGCTCGTCGACAACGTCCAACAAACACTCCTTCAAATTGAATGCCTGCATATTTGCGCGCATCTCTCCCGTTTCTAGCTTTGAGATTTCCATCAGATCTTGGATCAAAACAATCAAGCGATCCACGTTTTTCATGGTCTTTCCCAGAAACTGTTTGTTGACTTTCGGGTCATTCATGGCGCCGTTCAAGAGGGTCTCGACAAACCCCTGAATTGCAAAAATGGGCGTTTTAAGCTCATGTGACATGTCGCCAATGAACTCCTTTCGATAGTTCTCTATTCGATTTAATCGGGCGATTTCTCTTTCCATAGTCTCACTAGCACGCATTGCCTGCATGAGCAAGCTGTCTAGCTCGTCTCTGTGAATTTGACGGGTGTCGTATTCACCAAAGTCCTTCTTCGTAACATTTCTAAGAATAACGTTGAGCTGTCTAAGTCGGTCAAAGTGATACAAATGGATAATCGCATAGCTCAAGACAAGCATCAAGACACCACAACCTAGCGGCACCACTATCATCCATGCCAAGGAAAGGTCTGAAAGCCACACTATTAATGTAGCAGACACACCCACCATAATCATTGAAAGTGGTAACGCTAATCTAAACGCTGCTCTTGAAAATGCTCGCCGTAACGATTGAAAACTCATTCACGAAAGCGGTATCCCACCCCTTTGATCGTCTCTATGTATCCTTCTCCAAGTTTTTCTCGGATTTTACGTATATGAACATCAACCGTGCGATCGACGACATAGATATTATCTCCCCAAACTTTGTTTAGTAAGGTTTGGCGGTCCAGCACTTTGCCTTGTCGGCTCATTAAAAAATAGAGTAACTCAAACTCTTTTCGAGGAAGTTGGAACTCTTCAATACCCCTCACTACGATATAACGATCTCGGTCAATAACTAAGTCATGAGCTTTGAGTTGATCCTCTGCTTCCTCCGTTTCTTCGTAACGTCGCAAAAGAGCCTTGATACGTGTTACTAGTTTTACGGTGCTGATTGGCTTGGTGATGTAATCATCAGCACCTATCGTTAAACCTTCCACCTCTGACGCTTCGTCATCTTTGGCCGTCAAAAAGATGATGGGCAAACGCTTGATCTCCGCATCCTGGCGTAATACTTCACAAACCTCAAACCCGCTCATTTTGGGCATCATCACATCCAACAGCACAAGATCAGGCTGGTGCTTTTGTGCAAGGGCTATCCCCTTTTCTCCATTATCAGCCAAATAAACTTTAAATCCCTCTTTTTTGAGGTTGTATTCTAACAGATCTAGTAGATCATGTTCGTCATCAACAACTAGAATGCTCTTTTTTGCCACGGTCCCCTTTTTTTGAATGGTGAATTGGTTTTATCAATCCTCTCTCTTGAATAAATCAGTAGTCTATATGCACAGATAAAGCCTGTTCGTGTATAACTGAAAGATGTGCATGAATTTACAAAACTTATCGATTCAAAATGACCAACGCTTCTTTTACCCAGTTTGAGGTTTCTGAAGGGGGTGTTGCCGATCTCGCAAGCTCCTGAAGTGCACTAAGAACTTTCTTCTTTGGATACCCAAGGGC
>CAJXOH010000025.1 GCA_913057895.1 uncultured Bacteroidota bacterium
GAAACTCTTCAAAACAAGATCAAGCAACATTTATGACTGAGCTTGAGGAGGTTATGAATCAATCGGCTGCAGATCTTGAGGTTCCTTTTGCGGCAGCTGAGAGTGTTGCACAGACTGATTATCTAATGGAAGTGCATAAAACTGCTGCTGGACAGGGTGAGTTTCTAAAGGATACGTCTATTCCTAGCTTTTTCATGAAAATGAAATCAATGACTGTTGTTGGGTATTTCACTTCAGAACCTGGCGCAACGCAAGTACTTCGATATGCGCCGATACCTGGTCCATATCGTGGGTGTGTTCCATTTGAAGAGGTAGGTCGTACATGGGCGACATAAAGAAATCGTGAAAATCGATAAGCTATTACCCTTCAATCTCTTACTAAATCTTGGAGTGGGATACTTACTTCAAGAAAAACCCCGGTTTGAGTCTCTTGATTCCAGCTATTCTGGGATTACGTTTGGAAAACATTGTTTGTTCAGACTATACACTTAACATCATTAACATTCACTAATTAGATAGTGATGTAGGTGCTTTAGAAGATGAGGATAGAATCTAAGGATGAAGCAGAACATTAGCATTTCAAACATCATTTGGGCCGCATTATTTCTGATAGTAGCTTGTTCACCACAAAGACAAAAGGTCTCCACTACCTCAGACGCCTACCAAAAGGCTGTGAATGATTTCCGTGTGAGTCTTGCAGCTAGTCAAACAGATGAATCACAATTTGCATTCAATAAAATGAATGATGTTGTATTAGCCTATCCACAAGAAGCCGCGGCTTGGGCTAATCTTGGGGTCATGGCGATGCGTCAAGGCAATCGTGATCTTTCAGTATCAAGGTTTGAACGAGCTCTTCAAGAGCGTCCTGACCACCCAGATATTCTCTGGTTGTTTGGAGATGCACAGTCTCGGTTTGGAGCCACACAAGATGCTGTAACTCTTTTTGAAGACGCTATTGTGGCGCTGGCTCAATACGCAGGAACCTCTGACGTCGTGATTACGGAAAGCCTTGCTAGGTTTAGGTATCTCTCTGAATTAGAACGACTTGACCCGATTACAAATCAAGGTCAAATTGACCAAGAGTTTCAGAAGCTTCAAGAGTTAGAGCCTGACAACCTTGCTTTATGGACTCAATGGGCTCAATTTGCAGTTCAACAAAATAATTTTGAAGGTTTACGTACGTATGTTGCGAAGCTCAAAGAGTGGTCCTTTTTACCCAGTCAGACTCAATCGTCTATTTCTGAGCTTGAACAAATCATCTCAACGGGCTCAGTGCAAGGAGCGGGTCTGCAGCTTTCCATTTTAAGGTCACAAATTGAACCTCTTAATCGATTTCAAGATGACCTTGCGCGCATTGCATTGCCTGTAAACGACGTTGGATTCTTGTTACCTACCTTTTTAACTCTTCCCAGTTGGAGCGCGTCACTATCACCCATTGATGCGAATACCACTCTTGTAGAAGAGTCCTATGACTCGCCCCACGCAGGCGCAGATGCAATTCGCTCTGTACTACTTTTTGAAAGTGAACCCCCTTTTTTACTCTCACTACATGGCAGTGAACTTAGACTGCTCAACGATCAACGTCTTCAAACCAAAGCCTTTGATGTAAAGAGCCAAACCAATAGTTCCAATCACTCAGAGGACGTTGACTCTTCACCCGTTGATCTTTTAAATCAGCTTCAACAAGTCGACTTAGATCTTTCTTTTCGCAATAGTTTAGTCTTGGCTGGAGAGGGTGGGTTCCAGTACTTGCGTCAAACCGAGTCCATGACTTTTGAAGATGTCACCACCGATATCGGTCTTCCTAAGGAGGCAATCGACCAGCGTTTCCATGGGATATGGGTATTTGATTTTGATCTCGATGGAGACCTAGATCTCCTTGTATCTCCTGTTGGTAAACGTCCTCAAGTATTTCAGAATAATGGCGATGGATCACTCACATGGCTCCAAAATCCTTTACCAGGGGCTCCACTGGACGTTGTGAAGATGGTAGCAACGGATATTGATCAATCTTTAGATCCAGACCTTGTTCTGATTAACTCAATGTCCGAATTACATATACTTCGCAACCAACGTCGAGGGGTTTATGAATCTGTGTCTCAGGGTCCACTTTCCTCAGTAATTGTAGATGTTGTAACTCTAGATGTGAACCTGGATGGTGATTTTGAAGTAGTCACATTGAATCGAGATGCATCCCTACAACAATGGACGTGGCAAGCTGATGATGCAACCTTTGAGGCAAACACACTCGTCGCTTCTATTGAAGATATTGATGTGCCAAAAGCACTTCACAAAGCAGATATTGATAACAATGGAGGTGTTGACGTAATCGTCTCCTTTGACAGTCAATCGGTGGTCTTGCTACAAAATGAATCACTGTCTTACTCACGAACATACACAGTGGAGGAAGCTGTTCAGGGTGTCTTTGACGTAGATGGGGATGATCGAATTGATCTACTTGGCAAAACCCATGCTTGGATGAGTCAAAGCGCTACACCCTATAATGCAAGCTCACTCCGCCTCAGAGCCTCATCATCCACTGGTGACGGGCGTATTAATTCCTTCGGGATAGGAGGTGCTGTTGAAATGGTTTCTGGACCTTTATATCAGAAACGACAAATTGAAAGCCCCATCGTCCATCTTGGTCTTGGAGAACGAGAACAAACCGATATGCTTCGGATTTTATGGCCCAATGGATCTGTTCAAACCGAGTTTGCAGAACTCGGCTTGGCGGCTACCATCTTCAATGAACAAATACTCAAGGGTTCTTGCCCTTGGTTATTTACGCATGACGGAGAAGAGTTTGCGTTTGTAACCGATGTTCTATGGCGTTCACCTCTTGGACTGCGAATTAATGCACAAGAGACAGCGGGTATCATTCAAACCACGGATCGTGTGCGTATTGACCCTTCTCAGTTAAAGGCGCGTGAAGGTCAGTATGACCTACGTATCACCGCAGAGTTGTGGGAAAGCCATTTCTTTGACTATGTAGCCTTGGAAGCGATTACTCATCCAAAGGGGACCATGGTTTCAGTTGACGAACGTTTTGTCTTTCCAGCACCAGATTTGACACCGGTACTACACACCATGCCACAGCCACTCAAAAAAGCCATGGTTGGATCGTCGCGAGATGTTACGAACCTCATAAGAGCTCAAGACAATAAGCATCTTCAAGCATTTGAAGAAACATCCATTCAAGGTGTGGCGAAACCCCATAGCATCATTCTTGAATTACCAGAGACGGTATTTAACTCCGCACATGCTCATGACGCGTCGGACATAGTAATGATTCTTCGTGGATGGCTCTATCCCACGGATAGCTCTCTGAATGTTCTTTTGGCTCAAGGAAACCTTCCTAAACCAAGTGGGTTGAAGGTAGAGGTTTGGAGCATTGATCAAGGGTGGGTTCTTCTTCATCAAGACTATGGCACCCCAGCTGGTAAGGACAAAACGATATTACTTCCGGTGCCTCTTGAGCAACTTGATGAGAAATCCCCAAAACTTAGACTTACCACATCATCTGAGATATTCTGGGATGCGATTCAATGGAGCGTTCCACTCGATCAAGAACTGAACAAAGAGATATTGAAGCCACTCACACAAACATTGACCTATCGTGGGTTCTCGGAATGGATTCAAACAGATCCTACCTCTCCACTTCGTCCCAATTACAATGTTATCTCTGGAACCCAACAGCGCTGGAATGATCTTGAGGGATATCATACCAGACTCGGGGATGTCTCGCCATTATTAGAGGGTATAGATGATCGATATGTGATCATGACGGCAGGTGATGAGATGCACTTAACCTTTGAAGCCCCTGAGACCTCTTTAGACTACATGACTACCACCTTTTTTGTGTCTGATGGCTGGGTTAAAGATGGTGATTACAATACAGAGGCCTCGCGAACTGTTGAACCATATCCTGTTCATGACATGGCTGATTTTGACTACTCCAGCCTGCCATCCGGTGCTGAAAACCCTGCTTTTCAACGAAATCCAGGGGACTGGGAGCAATTTCATACTCGTTATATTACACCAAGAAGATTTCAGACTGCGATCGTACAACCATAAAACAATCCATTCGACCGTCACGCGATTTACAATTCATGAACTATGAAGGCTAGTAGACTCAAATATGGAAGCGTGGTTTTGATGTTTGTCGCTCTATTTTTTGTGCCTGAGCTCATACGTCAGCTTACGGATCAAACCGATCGACAACAAACCTCTGCCGAGGAAGCAATTGCTAGATATGGATTTGTGCTTCAAGAAGTCTCACAAGAGCTTGGAATCACCTTTGTCCATCAGCGATGCGATGTCGATGACCCCCTTAAGCATATCCAGCCACAGATTGCGGCGATGGGAGCATCTGTCTCTGTTTCGGATGTCAATAATGATGGTCTACAAGATTTTTATGTCACAAACTCAGCGTTTGGAGAACTCAATCACCTCTATGTTCAACGCGCTGACGGAACCTTCGAAGAGCAAGCATTAACCTATGGAATCGCAGATTTAAACCGATATCCAGAAGGTTCATCCATGGGGTCTATATGGGCAGATGTCAACAACGATGGCTGGGAGGATCTTTTTGTGTACCGGTACGGAAAACCTGCCTTATTTATCAATCAACAAGGCCAAAAGTTCATCCCTTTTGACGGAACGGCTCAATTTCCAGAGTGGGTGAACTCCAATTCTGCTGTTTGGCTCGATTACAATGTGGATGGATACATAGACCTATTTTTGACGGGCTATTTCAAAGAGGATGTAGACATTTGGGATTTGGAGGATACTCGAATGATGCCAGATAGCTATGAGTT
Source organism: uncultured Bacteroidota bacterium (assembly GCA_913057895.1). GTDB lineage: Bacteria > Bacteroidota > Rhodothermia > Balneolales > Balneolaceae > UBA8296. The sequence continues at coordinate 4,818 of CAJXOH010000025.1, forward strand.
TGCCACTAATGGGGGTAAAAATTATCTCTTGCGAAATGATGGTGGCCTTGGATTCACCGATGTTACACAAGAAATGGGTCTAGATAATCGTAAGTGGACCTTGGCCGTAACATCTGTAGATATCAATGGATCAGGGTACCCAGACTTGATCCTTGCCAATGATTATGGCGTAGACGAGCTCTTTTTAAATGTCAATGGTGAAAGATTTGTGGACATGGGCCCAACGTCAAGTCTAGGTGATATTCCCAAAAGTGGCATGAGTATCACTGCCGCCGATTTCTACAATCAAGGAGAGTTTTCTCTTTATGTAACCAATATTTCTGAAGCTGGAGTGCTGATGCAGGGAAATAACCTATGGGTTCCAACTGGCTCGACGATGGTTGACGATGTAGCCGTCCCCCTTTATACCAATACAGCAACCAGTGCAGGAGTGGAACAAGGAGAGTGGGCGTACTCAGGAGCGGTTTCAGATCTAAACAACGACGGTACATTGGATTTATATATTGCGAATGGTTTCTATTCTGCGACGCCCAATACAGATTATTGGTATGATTACACAAAGGTTGTAGGGGCGAATAGTCAAGTCATTATCAATGCATCAAATTGGCCAGCAATGCAGGAACGTACGTTTTCAGGGTATCAGCAAAACAAGGTTCTGCTTAATAGCGGAACAGGTCGTTTTCGAGAGGTGTCGACTGCAGTAGGTGCGTTCCTTGATAAAGACTCTCGAGCAGTAGCCTTTCTCGATATTGGTAATGACGGCTCTATGGATATGATTGTGGCCAATCAACATGCCCCAGTGAGTGTGTATCAAAATCGTACAACAGAGGACCATGCTTGGATTCAGATTGCGCTAACGGGAACAAATACCAATAGCAGTGCCATCGGTGCTTCTGTAACGATGCAATGGACCGATGCTCAAGGTCAAGCAAGAACTCAAAAACAATCTGTGAGCGGGGGAGAGGCGTTTAGTTCACAAAGTGCCAGAGTTCTTCACTTTGGGCTTGGGTTGATGGACTCTGAAACGGTTGATAAAGTAACAGTTGATTGGCCTGGGGGAAGCCGTCAAGTCTTTGAGAGACTAAGCCATAGTAAAAAGCACTCTCTGAGTGAAGCGTCCGAACGCTCATTTGATAATTAAACAGACAGTCGTACACTATCTATCATGAGTTCACCATCGACACCAACGCCGAATGCAATGCTTCCAGCAGGGATTGTATTTCCCAAATCACTGATTGGTCCAGTACTAATCACCACATTGTTGATTGGTGCTCACTTATCATTTGGCATCCTCGATGGATATCAAAAACTTCTTCTAGCCGTCATCACCAGTATTGTGATGGAGAATCTTCTCCATAAATACACCAAAGGGACATTAAAGGGGATCAGCAGCGCGTATGTTTCAGGGATTAGTGCAGGAATCTTAATCCGATCGGCATACTATTGGCCGTTTGCACTAACAGCAATGATATCGATTGCCTCTAAGTATGTATTAAGGTATAAAGGTCGTCACTTATGGAACCCTACCAACTTTGGTGTTTCGATCATGATGCTCATTGCAGCGGATAGTTCAGCAGTTTTATCCATTCAATGGGGTAATCATATGTGGGCCATGATTATCATTTGGCTTGTAGGTCTTTTCACTCTCATGAAAGTGGGTCGTTTCAACATCACAGGCACTTATTTGGCGGCTTTTGTCTTTTTTGCTTGGATACGCACCTATTTTACGGGAGATACATTTCTGACAGAAGTAGCCCCCTTAACGGGACCTATGTATCAATTATTTGCGCTGTTTATGATGACGGATCCTAAAACAACCGTCAAAAATCCATGGGCTCAGTCTGCAGTTGTGGTGCTGATTGCTTTTGTTGAAATGATACTTCGTTTGGGTGAGGTTGTCTATGCACCTTTCTATGCTCTATTTATCATTGGGCCCATTGCGCTGATAGTAGAAGATTGGTGGCAAAGCCGAAATCGACAACTTTCTGGCGCGGAAGCGATTCCATAAATTTCGAAAACCGCTTTTTTAGCTTGTAATGAGGTATTTATCCTCTTGCCTTTTTTAAAACACTCTCTTAATATTGCCATAACATAGGCTGATTTGCAGGGATGGATGTCTAGTGTTTTCAATTGATTAGCTCTAGTGGATAAATTTTTGAAAGCGCTACCAACTGTTAGCTGCTTCGGCGGAACAAAAATTAAACTCATACGAACATGATGACCTCATGGAAACAACGTAGCGGAATCACATCATTAGCTAAGAAAATGATGCATTCCCTAACACTGCTTGCCCTCGTTTTGGTGACTGGCCAGCTCGCGTTTGCACAAACAACCGTTACGGGTACTGTAACAGACGCGTCAAATGGCACGCCACTCCCGACTGTTAACGTTCTGGTTCAAGGAACAACTGTGGGTACGAGTACAGATTTAGACGGAAATTATTCGATTACTGTACCTGAAGGGTCAAACGTCTTGACCTTTTCCTACATCGGTTATATCACAGTCAATATTCCGATAGATGGACGTACTGAAATCAATGTAGCACTTGATGTTGACGAAGTTCTTTTAGAAGATGTGGTTGTTGTTGGATATGGATCACAGAGCCAAAAGGAGATTACTTCATCAGTCGCTACGGTAGGTGAGGAAGACTTTAATAAAGGGACAATTAATTCGCCTGCTCAACTACTTCAAGGTAAAGTTCCTGGATTGTCAATTTACAATCGTGGTGGGGATCCAAACTCTTCGCCAACAATCCGTCTTCGTGGAATTTCTACTGTAGGTGCAAACACTGAGCCACTTGTTGTAATTGATGGTGTTATTGGCGCATCTCTTGATAATATTGACCCTGCTGATATTGAAGCGATTTCAGTGCTTAAGGATGGTTCTGCTGCTGCGATCTATGGTACTCGTGGATCCTCTGGTGTGATTCTTGTTACAACGAAGAAAGGAACACGTGCAGGTGCCGGAATTGCTCCAGGTGAAAACGTAGAAATCGATTATTCAGGATCTGTGAATCTCGATGTAGTAGCCAACACACAACCTGTCATGTCAGCTTCTGAATACATTGCTGCAGGTGGTAATGACCTCGGATCTGTCACAGATTGGCAAGATGAGGTAACCCGTGATGCAGTTTCTCACGTTCACAACATCTCGGTTTCAGGGGGTACTGCAAATACGATCTTCCGTGTTTCAACGAACTACAGAAATGTTGAAGGTGTGCTTCAAGAGTCTGCATTCGAGCAAATCAACGCTCGTGCAAACGTTTCGCACACTGCCCTTGATGATCGTTTAGACCTGACATTGAACGTTGCGACTACCAAGAAAGAGAACAATTTTTCTTTCAATGAAGCGCTTCGTTACGCAGTTCTCTACAACCCAACTGCTCCAATCACTTTTGATAATGGAGAGTACTTCCAGGCAATTTTGTTTGATAACTTTAACCCAGTTGCGATTTACAAGCAAAATGTAAACGAGGGTAAGAGCAAGAACATTAACTTCAATGTTCAGGGTTCTTTTGACGTAACGGATCAATTCACATTGAGTGCCAACTTTGGACAACAGTTCTCCAATTTCTCTTCTGGTACATTCTACCCAAGTAATTCATTCTTCCGTGGATTGAATAGAAATGGACTTGCAAGTCGTTTCTTCAACGACTCTCGTTTCACTCTCTTTGAAACGTATGGTGCTTATGCTGATAACTTTGGTCCAGCAAATGTTACACTTACAGCTGGGTACTCTTTCCAAGAAAATCAGTACGAAGAGATGTTCCTTGAGTTAGGAAACTTCCCAACGAATGTTCAAGGATATCATGGAATTGATCTCTCTGGTGATCGCGTGGTTGGTCTTGCATCAAATGTGAATGTTAACTCATTCCAGACTCCTGAGGAGCGCATCATTGCCTTCTTTGGTCGATTGAATGTGACATACGACAACGGACTCTTCCTAAATGCCTCTGTACGTCGTGAGGGATCAACGAAACTTGGTGCCGACAATCAATGGGGTTTCTTCCCAGCGGTTGGTATTGGTGCTGACCTCAATAACTACTTTGACTTAGGTCCTGTAAATCAGTTAAAGGTAAGAGCTGGTTATGGTGTAACTGGTGCATTACCAGGTCCATCTGGACTTTCACAAGACTTATGGACGTATAGCTTCTCTGGTGGTGGTACTGTGTCGAAAGCACGTGACGGTAATCCAGACCTGAAATGGGAAGAAAAAGCCGAAATTAACGTGGGTGTTGATTTTGGAGTATTTGACGATCGTTTAACAGGTACATTAGACTTCTACACTCGTGATATCAATGACTTTATCCTAGAAGTTGAAGTTCCGACTGACGTATTCGTATCTGGTTCACAGTTCCAAAACGTTGGTAAATTGCAAACGATTGGTTTCGAAGCAGCAGCGTACTACGATGTAGTAAGAACTCGTGACCTTCGTTACAATACAGGATTCACTTTCTCTACCTACGAAACAACGCTTGAAGAGTTTACGGTAGAGGAGCAAATGCGTTCAAACCTTGGTGCACCAGGACAAAATGGTACAAACTTGATCCGCGTTGCTACAGGTGAAAGAATTGGACAAATTTGGGGTCCAGTTTTTGATTATGTAGACGAAAACGGTGCTCCTGTGATGAAAGACCTTAATGGCGATGGTCAAGTCATTTCTAATCAGGGTGCAGCCTTGGCGGATAATGGTGACTTCAAGGAGCTCGGAAACGGTATTCCAGATTTTGAATTAGGCTGGAACCACCAGGTATTCTACAAGAACTTTGAGTTCACGGCATTCTTTAGAGGTGCATTTGGCCACAGTCTTGTAAATACGTACCGTGCATTTTATGAGCCAATTGACCCAGGTGCGATCAACTCTTACAATCGTATTAAAACGGACAAAGCAGTAGCAGGTTTGACATCAGCTCAGTTTAGTTCACTGTATGTTGAGAAAGCCGATTTTGTAAAACTTGATAACGTTACGTTAGCCTACAACTTCGACCCAGAGATGGTTCCTATGTTCAAGAGTCTACAGGCATACGTAAATGCTCGTAATGTGTTTACGATTACAGACTATACTGGTATTGATCCAGAGCCAGTACTTGCTTCACCAGGAGCATCAGATAATGGTGGATTTGCTGGTGGACCAGATGTGCTTTCACCTGGTATTGACCGTCGTAATAACTATTTCACATCCCGTACATTTACGTTCGGTATAAACATCGGATTCTAACCCAAAAAACAAGAAAGACATGAATTCACGTAAATTATTCAGCTTAGCTCTACTGATCTCGTTGATTGGGTACGGGTGTACCGATCTCAATGAGACGCTCAATAGCGACTTTACAGAGAGCTTCACACCAAATAATCCAGGCTTTGGACAAAGTGCCAATGTCAATGGATCAATTCCTGCTGATGGTCTTAATGCAGCATACAGTGCCATCATGACAGGTACAGGAAATAACGGTGCTTGGTTCCATATCAATGGAATAGCATCTGATGAGATGTTAATTCCTCAGCGTGGAGGTGACTGGTTTGATGGTGGGATATACATCGACCTTCATACTCACAACTTCAAGTCCACGGACGGTCAGACAAACAACACATGGAATGATGCCTACAATGGTATTACCCAAGTGAACACCCTTCTTGAAAAGGGTGGTTTGAGTGCAGATCAAGTTGCACAACTCCGAGTCGTACGTGCGTACTTCCATTGGAGATTGATGGATGCGTTTGGCCGAGTTAAAATCCAAACACAAGTAGGTGCATCTGTACCACAATCTGATCGCCCTGAGGTATATCAATTCATCATAGACGAATTGGAAGCAGCGATTCCTGATCTAAACCCTGAAAATGGATATGCACGTGCAGGAAAATTTGCTGCTCATGCCTTTGCGGCTCGCGTGTATCTTAACGCAGGAGTGTACAAGCGCTCTGTAAGTGGTGGTATATCTTCTGCTCCATGGACAGGTGATTACAGTGCGGAACTGCAAAAAGCCATTGATCACACTGATGCTGTGATTAATTCTGGTCTTTACGAATTAGATTCTGACTTTGCTAACGTCTTTGCGCCTGACAATGTGGATAACCCAGAACATATTTGGGTGTTGCCATATGATGAAGCTACTGGTGGAGGTCTAAACTTTGCCATGATGACGCTTCATTATCCATCACAGCTTACCTACGATCTGGAGCAACAGCCATGGAATGGGTATTCTACTCTGGAGAGTTTCTACAACTCGTTTGAAGATGGTGATGCTCGTAAAGAGGCAAGTTTCATTGTTGGCCCACAAACAGATATCAATGGAAACCCAATCTTGGATGTGGCATTTGATAAGAATGACCCAGATGGAGCTGCTATCAACTATACGCCAGCGATCAATGAGCTATTCCCAAATGCATCTCGTCAAGCAGGTGCGCGTTTAGGGAAATTCTCTTTCAAAATTGGTCAAAAGCCTGATGGTGATAACGACTTCCCATTATTCCGCTTTGCAGAAATGCACCTAATCAAAGCTGAAGCAACAGCTCGTTTGAACAGTAACTGGAGTCATCCAACAACATTGGCTCTTGTTAATATTCTGCGCGAGCGTGCAGGTGTATCTGCGTTTACTTCATTGACAGCTGATGAGTTCCTAGCAGAATTAGGACGTGAGAAATTCCAGGAAGTCCATCGTCGTACGGACCTTATCCGTTTTGATGCATGGGGTGACTCATGGGATTTCAAACCAGCGCATTCTGATCGTTATAAGGAAGTATTCCCTATTCCTAATGCTCAGCTAAATGCAACTACTGACGGTTCGCTAACTCAGAACCCTGGTTACTAAACGCTGATCATACGTACTTTAAAAGGGTTACTACTTGTAGTAGCCCTTTTTTTTTGTCTAAATCCAAAAAAGACACAGATATTGACTTGATGAATGTTCAAAAAACCCTTTTGTGGAGTTTACTGTTGTTGGTAGGAATGACGGTTGCTTGTACATCACCAGCTGAGAACAAAATTCCACCTACTGATTGGATTCAAGATCAACCCAACCAATTATTTCTTGGGTATTATTTTGGAATGGATAAGCAAGATTTCTTCACCCATTCATGGGAATTAAATAAAGAACAAGAAATTCAAAATGGTGCTGGTGCAGAAATTCTTCGTGAAGAAACATCCTTAAAGGCACCTGCAAACGCAGCTTTCTATCCTACATTTAATGAGAACGATCAGATCAATTCTATGCCGATGACGTATACCTATAAGGGATGGGCACCATGGAATCAACACTTATCCTCTGATTCGTTAGCCTATGATATCCAGCAGATGCTCAGTGACTCATTACAGATTTCATTTGAGACAATCGTTGATGGTGAGGGGCTGAAGGCTTACCGTTATGATGAGAGGTTGCCTATGATTGGAATTCAACCCATTGATCAATATCGTGTTCGTGTGATTTATGCGTTAGACTATGAGACTCTTGAACGTTCGATTCCTGCACCATGATACTACTTCATAACTGTATGTGGTTTGAGAAATTACAATCGACAAGGCAGATGCAAAGGATCATATTTGGCATACTTGTAATACTCATTAGCGTAAGCGTTTCTTGTACTTCAGATCGATCAAAAACGCTTTTCACACAGATTGATCCCTCAATCTCTGGTGTTGAATTTGCCAACCATCTTACACCATCAGAAGACTTCAATATGTACCTCTTCCGAAATTTTTATAACGGAGGTGGAGTCGCCGTGGGTGACGTTAATAACGATGGATACCCAGATCTTTTTTTCACTGGAAATATGGTTTCCAATAAGCTGTATCTCAACAAAGGGGATTTTAGTTTTGAGGATGTGACTGAATCTGCAGGATTGAATACTGATGGATATTGGTCCACGGGAGTCTCAATGGCGGATGTAAATGGAGATGGATGGACAGATATCTTCATTGCTCTGTCTGGTCCTAATGAAGGTGCACAGCGTCACAACAGACTCTACATAAACAATCAGGATGGGTCGTTTTCTGAATCTGCATCAGAATGGGGGCTTGATCATGTAGGGTTATCAACTTCTGCACATTTTTTTGATGCAGATCGTGATGGCGACCTTGACCTGTTATTGTTGACCAATTCCTTTGAGAACCTCGGTTCGTTTGCTGAGGCAACAGGTGATGCAAGAAAAAAAACAGCTCCTGGAGCAGGTCTGATATTCTATGAAAATGTGGGTAGTAGCTTTATTGAGACCACTCAACAAGCTGGGTTTTATCAAAATGATATTGCCTTTCCATTAAGTGCAAGCATTGGTGATATAAATAATGATGGCTGGCCCGATGTATTTGTAGCCAATGATTTTTTTGAGAGGGACTATCTCTTTTTGAACGACGGTGATGGCTCATTCACAGAGACATTTGAACCACCTCTTGTGAGTGTTGGAAGTTTAAGTTCCATGGGAAGTGATCTTGCCGATCTAACCAATGATGGGTGGTTAGATTTGTACGTTTCAGACATGCGCCCGTCAACTCCTGAAAGGTTTCATGCAAAGATGACGTATGAGACATGGCAAGAGTTTAATGAGCAACAAAAACGTGGATTTGGTGCTCAGGTAACAAGAAATACTCTATTTCAGACGGTGTCGCTTCCATCTACTTTACCTAGTGAGCTCCCGAATGCATCCAATACTCCTTCCATAGTACTTTCAGAGCAAGCAAGGCTAACTAACTCAGAGGCAACTGATTGGAGTTGGGCAGTCTTAATTGCAGATTACGATCTAAATGGACACCAAGACATTTTGGTAGCAAATGGTATTGGTGTAGATCTACTCGATCAAGATTATATCGATCAGATGATGAATCCACGTGCAATTGCGCAACGAAGGGCAGATGGAGAAACGAATATCATCCTCTCTATGCTAGCTGAATTGGATTCTGAGCCACTATCCAATGCGATGTTTGCACAAATGTCAGAGATGAATTTCCAATCTAGGTCAACACAATGGGGTTTGGATGCACCATCATTTTCTAGCGGTGCAGCATGGGGTGATTTTGATCAAGATGGTGACTTGGATCTTGTTATGAATGATGTTGATGGACCCGCACGAGTCTATCGCAATCAGACGTTAGAGCAGAACCAAAAACAGGATGGTGAGCGTCATTGGTATGCTATGAGCTTACAGTCCCGGTCAAAAAATACACAAGCAATCGGCGCTAGAGTCGACATATGGATGGATGGACAAATGATGCGTCGAGATAATTACCCTCAACGTGGATTTCAATCCAGTGTAGAACCAGGAGTTTGGTTTGGCTTAGGCACGCAGACGACCATTGATTCAGCAAGCATTTATTGGCCTGATGGGACTCTTCAAACCATTACGGATCCAAGCCTACTTACCGTTAATCAACGAGTTGAGATCACTCAATCCTCTATCTCATCTCAACCCACAGAAGCATCCCAGACCACAAGTTCTCTGAATTCTTCCCACTACCAACCCAACGAGCATCTATTGAAGCATCAAATCGACCCAATGTTTACAAGGGTTGAGCCAATGGACATTGGAATAGAGTTTGAGCATCAAGCCTTTGAATACAATGAATTTCAACGAGATCCACTCCTTTACCATATGCGATCGTCTGAAGGACCTGCCATGTGTAAAGGTGATGTTAATGGTGATGGGTTAGAGGATATCTACATCGGTGGAGCTAGAGGTCAAGAAGGACATTTGTATATACAACGAATGGATCAACGCTTTGAAAGGGTAAGGTCTCAAGGGATTGTCAGAGAACGTACATCCGAAGAAGTTGATTGTGCACTATTTGATGCGAATGGGGATGGATTGGATGACCTATATATTGCAAGTGGAGGTAATTCGTTGGTCTCAAGTTCGACAGCTCTTAGTGATCGAATGATTCTCACAGAAAAAGATGATAATGGCGCTTTGGTGTTTCGCGATACGGGTCAATTCTACCCTGTAGGATCAACCTTTGAGAGCACCTCTGTAGTGGCACCGTATGACTTTACTGGAGATGGCGTCATGGATCTCTTTGTTGGAACGAGATTAAAACCATTTAGAGTGGGCGTTTCAGTGAATGGCTATCTACTTGAAGGCGACGGCCAAGGAGGATTTCGCGATGTAACAAGTACATGGGCACCAGGACTGCAAGAATTGGGCATGATTACTCATGCTACGTGGGCAGATCTTACGGATGATGGTCAAGAAGAGCTCATTATTGTTGGGGAGTATATGCCAATCTCAGTTTTTGGGCGAGAAGAGTCGGCTACGGATCAACAGCCTACCTATCGAAACCTTACTGCGGAGTTGGGATTAGAGGGTACACAAGGTTGGTGGAATCGCATCATGGCTATCGATACGGATGGCGATAATCATCTAGAGTTGATTGGTTTAAATCATGGCTTAAATACGATGTTTCGAGCGTCCAGCGAATCTCCTGTTAGTCTATGGGTAGGTGATATCACTCAAAATGGATTGATTGAGCATATACTAGCAACTCAAATCGATGGAAAAGATATTCCTGTGGCATTAAAACATCACATGGAAGAGCAAATTCCTCTGATTGGACAGCGTTTTCCAACCTATGCTGAGTATGCAGGAAAGTCAGTCCAAGAGTTGTTTACACGAGACGAGTTAGCTCGTACGAATAGACTGCAGGCATTCATGATGGAATCCATGATAGTAGATTGGGATGCTGACTCAAATTCTGACAGATTAACTAGCTCTCCTAGGATTGAAAAACTCCCTCGATGGGCGCAAGTCTCTCCAATGTATGCTGGGCATATTCATGATCATGAGGGTCAACAATTCCTTCTACTTGGAGGAAACTTATACAATGTGAAGCCTCAAGTGGGAGCATATGATGCTAGTTTTGGTGTGGCAATTGATCTCGAGGAGAATCAGGCACAGTTAGATACAGGCTTTCAAATCTTTGGAGAGGTAAGAGAGATTGTTTCGATTCGATTAGGACACGAAAAGGATCCCAACCAATCAGAGATTCTTTTGGTGGCTAGGCACAATGATTCACCTGTAGTATTCCGTGTAGAACCATGAGGCTTCAGCACGCTAATAGGCAATACTACGGGGCAATCCTTGCAGCTAAATATTCAATTTGGTGGGTAATTGTAGGGGTGGCTTTTGCACTTTCTGCCTGCGCGCCCAAAAATGATTCCACACTGTTCCTTAAGCATCCCAGTACAAAAACGGGGGTATCTTTTGAAAACCGACTCGACCCAAAAGGTGAGACGAATATCTACAATTACCGCAATTATTATAATGGGGGCGGGGTTGCAATTGCTGATGTGAATCAAGATGGACGACCAGATCTTTTTTTCACCTCTAATCAAGAGTCAAACCGATTGTATCTAAATCAGGGTGATTTTCGATTTATAGACGTAACTGAAGAAGCTGGCTTGTCGGGTGCCAGGAAATGGACAACGGGAATCACGACACTTGATATTAATTCTGATGGATGGATCGATTTTTATCTCGGTGCATCAGGAGAGGATGTCGACCGGCGCAATGAACTTTTCGTCCTTATCGATTTCTATGAAAGTATTTCACCTGAGGGGGACACACTTCTGATCCCAAGATTCGAAGATCAAGCGGCTCGCTATGGTCTCGATCATGATGGTATGACCATTGCTTCCACTGTCCTAGATATAGATCGTGATGGTCAATTAGACCTATACATCCAGAATAATGAAGAGCAAGCGATCGGAAGTTTTGATCTTGAGAAGAATGAACGTCTAGAGCGTTCACCCACAGGTGGGGATCAACTATACAGACGAGAAGGGAATCGATTTGAGAGGGTCACTGAATCAGCTGGTATCTACAGTAGCATCATTGGATTTACACTAAGTGCTACGCCAAGTGATGTGAATGCAGATGGATATACAGATCTATTTGTTGCGAATGATTTTTTTGAACGTGATTACCTATACATCAATCAAGGAGATGGAACCTTTCGTGATGTATTCCAAGATCAACCCGCTAAACACTCCATGAGTGCTGCATCTATGGGTAGTGACATTGCAGATCTAAATCGTGATGGTGCTCCAGACATTTATGTAGCAGACATGCTTCCACCTGACGATTCGCGACTGAAAACCATTACGTTATTCGAGAACTGGGAAAAGATTCAGGATAAACAGCGATGGGGATATGGCTATCAAATTTCTCGAAATACCCTTCATTTAAATGTAGATGGACGTCATTTTGTCGAAGTAGGGCGTTTGGCGGACGTACAGGCAACGGATTGGAGCTGGGCGGTTTTACTTGCCGATCTAGATTTAAATGGATGGAATGACGTGTATGTGACCAATGGGTTGCTGCAGGATATAACCAATGTGGATTATTTACTTGATATCTCAACACCTGATATGATGCGATCGATCATGATGGATGATGGTAGAAACGTTGACGAACTGATTTCAATTATTCCTTCCGTTCCCGTTCCAAATGTTGTGTTTTCTGGCAAAGGTGACCTTCAATTTGAAGAAACGGCAGAAGAATGGGGACTAGGTGAGCCGAGTTTTTCCTCTGGTGCTGCATGGGGAGACCTTGATGGGGATGGAGATCTTGACCTTGTTGTCAATGATGTAAATGGCCCAGCTCGACTGTATGAGAATCGTTCAACGGAACTACATCCTGAACGTACTTGGCTGAGAGTTGACCTAAAAGGATCCCAAACCAATACACTGGCCATCGGCACAAAAGTCACAGCGTATGCAAAAGGTGAGCAGTGGGTACGAGAACACTTTTTACAACGTGGGTTTCAATCGAGTGTTGAACCTGGCTTGTTTTTTGGATTTGGTGAGCTAGCCCAACTCGATTCCTTGGTTGTGCAATGGCCTAGTGGCTCGACGTCTCGATGGACAAATCCTGAAGAGTTACGCTTGCCTTTGCGAATTTCACTTGAAGAACCTCTATCAATCACTCAATAACCTAACGTATGGATAGAAAACAAGCCATAAAGCGCATGGGGGCTTCTTTTGGAGCGTTATCCGTTGCGCCCTTTCTACCAAGTTGGTCAGAAGCAAAAGAGTCACCCTTCAGGCATCAAGACTCCTCTATCCGTCATAGTGTGTGTCGCTGGCCCTATGAATCAATACCTCTGGAAGAGTTTTGTCAACGTGTTATCCCAATGGGAATCACCTCAGTGGAATTGGTAGGTCCTGAACAGTGGCCCATCCTCAAAAAATATGGTTTGGACTGTGCGATGCCCAATGGAGCGGAGTCCCTAGGGCTAACGGTTGGGTTTAATGATCCAAAAGCCCACGACCAACTCTTTTCAGACTACAGTTCCATTATTCCACTAGTTGCTGAAGCTGGATTTGATAAAATCATCTGTTTTTCAGGTAATCGCAACGGAATGGATGATCAGCAGGGATTGGAGCACTGCGTGACAGGCCTTAAACGGTTGATGCCCTTGGCTGAGAAGCACAAGGTGACCGTAACGATGGAACTCTTTAATTCTAAGGTAGACCACCCAGATTACATGGCGGATTCTACTGCTTGGGGAGTTGCGCTGGTGGATGCTGTAGGAAGTGATCGTTTTAAGCTGCTATATGATATCTATCACATGCAGATTATGGAAGGAGATGTTATTCGCACCATTCAAACCTATGGTGATTATTTCTCTCATTATCACACGGGTGGAGTTCCAGGTCGTAACGAAATCGACGAATCACAAGAGCTTTATTACCCAGCCATTATGGAAGCTATAGCTCGTACTGGATATACTGGATATGTTGCTCAGGAATTTATTCCAAGTAGCGATCGACCCCTGGAGTCTCTCGCAGATGGTGTTCGGCGATGTTCTGTGACGGTCTAATTCGACGTCACTTCAATTTCTTTTGGTGAGGCTTAAAAAAACCGCTTTTTTGCTCCAAAAACTTGGTGAAGTACGACCTCATGTGTTACATTAACTCAATGTTATCATATAGATAGGCTTGCTCGGCAGATTAGAGGAACTATCGAAGGATTTATCGGGAACAAATCACACATACTATGGGAAATCTATCGTTAGGTGTTATCGATATTGTCATATTGGTAGTCTACCTCGTTGGGATAATTTGGTACGGAATTCGTAAGGGACGTCGAGATTCTTCTGAGGACTATTTCCTTGCAGGTCGAAATATGACATGGCCGATTGTAGGACTCTCCCTACTGGCAGCAAATTTGGGTAGTAATACACTCATTGGTCTCAGCGCAGATGCATTTCAAACGAATACAGCAGTGTATAACTACGAGTGGATGGCTGCGGTTGTTCTCGTGTTTTTTGCTGTATTTTTCATGCCATTTTACCTTAAATCGAAGGTTTATACGATGCCTGAGTTCTTGGAACGACGGTATGATGCTCGATCTAGGTATTACTTCTCTGCCATTACGATTGTTGGTAATGT
>CAJXOH010000026.1 GCA_913057895.1 uncultured Bacteroidota bacterium
AACATCCCTATTTATGCTCTTCATAATGACGTCTGGCGTCATATGTGCAGCATCACAACAAGCGATACATGCAGGTCAAAACGGACGTTTCCAGATTCTGGATATCGTTGAGGAAGCGTCCATTATTGTAAAAGGGCAAGTAACGGATGTTGAGGAACGCGCAAGGGAAAACGATGTTGAATGGATACTTTGGGTCTCTGTCCACAGCGTGGATTCGGTACACGTTGTGACCCCAGCCAAAGGAAGATTTGTCTATCGCCTTCCACGAAGTGACTGTGATCGAGACAGCCGCCAATGTTTGGAAGTTAAAGAAGGAGATGATGTCACGTTTGGGGCAGAAATCCGCAATCGTCCTTCTCCACGCGTTCCAGGGGTATTTCACTACTCATCGTGGTTAAAAAAAGAGGGGGTGATGCTAACCGGTTCCGTTACAGGCCCTGTTGCCCACCACAATCTAGTGACCAAAGACCGAAAGCAACCCTTGATGTTGAGAGTTCGTGACGCTATTCGATCTTCTATTGATCACAGGTTTTCTGGTCCAGCGAGTGAGTTTGTGCATGCCTTTGTCCTGGGAGATCGTAGTCGTATGGATCAGAGCCAGAAACAAGCCTTTTCAAATTCTGGGTTGTCTCACATTATGGCTGTGTCAGGGCTTCACGTTGGATTACTCATTGCGCCTTTTTGGGCTTTATTTCCACTTGTTGCACCCAAAAAACACCTTGCAATCTCCATCTGGCTCACTCTTTTGGTCATACTCTGGGGCTACTGTGCTTTAACTGGTTGGAGTGTTTCTGTACAACGAGCAAGTATTATGACTCTGATCATGGCTTCGACTCGATGTTTTATGATGCAGCGAATCGCGGTCCAAACATTGTCGGTTGCAGCACTGCTTTTGCTACTCAAGAACCCTCAAGAGGTGTTTGAGGCCGGGTTTCAGCTCTCATTTGGTGCAGTATTCGGCCTCTTGACATGGATGCAAGCCATCCAAGGAGTGGTTTATCGAACGATTCCTTGGGCACCTCTACGATGGATAGTGCAGTTAATGAGTGTCTCCGTGGTTGCGCAATGCATAAATATTCCAATTCTAGCTTCATGGTTTGGGGCTGTTTCGTGGATTTCACCCATTGCAAATCTTCTGGTGATCCCATTTTTGGGTATCGCCATGCCTGCAACGATTTTAACCCTTTTGACACCCATCTCACTGTTACAGTGGGTACCTATTGACGAGCTATTAACCCATTTTTATGACTACATACTCAAGATTTCAACTACATTTGGCTCAACAGAGTGGACAGTTAAAGTACAGGCGTGGCCGTTTTGGGCGTTACTTTGTTGGGCGATTGTGATAACCACGCAACGGCCTCAAGTCACCCCTTATACTCGCTGGCGAGGGGTATTGGGCGTATGCATAATCCTCTGTGTGGCGGGTGTGTCCAACACACTTCAAAAAACCGAGCCAGCCCTCTTTCATATTTGGATGTTGGATGTCGGTCAGGGAGACGCCTTTGTCGTACGAACGCCTTCAAAACAGAGTTATATTGTTGATACCGGCGTAGGTGGGTGGGGAAAAGACAGCGCAGAGCGAGTCATTCTCCCTTTTTTAGCCAATAAAGGAATAGACCGTGTGGATGGCCTCATTTTGTCCCATCCGCATTCGGACCATATCGGTGGGGCTAAAACGATCCTTCGAAGTATTCCTGTAGATACAGTGTTTGTGTCTCGATCCTTTGCTAACGCCTCTTCCCGAATGGTTCAGGAGCTCCTCGCAGTAATGGACGAACCAAATCAAGCTGTTCGCACACTGGGCGCCGGAGATATCTTTTGGATGGGGGCTTGTTGTCCGTCCTTAGTGATAGCGCCTTTTTTCAACTCAGTTAATCCGCATGTACATGGCGTAGATCTACAGCAAATGGTCCGCTCCGGCAACCTTAACAATCAGTCTCTTGTGTTTAAGACGCTTTTAGGAAACCAATCCATGTTGTGGACAGGGGATGCTGAAATCCAATCCGAACAAAGCCAATTACAATGGGCTGCGCCACTATTACCCTCTACAATACTCAAAACGGGTCACCATGGTAGCCGCACGAGCACTTCAATGCCCTACTTAGAGGCTGTGAAGCCATCCGTAGCAATGACCACGGTGGGCCTACTGAATCGATACCAATTGCCAAACAGAGACGTCGCTCAAAGGCTTGATTCGTTGAATGTGACACACGTGACAACCTCTTTACACGGAACGGTTCATCTACAGACAGATGGGCAAAAAATCCGTATACTTCTAGAATAAAAGAGGCGTTGTGACGTTGAATCACAAGCCAAAAAATGTGTCATGGAACGTATGTCAAACGAGCTCCCTTTCGAAGAAGCCCTCGCAAAACTGGAAGAAATCGTCCAAAAAATGGAAGATCCATCTGTAAGCTTAGAGGAGTCGATGAAACTATACAAGGAAGGTTTGGAGTTATCTACCTACTGCACAAAGACTTTGGACAAAGCAACCTTAGCTATTGAACAGATTCATCAAAAGGCTCAAGGAATGACAGATCCGTCTGAGTCTGCATAAAAAACGTTGATGAAACCCGTTTTATGAGTTCTAAAATACCTTCAAACGAACCTATAGGCTCGTATTTAGACAAGATTACGCTGCCTGAAGACCTTCGATCGCTTGATCCTTCCGAGCTAGAGGCGGTGAGTGATGATCTTCGCAAGAAAATCATTGAATTTGTCTCGGAGTATGGAGGTCATTTTGGTGCAAGCCTTGGTGTGGTTGAACTCACTGTAGCTCTTCACTATGTATTTAATACCCCTAAGGATCAAATCATTTGGGATGTAGGACACCAGGCATACGGCCATAAGATTTTAACTGGGCGTAAAGACCAATTTCATAGCAACCGTAAGTACAAGGGGCTTTCAGGCTTCCCAAAACGTTCGGAAAGTGAGTACGATGCATTTGGTGTAGGTCATAGTAGTACGTCCATCTCTGCGGCTCTTGGAATGGCTACTGCACGTGACCTCTCGGGAACGGATGAAGAGGTCGTGGCTGTGATCGGAGATGGCGCATTGACCGGCGGGATGGCGTTTGAAGCGTTAAATCATGCAGGAGCCTCCAAAAGCGATATGCTGGTGATTTTGAATGACAACAATATGTCGATTGACCCCAATGTTGGAGCGCTCAAGGAATATTTAGCAGAGATCACGACAAGTAAGACCTACAACAAATTCCGTGATGAATTATATGAGGCGCTCGGTCATTTCAAAAAAGCGGGCGATGGTATGCGAAAATTCGCCTCTAAACTTGAAGGGGCAGTCGTTGCAGCAACCACTCCAGGGGCCTTATTTCGTTCGTTTGGTTTCAGATACTATGGCCCAGTTGATGGGCATGATGTGGATGGGCTACGACGCCACCTGGAAGATTTAAAAGAGGTGAAGGGACCAAAGCTTCTCCATATTGTTACCGTTAAAGGAAAAGGATTTGCCCCAGCAGAGCGTGAGCAAACAAAGTGGCATGCTTCAAGCTCCCCGTTTGATAAAATTACAGGGAAAGAACTCAAGGCAAAGGCCAAAGGTGGATCGCCTAAATTCCAAGATGTTTTTGGCGAAGCTATTGTGCAGCTTGCTGAGAAGGACGAACGAATTGTTGGTATCACTCCTGCTATGCCTAGTGGGTCTTCGTTGTTGCCGATGATGGAAGCCTTCCCAGATCGTGCATTTGATGTGGGTATTGCTGAACAACACGCTGTCACATTTGGCGCTGGCTTAGCGACTCAAGGGAAAAAAGCCTTTGTTGCAATTTACTCTACCTTCTTGCAACGTGGCTATGATCAACTTGTTCATGACGTGGCCATCCAAAAATTACCTGTCGTATTCTGTATAGATCGTGCTGGACTCGTTGGCGCCGATGGCCCCACACACCATGGGCTCTACGACCTTGCCTATCTTCGCGCAATCCCTAATATGATCGTGTCAGCACCACGCTCGGAGCAGGATCTTCGCGACATGATGTATACTGCGAGCACCCACGAAAAAGAAGCATGGGCGATTCGTTATCCTAGAGGTACAGGGCCTGGAGAACCAATCGAAGAGGGATTCCAACCCATGGAGATTGGAAAGGGGGTGGTACTAAAAAGAGGAGAAGACATTGCTGTACTCACGCTCGGCCCCATAGCGTCGTATGCAGAAGAGGCCATCCATCGTGCCGAAGAGGATGAGGTCTATGCAACACATGTGGATATGCGATTTGTCAAACCATTGGATACAGCACTACTCGATGAACTAGCCAACACACATCATACAATTATAACCGTCGAAGATGGCACAGTTGTAGGTGGTTTCGGTTCAGCCGTTGCAGAGTATTATGCAGATAAAGATAAACGCCCTAAAGTGGTGAGACTTGGGGTCGAAGATCGAATTGTGGAGCATGGTACGCAGCGTGAATTGCATGACGAGTTATCTATGGGCCCCGATGGAATTTATCGGTCGATTCTAGAGTCTAAGAAGGAGAACGTTCGAACTGCATAAAATGTGGATTAGCCTCGTAGCTTTTTCAAGCAGTTACGACCCGGTCCAAATCTCACATCGGTGAAAAAGCCAACACTCACAGACTTTGATTATCATCTTCCTGAAAAGCTCATCGCTCAGGAGCCGTCGGATCTAAGAGATCATTCCAGGCTACTCGTCTATGATCGGTCAGACCATTCCATTCACCATACACATTTCTATCACATAGGGTCCTACTTGCCTCCCCATACAACTCTCGTGATGAACAATACGAAAGTAGATGAGTGTCGCCTTCAATGGGAAGAAGGAAAAAAAGAGGTGTTTATTGTGAGTTCTTTGGCGGATAATCCCGTTAAGGCGATGGTACGACCGGGACGACAGTTCAAAGAAGGTGCTCACCACCAAATCTCTGATTCATGCAGCCTTCGGGTCGAACAAGTTTTGGAAGATGGTTTGAGAGTGTGCAGGCTGGACCCTGTCCCAACGGACCCAGCATGGCACCCTTTTTTTCACACACCTTTCCCGCCATATATACAACCCAATGAAGAGTTGGCTGAACGGTATCAAACAGTCTACTCAAGCACCCCTGGGTCTAAGGCTGCACCAACCGCAGGCCTACACTTTACCCCAGAGCTACTCCAGCAACTAAGGCAACAAGGGATATCACAAACAGAGGTCACTTTGAATGTGGGGTTAGGGACGTTTGCGCCTGTCAAAACCGAAGAGATCCATGCGCATAAGATGCACGCCGAGTATTTTTCTGTGAGCCCTCAGTCCCTGGAGTCTATAGCAAGAGCAACACACATTACAGCTGTTGGCACAACGTCATGTCGCACGCTAGAGTCGTTGACATCCACAGACCTTGAACCACCGTTAGAGCCAGTTTCCAGGGAGACTTCCATTTTTATTTCTCCGGGTTATTCATGGAAACGAACCAATGCCTTACTCACGAATTTTCACCTACCAAAAAGCACATTACTTATGCTCCTTTCGGCAATGGTTGGCATGGATGAGTGGAGACGAATCTATAATGAAGCGATTCGTGAGGAATATAGGTTTTACTCGTTTGGGGATGCGATGCTTGTCCTTTAGGGCTTGATACTAGGAGTCGGCTGACTCGTTATGAGTCTGACCCTCGTCTGAACTCGAGGTTGATTCACGATGCGCCTTGAATGCTTGGGTAATTTTCGTATTCATATGGCGACGATAATAGGTAAGCTCATATTCACTAGCGGTAAATGTCGATACGGTATCACCCTCCTGGCACCTTACTTCATACCTGCCGTCAGTCTTTGTCGGGGTAATGGTCACCGAAACAGGCCCAAGTTTGTAGTTTGTATTCTCCATATCTAAACAATTCCTTAATGCCTTTGTCAGGAAAACTCCGTTTTTTACTAGTAGCATCCCTTGATTCAGACAAAACTTTATCAAGCGATTAGAACAAGTCATAACGTAACCAATTCAAGACCCCGTTTCCATGATTTCTAGAAAAGATTTTCTTAAAACTGGCGCACTTTCAGCACTCACCATCCCTGCAATGGGCCTTCCTCGCGCCACACAAGCAGCACCAGCAAAGAAATCATATGATGGAGATGCCAAAAATGTCATTTTTATAGTAGCAGATGGTATGAGTCACGGTACGTTTGCGCTAGGTGATTTGGTCAAGTCACGACAGTATGGACAACACCTCCATTGGACACAACTTTATAATCAAACCGAACGTCCATACCATCGCGGATTGATGGACATGGCTTCTGCCAATTCTATTGTGACCGACTCCGCCGCTGCGGCTTCTTCTTGGGGGTCTGGGCAGCGGATCAATAATGGTGGAATAAATTGGTCTACAGAAGGAAAACCTCTTCGTTCAATTCTTCCCATTTTTCGTGATGCAGGCAAAAAGACGGGTCTGGTGACAACGACACGTATGACTCATGCTACTCCTGCATCATTTGCTACAGCCGTATCAAGCCGGAACTTTGAGGATCAAATTGCAGAGCAATATTTAGAAGCCAAGGTGGATGTGCTAATGGGTGGTGGCCATCGCCATTTTGCAGCTGACAGGCGTGATGACGGAAAGGATTTGTATGGTGAATTTCGCAAAGCGGGTTACACAATCGCGAGAAACAAGTCAGAGATGATGTCTGCATCGTCAAGCGATCCAATCCTCGGGATTTATAGCGACAGCCACCTTCCGTACACAACAGATCATAAAACCGATGCTGAGCTTGCGTCAAACGTTCCGACACTTGCAGAAATGACCGTGTCTGCTCTTGAACGATTAGACAGCCATCCTGATGGCTTTATCCTCCAAATTGAAGGTGGTCGTGTAGATCATGCTGCTCATGGGAATGATGTGTCTGGACTGATTTATGATATGATTGCATTTGATGACGCAGTTGGTGAAGTCCTTGCCTTCACGGAAAACAGAGATGACACATTGGTGATTATTACTACAGACCACGGTAACGCAAATCCTGGAATCAATGGGGCAGGACCAGGATATTCTAATGCGCCACTTATGCTAGATCAACTCCATAATTTCCGTCACACGAATGAATGGGTCTTTTACAACTTGCCTGAAGAACCGACAGCAGGACAAGTCAGAGAACTTCTCATGGAGGCTACACAGCTTGATCTTGCGGAGATGGATATTGAGATGGTCATGAAGGCCATGAAAGGTGAGCTGGCAACACCCTATCGTGCCGAACGTACAGCATCTTCAGTGCTGGGCAAGGTCTTAGCCAACTACGTGAGCGTCAACTTTATTGGTGACGTACATACGGGGGACTATGTTGAGCTTGCTGTACTTGGCCCAGGCATGGACCGTATGGATAGCTTTACTCGAAATACGGAGCTATTTGACCTTATGGTAGACATGGCAGGTGTGCGTGCGATGGCAAAATCTGCATAGCAACTTACGACCCACCACGTCAGCCTAGTTGTTACGATCCTAGCAGCACCTCTACAGCTTTTTTGAGCTGTGGATCTTCACCTTTTGCTTTGCTGTCAGGTGCGTTCTCTACCTCGATATCTGGATATGCAGGACCATTTTCCATATTGATCCCTGACCCCTTGACAAACCATCCTCGGAATGGCATTCGTACAAATGATCCATCCAACAAACCCTGGCCACCTGTTGAGATTACTGCTCCAAATGTAGGCATTCCGACAAGTTTCCCGTGTCCAAGGGTCTTAAAGGCATGTGAGAAGATTTCTGCATTTGAATAACTGCTTTGATTCGCAATCGCAACGGAAGGCTTTGTCCACCAGCTCAGAGGCAATCTTTCCCCAAATGGATAGTACTCTTCAAACGATGAATGGTCTTCTTCCAGATTTTGGCTCGCTCCTCTTGGAATGGTATAGGCGTGTTGACGAACATTCAAAACGGTCATCAACATATCGGTTGTCCATCCACCCCCATTCCACCGAACATCAATGACAATCCCTTCTTTGCCATTGCCTTGTGCCATGAGTTCTCGTTCGAAACGCTCAAAACTAGGCCAATTCATCCCTTCAACGTGGATGTAGCCCAATCTGTCATTGGAATACTCCTTGACCAGTTCTTTTCTCGAATCTACCCACTCCTCATAGAGAAGATCGCCCAAGCTATTCGTAGGTCGAATCACGACTTCACGCGAGGAACCATCCTCCCCAGATACATTCAACAGAACTTGCTGAGAAGATGTATTGGCCAAAAATGAGTAGAAATTACTGGTTTCGGTGAGCTGAACTCCGTCAATATGTGTAATTACATCTCCTACCATCAGTTTGCTTTGTGACTTATCTGCAGGGCTATTTTTAACTACATGTGTCACCAGGACACCGTCTTGAGTAGGCTCAACCGCAACACCTAATCGACCGGTTCGATCATTTTGTGTCTCCTCAGGTCTACTCCCTCTCAACCCCATATGACTTGCATTCAGTTGACCAAGCATCCAGTTAAACATATAACGGAAATCCTGTGTTGTAGAGGCAGAAAGAGCCCAAGGTTTATAGGTCTCTTTGAGAGCAACCCAGTCCTTTCCATGAAACTGGGGATCATAAAATCCTTTGTTAAGTGATCGCCAAGCCTCTTCAAAAATTTGCTCCCTTTCTTGGTGGTGATCAACTGTCATTCTAGCGGTGAATGGGAGGGATGTGACACGACCGCCTTCAGGATCGATTTGAGTCAAGCTGCCTCGTCGAAGACTAAATAATGCTGACCCGTCTGGCCCAAGTGTTACACGACTTGGATTTTGGCCACCCTTCGTTACTTGGGACAACTCACTACGATCAAACGATATTTGAAATAGATCTGACCCATTATCGGCAGGGTTGCTGGCGGTGAAGTAAAACGTTTCACCGTCACTGGATATGACCAGATTTCCCTCGTTTCCTGGCATGGAGGTGACTTGCCACAAGCGTTCATGA
The DNA here is from genome assembly GCA_913057895.1 of uncultured Bacteroidota bacterium. Classification (GTDB taxonomy): domain Bacteria; phylum Bacteroidota; class Rhodothermia; order Balneolales; family Balneolaceae; genus UBA8296. The sequence goes on from CAJXOH010000026.1 coordinate 8,905, forward strand.
ATATTCTCAAGGTCAATCATGAGCTCTTCAGAGGCATTCTCCACCCTGTTTTCACGCTCCTCATTGGAGAAATAAAACCCTTCTTCACGATCTTCTTCGGTCGTAAGCCACTCGTCTTCCTGCAACCATGCGAACCATAGGTCGTAATCGCCATTATTACGGTCACTCAGAAATCCTAGTTTTGATCCATCGTGACTCCAGAAAGGACTCATGTCTCCTCTTGGATGCATAGATACATTCACAGGATCTCTCTCATTGGAGACGTCATGGATAAAAACTTCACTATTAAAATTTAGATCGTCTAGCGCATAGGCTAGCCAACGACTATCAGGGCTCCATGTTACACCTCCTGGTGTCGACCACCCATCTAGAAGCACGCTTTGGTTAGAAAGCGACCCTTTTGGATCAATGTCAGCAACAAGAAGCCTACCGCGATCTTGACGGTAGGTTATTTTTTCGCCATTGGGTGAGACAGATGGATTTATTTCATCCTCAGGGGTTGAGGTGATTCGTGCCACATCGATTTTCAAGGTTTTAAATAGATCTGTTTTTGACGCATCAGCGGATGTCGCCACATACAAATCATATTGCCCCTCTCTATCTGATGTGAAAACAAGCGTTGAATCATTCACCCATGTTGGAGATTGGTCTCTGTAAGGGTGTCTGGAGATATTCACGGTGCGTCTTACCTCTTCATCATTGGACTTGACGAAGATTTCACCACGGATTGTCATTGCTGTGTACTCACCGCTTGGAGACACGGCATATTGATCAATATCACCCGTAAACGTCATAGCTTCAATGGGATCAAGTCGGTAATCAGCAGAGAGTGAGATATCTAATACCTTTGGCTCCTGAAGTGGAGCAGTCATGGTGTACAGAGATGCTTTACGCTCTAAAACAACATGGCCCTCTTCAGAGATATCAAAATGGCGCACACCATGGGTTTCGAAATTTGTCATTGGTACCCAATCTCCTACAGGCAACCCATTGTCGTCCAATCGCTGCATCACCAGGTTATATCGACCTGTTTCAGCACTAATAAAGACTAACGTGTTGTCGTCTTTCCACTTAGGTAAATAGTCATTTCTAGAATTTTGCGTGATCTCAGTATACGTATCCGTTTGCGTGTCGTAAATCCAGACATCAAGATCTGCAGGGCCATCATACTCTTCGCGCTCAATGCGGCACGACCCACGTACAAACGCAATAAATCGACCATTTGGAGACATGGTAGGTCTATCCCCTAAGGCGTCCAGCAACCGTGATGGTGTTCCTCCATTGGCAGAAACATGCTGGAGCTCAATATCCCACTCAACTTGTTGAAAGGTGCGATTACTTGCAAAAAGAAGTGTGTTTTGTGAGGTCCAGTCAAAAAGGTCATCACTTCCAGAATAATAGGTAATACGTTTTGAGTTGCCACCTTCTGAAGGAATTGTGAAAATGTCATAATTCCCAAATCGACTCCCCTTAAACGCAATGGATTCCCCATCAGGACTCCACACTGGAGAGGTTTCATAAGCTCTATGAATCGTTAATCTTGAGGCATCTCCACCTTCGAATGGAACCGTCCAAATATCTCCTTGATAGGAGAAAGAGACTCTAGACCCATCGTGGCTAATTGCTGGTTCAAGCGCCAATAGCACATCAGATTGTGCCTGTGCTTGCCAGCTTAGTGATAAGGCGATAAGAAGTGTGAAAAAAAAGGATTTCATAGTTGTTTTCATTTGGTATTTACATTCCTGGGAGCAGCATTACAGCGTTTTGAACCATTCTAGACGGACCCACCCAAAACATTCGATATTGTGTGTTATCAACAAGAAAGACCACTTTGCCTTGACCAACATTCGATACACCTGCGAAGGCCATTCCTGCAGCGTGCTCTTTACTTTTTTGTGATGCATAGCCTGAAGCTAGCACTTGAGTAGGATCTTTATGGTAGTATCCTACAGTATGAAACGACTCGTCTGGCACGAGTGCTGCGTCACCAAACTTTAGGCTATATAGTGTTTCAGGAAGCCCAAAAGCGAGAGGATGAGAGGTGTCTATGATTCCTTTAAATGCGGCACCTGGTATCCGTCGCAATCCAAAGACATCTTCACGATCTTCGTATCGTGTATACGCAACGGGGTCAATTGTCTCATCGTCACTTTCTTCCTCTTGGTTGACCATTGCAACACTTGTCATTCCTGATTGATCTGCAGTCAGCCAAGAAGCTGATCCTTCTGTACCAATGATTACCCCTCCATTTTGAACCCACTGTTTTAGAGCGTCTTTTTGAGCATCGGAAAAGAGTGACTGGAGACCACCCCATGCGCCAGGCATTAAAATCACATCGAGATCAGCTAGGGCAGACGTAGAAAAAGAACCTGCTCGGATCCTAGAAATCCCAAATTCACTCCATTGGTCAAAGAGGAACCAAAGTTGCCCGGCAGTGTAAGAACTGAATGGACTATCGACCATCAATGCTACGTTTGGCTCATGGATAGGGTTCATGCCTCTTGAGCCAAGATCAATACCATCATCCATGCGTCCGGTATTTAGCCCCTGAATGATAACACCGGCATCCTCAGCAACCGACGCCATATCTTGGGCTATATGATCTCTTTTCTCAAAGTTGCGGCCTATGAGGATAACGAGACTTCCTGGGGAATAGGTGGTTCCGTCTAACGTAAAAGATTCTTCAGCAGCGCGTACTCGATACCCAAGCTCCCAGATCTTTGCCAAAGCTTTTGGCGCATGAGGTTGCGCCCAATCAACGACAAATGCATAGCTTGCATTTGGTTGACGAACCCCAAAATCATGGACAATAGGCTCTGAGACCGGAGTAGTTGACACATCAACATCGGACGTTGTCCATGCCGCATCCAAATTGAATGCCATTGGCACGGACCAAGTGCTCATGTCATACATGACTGAGTCTTTGATTTCGAGCTGACGACGCATGAGGGTGTTAATAAATAGATGGGCAGGTTGATCGGTTTTGATGATATAATCGCCTGCTTGAAAGCTTGCTGTTGTTCGCTCTCCATCCCAGTATGAATAGCTGTTACGTTGAGAGAAGGACGCATTCGCTTGTTCCACTTTGACCCCATGCTTCATCATCATGTTTATCACTTTAGAGGTATAATCATGGGGATTATTTGGCAAAATGTACGCCTTTGTATCTCCTTTTTGGGCGGCCTGTGATCGCGCAAACACGAAGTACTCTAATAAGGCTTGGCGATTTTCTGCTGCAACCTGCACATTTGAGATGCTATTCTCATAGTGGTCAAAGATTCTCTGACGGAGAGTGAGTAGATAGCCGTCTTCTGTTTCTACAGAGCGTCCACCACGACTATGTCCACCTTGCTCTGCTAACATGCCAATGCCACCCATAATGCTTGGATAGGACGAACCATACCCTGGATAAAAGAAATCAAAGGCCTCGCGTGTTGCATAATTCACGTTGGCCTCATCAAAAGCTTCGACAGCTCCACGACCGAATATATCAGCCCAGCGCTCATAATCGGCAGGAAGTTCATGGTTGCGTGGGGTCGTTCCAGGCATGGTAAAGTAATTGCTATTGAACCCTTGTTCGTGGTAGTCATTGTGGGCTTGAGGCATCCATTCTTGATACACTTTAATACGACCTTGTGATTCTGGATGGACAAGCCAAACCCAATCACGATTCAAATCAAACCAGTAGTGATTCGTCCGACCTCCTGGCCATGGTTCATCATGCTCTAGATCAAGTGGGTCTGTATTTAATACATTGGCTTGCGATGATTTGTACCAATAAACATAACGGTCCCTACCGTCTGGATTGAGCATGGGGTCGATAATCACAACTGCGTTTTCGAGCCAGCTAGCAGTTTCCTCGTCTTCTGCAGCAATGAGACGATATGCAGTCTGCATAGCTGCCTCTGAGCTAGAAGGCTCATTACCATGGACATTATAGCTCAACCAAACGACGACAGGTTGGTCCTCAATGGACGCTTGCTCCGGGTTGTGGGCAATCTCCTGCGCTCTTGCCTGAATCTCATCTATATTCTCCTGATTGCCTTCGGATGTGATTACAGCGTAGTACAACGTTCGTCCTTCATACGTAGTCCCATATGGATGAAATGTGAGTTTTTCAGAGGCTTCGTCTAATGCATGAAAATAATCCATCACCTGGTAGTGGAAACTATATTCTTCGCCTAGCGGATACCCTAAAAACTCCTCTGGGGTTGGAATAGATTCGTTGTACTCTAGCTCAGTGTCGAACGTAAAGCGTTCAAAAGCGTCTTGTGCATGAGCAGTCACTGGAATTAGTACTGCAATAAGAAAAAGATGTAGTAGACTCTTCATTGGGAGGTCCTTTATGGGTTGAATGTTACAATCGCACCTTGTGCCTTGCAGCGCATACTTTGCAGTGTGGCTGAATGGTTAAAATAACCAATCTACATTCAGTTCAAATGCCTGAGTAGTAAAGAGGTGTGGACCTCGTACCTATGAGCTACTTCGAATTCTATGCTGGCGTAATAGCTGACTAAATTCTAGAGCGGAAAGGAAACCACGTTTACTGTCTAATACTTGTCCTTCTGGCGTCATGATCACAGTATATGGATACGCGCTGACGCCCATCTCTTGGGCAAACTGTTTTGAAGGAATCTTCTCACCCTTCCATACTAATGGGGTGTCACTATTCCCATCTATTCGGACGGGTACATAGGACTGTTCAATGATTGCCTTTACAGCAGGAGACGGATAGACTGTTGCTTCCATTTCTCTACAAAACTTGCAACCAATCTCATAGATATCTAGCAATAACAATTTGTTGTCCTCCTTGGCGACATCAAACGCCTCCTCAAAGGGAACCCAATCAGTAAGACCTTCTGTATCAGTAGGAGCTGCTTCTTGAATGGCAAACCATCCTGCAATGAGTAAAAAACTTAAAAGCGCACCAAGTGCAAGTTTACGGGCCATGTGGCGGATAGATAGTTACGTTGATGAAATTGCTTACGCAAAATACACGAATGAACAACTATTTGGAAAGTTTTCAACGGCTTGACTGCTTCATAATCGAGGAAAATGTGCGAGTAGAAAGCACATGGTAAAAGACATACTGAAAAGGAGATGCATGTCTTTTGAGCAATCAATTACTACAAATTTAAGAGGGTTTGTACTTCTAAAAAAAAGATTCTGTTGTATATTCACTAAACATTGAATATAACGTATCTAATAGTAGTATATTAGTAGACTAATAATAAGTATTTAATAAGTAGAATTGTCTTAGATGCCAAAGAAAATTGGACAACTAACACTGTTTTCGATTGATGATCTCCACAAGTCTTTAGGTGTGAGTAAAGTGACACTTCGTCAATATTTACGTTCAGGTAAGCTAAAAGGGCGAAAATTAGGTGTGAGTTGGTATGTCACAGAAGGTGCACTCCGCGACTTCTTTGAGGAGACAGGGTTTAGTGAAGGTTCAGAATCAACGCAAACGAAATCCAATGAACGTGATTCTGCTCAACAATCGACCAAATCACGAGGCAAACGTTCATCTTCTGCGCAGAATAAAAAAGGTATTCGTAGACAGTACGTTGTCCAAGGCTTGAACGATCTAGTTTCAGAGCAAGAGACCTGTGACTCGGTTGATGAGACACTCGAGTGTTTAGATGCTCAGCCTATACTATCCCTGTTCCAGGTGACGATCATAGATGCTGACACAGGAAAGAGACTTGAAATCCTCAAAGCCAAAGAGTTTATGGATCGATATGGGGCAAGCTAAAAGGGCCATTCTTTTGCCACCATTGCCACGCTAGTGTTAGAGATGACATGGTTTTTGCATCGGGTAAATCCCCCTCTCGTACGGCTTGAACTGCTTCATGAAAGGGTGCTCTTGCATGCTGCAAAAACTCATCTCCGTCAAGAGATTGCTCATGGAAGGTTAAATCCCATGCACAATAGACATGGATGACTTCGTCGGAGTATCCAATCCCTGGATGAAATGCACCACAGTAAGCCCATGAAGTAGCTGTAAACCCAGTTTCTTCCAAAAGTTCTCGCTTAGCTGTTGCGTCTCGGTGCTCACCAGAATCAATTTTACCAGCTGGAACCTCCAAAAACGTTTGTCGTAATGGAATCCGATATTGTCGAACCATTTCTATGGATCCATCTGGATGCACAGCAATTACAGCACATGCGCCTGGATGAACAATCCATTCACGAGTAGACTCTGAACCGTTTGGTAAAAGCGCAGACTCTTTGACGACATGCAAGAGCTTTCCTTTATACATCTCCTCTTGACTCAGAACCTTTTCGGCCAGCTCATCATCACGGCTATCGTCATCCCATTTCCACTTTTTGGTATCTTCCATCGCACTCCTTTATGGTTAATCATTGCGATTTTTGGGTGCACATTGAACACTCATAGGAGGAGAAGGGATCGTCCATCCTCCACCGCTGACCCAAAATAGGAATCCTTTTTTGAAACAAAGTCTTCCAAATATCCTCTCGGTTCTTCGTATGATATTGATCATCCCTATTGCTTGGGGATTGTGGAATCATGGGGCTACACTTACCCTTCCTCCCTTATGGCTGACGTTGATCATTGGCATTGCATTTGGAACAGATGCCTTAGATGGCTGGATCGCAAGAAAAAAAGGGTATACAACAGAACTAGGAAAATTATTAGACCCCGTTGCCGACAAATTGTTGCTTTTAACCCTCTTTGCTATGGCGTTGCTCTCAGGGCGGATCCCTTGGTTTTTGCTAGCTCTGATTCTTCTTCGAGATGTGATCATCGTATGGATTGGTCTCCGCATTCGCCACAAAACGGGTGCTACACCAGGCGCGAGATCCTTGGGCAAAGTGACAGCGCTGATGTTAATTCTGACCTGGGTACTTGTCTATTATGCGCCCTCTTTTGAAGAGCTTCATCTCTTGTCAATGGTCATTACCATTCTTTTTTTGGTGCTATCTTCTATTGATTACGGACGATATGCCTACAAAACACTATCCAACAACACTTAAACCAGACACGTACTTCTATGGGCTTTTTTTCATCAATTGGTAAATCGTTACTCGGAAAATCGAAGGTGGACCCAGCCACGTTGGATGAACTTGAAGAGGTGTTGGTGCGTAGTGATGTAGGGGTAAAAACGACGCTTGCATACATTGATCGACTTGAAGGGCGAGTGGCCAAAGAAAAGTATGCCAATGAAGAGGAGTTGCAGAGAATGATACGAGAAGAGGCGATTTCTTTACTGACCATGAATGACCCGGTATCGCAAGGATGGTCTGAGGAACAAATCCCTAGTCCGTATGTGGTTTTAATTGTGGGGGTAAATGGAGTTGGAAAGACAACTAGCATTGGTAAGTTGGCTCACCGTTTCAAAAACCAAGGTAAAAACGTCATGTTAGGAGCTGCGGATACATTTCGGGCAGCTGCCGTAGATCAACTCAATATCTGGGCAGAGCGCGCTGGTGTGCCGATTGTGCAACAAGGACAACACGCGGACCCTGCAGCCGTGGCCTTCGACACGGTACAATCGGGAGTGGCTAAAGGGATGGATGTGATTCTAGTGGACACTGCAGGGCGGTTACACAACAAAGGATCCCTCATGGAGGAGCTCGCTAAAATAAAGCGTGTCATGGGTAAAGTATCGGAAGAATACCCACATGACGTATGGTTGGTGTTAGACGCGTCCACAGGTCAAAATGCCATCAATCAAGCGAAAGCATTTCAAGAGGTGGTCGACGTATCTGGACTGATTTTGACCAAATTAGATGGTACGGCTAAGGGGGGAATTGTCCTTGGTATCAGCCACGAGCTTCAAGTGCCTGTTCGTTATATAGGGACTGGAGAAGGCCTCGACGATCTTGCACCTTTCGATGCCGAGGCATTTGTCTCCAAAATGATGTAAAACTGCTACTATAAACCCGCCAACTTAAAACTGGCCACGAATCGTCAGTTTCTTGGCATTTGTCTAGTTCGCTCAATAAAGGCTTGATTGTCCACAATGGGGCGATTTTCAATGTTTGCCAATTCATTTGCGGATCCAAATAATACCTGAGTAATCGCAGTTAGTTTGGGATAATTGATTTTATCAGCTTCATCTGAAGGCTGGTGATAATCTTCATGAACTCCTGTGAAGAAGAATGAGAATGGAATCCCCAAACGACCAAAATTCCAGTGATCACTACGACGGTAAAATTGATTTGGATCATCTAGATCGTTGTACGCATAGTCAATCAGTAGATTTGCTGTTTTTTCGTTAGCCACAGTGACTAGACTGTCTAAGCCAGAAGAGATAATAGGCCCTCCAATTAGGTAAAAGTAATCTGTAACACCCTGAGAAAGATGTGCCTCGTCGGATCGTCCAATCATGTCAGCATTGATATTGGCAATATGATTTTCAACGGGAAACACTGGGTGATCAGAATAAAATCTTGATCCCAACAACCCTTTCTCTTCACCAGATACATGCATGAATAAGATGCTACGACGTGGGCGAACCCCTTGTTCCGCTGCTTTTGCAAACGCACTTGCTGCCGACAGAACTGCGACGGTGCCGCTACCATCATCATCAGCCCCGTTATTAATGCGGTCCCCAGTGGAATCTGGAAGAGAAATACCTATGTGATCGTAGTGAGATGTGATCACAACAACCTCGTCCTTGAGTTCAGGATCCGATCCCTCCAAGAAGGCCATTACATTATTTGAGACAACCTCTACATCCTCACGGTCGATCATGTACATCAATGATTGTCCTGTCTCTGTAGGGGTGAATGCAGCCATGTCAGCAAGGATCTCTTCACGAAGTGCATCCACAGAGCTCCCTAGAATCTGCTCTGCAACATCTTTACGCACGGACGCAATCACCTGGGGAAATCCTGTAAAATTCTCTGTGTCACGGTAAGCAAGGCGTAAGTTTCTTGGTTTATCAAGTAATTCAGCACTCTCTTCAACCTCTGCTTCGAACGTTTCGATGTCTTTATCTGAAATCAAAAGGATTCCAGCCGCGCCTCTTTGTGATAAGATGTTGCCATAACGAATATTGGATGTGTAGGTTGGTTTTACCAATGCCTCACCATCAACCTCGTATGGAATTTCATTAAATACCATGACCCACTTTCCTTCCAAATCAACCCCATCTAGCTGTGCGAACCCTTGGTCGGCATCTTGTACCCCAAATCCAGCAAAGACAATCTCACCTGATGCGTTCTGCGCACCTCCATACACCATCGAAAACCCAGCTCCTTCCACAGATTGAGGCTCTATTTTGGTGATATGCGTTGCTAGGGACATGTCATGTGACTCTTCTTCACCCATGCTTGATGGATGTACATGGAAATGACGGCTATTGATGACGTTTGCATTCAGTGAAAATGGTTGAAGGTATCCCATCTCATTATTCACTGGAGGTAATCCCATTTCCTCATATTGTGAAATTAGATATGCTGCAGCCATTCGCTCGCCCTCCGTCCCAGTGTCACGCCCCATGTATTTGTCATCAGCTAGTTCATATAGATGACCTTCAAGCATCTCTACGGTAATGGATTCAGCATAAGGGTAGAGAAGGTCTAATTCAGAAGGGTCTGTCTGGCTAGAAGGTGTTAGCGTAGAGCATGCTGTAATGCTAAGGCTGAGAAAAAGACCTGTAAAAAGGCCAGTAGTTGAATGAAAAGAAGTATTCATAAGTGTATGTATTAGGGTAATGCTGTTTACAAGTGTCTTGTTATCAACTTAGCCAGTGGTTTCCATCCCGACTAAATCATCAATAGCAGGTAAATCCAACCAAAAATCAGTAGGGTCATTCCCGTCATCAACGAGGAGCTTTAATTGTTGCTCTTTGATTAGCTCCAATGTAGCCAAAAAAGTGACAACGAC
>CAJXOH010000027.1 GCA_913057895.1 uncultured Bacteroidota bacterium
CAACATGCCATCAAGTCGTCGCTGACCTGTCTGTGTAATCATGGCAGCATCCAGTACAGTCGTTGGCACCGATACATCCTCCAATCGTTTGGCGCTCCGAGTTGCGCTGATCACCAAGGGGTTTTTGGAGGTGTACGCTACGGTATCACGAGGTTGTGTTTCCTGTATGGATGATGCAGCGGTTCCTGTTGCAGCAACTGTCGCGGTTCCCGTTGCGGTAACTTCCGAGGGTGTCGAGAGGCACCACACCACTAGCATCGGTAGGCAGAGCAGTAAATGGGAACGAAATGATGTGACTGACAGCACGTGATTCACACGAAATAGCCTTTATGGGGCGTTTTGATGAGGGTGAAGATTGCTTATTTATATTAAGTCCAAATTAAGAGTAAGCCAGACGAGGTGCAATCTTTTTGTGAGTTTCGATAAAAAAAGTCTTCCTCGGCAGAAGGTACAGCTGGCTTAGGGTGCAAAAACTGTGGCAGACGCGGGGTCAAGTGCTGGTGACTCGGGTGAACGAAGAGCCTTTACGACTGGAATGGCTAGAGCCTCTTTCAATGGTTCTTGGCAAACATGCGGTGGCAATAACGTAGGAATGCTCGATAGATCTGAATCCGGAGTGTCTTGAAGCTTATGGTCCTGAGTCCCATGGTCCTGAACCAAACTATCCTGGCTATCCACAATCGTGGCGCAACAGATCACGGGAATGGCAGGCAGACGTTGCCAGGCGGAATCATTCACCTGAAATGGTGGATTGATCGTGGCATCAAAGCTGGTGAAATTTCGTTGCATTAAGGTGATTCCTAATGCCGAAACCCCCTCATCAGCGAGCAAAGCGACCAATCGTCGATTGAGTTGCCTGGCTGTTTGTACAGCTGCTTCTTGCCTCGGAACACCTTGTTGAATCGTTTCCTCGGTAAAACTACTATCACCATGAAGAACCAATAGACGTTGTCCATGTAAGCCCGTTCTCATTTCAGTGGCGAACTGTTTCATAAACATAGGATGATCCAGATGCTCTGGCTCTAGGGTAGTGATGGCGTCAAAGAGTGGTCGCACAATGTGAGTCATGATTTACAAAGAGGTTACTTTCCACCAGCACCAGCACCACTAGACTCATTGCCAAGGTCACTTTGGAATTGAAAGGGTAGTAATGACGCCATAGGATAATGTGTGGTCGATAGGTCTCCATGGACCATATATACCTCATGTATCCCTACCTCAAACATGGTCTGTCGACATGTGCCGCAAGGACTGCATACCTGACTTTTGGGTGCATGTACCATTATGGTATCGCCTGGAGTCGCTCCTAAGGCTTTGGCAGCATGTATAGCATTTCTTTCGGCACATAGACCCAAGGGCCAAATGGATGTTTCAGTATTTGCACCACGAATGATTCCAAGATCGGTCTCAAGAAGAGCAGCAACTGGAAAATGAGAATGGCTTGGACGTGACCACCGTAATGTTTTGTCGAGTTGTTGTAGACGCCATTGTTGGCGCTCTGCTGATACGGAATCCGTTTCTAAAGAGGTTTCAGGTAAAAACAGATTGGGTACCCACATCCATGAGCTACTTGATCCAGTAGGAGGGGTTTCACTTACGCGGACTTGTTGGGTTGATGCACCAAAAGCATGAAGTAGTGCAGGATCAATCCTTTGGCCAGGTGGGGCCCAAATCGTGTGAATTGGATCGTGGAACATTGTTGCCAAACCAAAGGCTCCTTGCAAGGCCTCAATGGTACATGGATAGGAAGCATTTTCGATTCTAACACCAGGGTATAATCCATGAATGCCTTGACAGAGTACCACCTCAGCTCGACCTGAATAAGGCGCATATGCTCGAGAGGTATACATCTCCCATGAAGATGCTGAGTGATTGGCCGAATCGATTGAGGTAGACTTCATACTCAAGGAGTAAACGTTAATCGATGACTGGCATTCTCTTGGTTTGCGTCAATATCCAATGAGGTTGGCTTGGTTTGCCCCTTCAACCAAAGTTCAGTTTGGTCTCCAAAGTACTCAGAAAATGGATTGGTTGACTGTCCCGTAGGGAGAATGGTCTGTGCATCCAAAGGTTGTGCAAAATCTACCAGACGGCGAACAGAGGCGCCAAGTGTCTGCCGAAATGGGTCATTCCATCCATATTGCCCATTATTCAGTGTCATTCCGTGACCAGGAGACGGAAAGGGCCCGTGGCTAAGTACACGCTCTACAATCAGTTTTAACGCTTGAGGTGCATTTGGATCAGACGCTGCTTCCCCAAATAGAGGTGGCATAAAGTGTACCTGATGAATAGAGCCCCAGCGCCATTGGAATGTTTCAGACCCATAGTCTGTGCGCAATGTGTCCAAGGCCCGCTCCACAGCAAGAATCACGAGGTCGTCAAGCGTCTCAGTCCGAGTAGGAGTCTCGACTCGATCAAATAATGGCGATTGTAAGTCAATGAGACGCTTCAACGACCGTACGGGTAAATTTTCGAGACGTACAAACGTTTGGTACCCTTCTTGCCCCAGGTCATCCTCAAGTGTCAATCGAGTGAGTTCAAGCACCATTAGATCAAAAATGGAGGCTGCCGTCGATTCAGTCCCGTAGGAATAATCCCAGTTTAAAAAATAGGATAGTGCAAGCTGTGCATCTTGTTCTTGTTTAGATGTAGCAGGCTCTGTTAACTCCGGATCTTGCAAAGAAGGCAGTAATCGCTCAAACAACTCTCTAGCATGAGGTGAGGTGACGTCTGCTTGCCATTGCCCCATCTGATCTAGGTTGTAAGGGGGTGAGGTCGATGCAAAAAGTTCCTGTAACCGGTTAATACGAGAGGCTGGGTCCCAAAAGGTTCCGATGTAGTATGGGTATCCTAACGGGTCAATTTTGTTATTGGCATTGGCTAGCCATCCCTCGTCGGGGTTGATTCGGGTGAGTGTTTCAATGGGGTAATGCCACTGTTGCCAATCCAATGGAAGCGATCCATTTTGGGGTACGTTTCGGAAGCCAACCTGTGCCTCACGCCGAAGGGGTAAACGCGCCATTGGGATGTGGGCGATGGACCCTTCAATATCCGCAACGATGGCATTCATTGCCGGAGAATGAAATGCTTGGGCTGCCTCTCGAAATTCTCCCACTGTTTCAGCTTGGCCAAACCCGTAAATGGCCTCTAATTCCATACTTGGTGTATGTCCAGCCCATTTTAGCGTAATGTCTTGGCCAGTAACGAGACTCTGGCTTGGATAGATATCGCTAATAATCGGTCCATAAGGGGTTTCTCGAATGCTTATCAGTGTATCAGCTCCGTCCTTTACTCGAATCACTTCGTTGCGTAGAGTTACAGCATTTTCGGCTTGTTGAGAGCCTGTGAATACAAAGTAGTCTGTATCGTCTGCCATCATATTGGTCAACGACCAAGCGACGGAGCCATTTTGCCCGATGATCACAAATGGAGCGCCGGGTATCGTCACCCCAGTTGCTGAATATTCTGGAGAGGATAGGGTTGCTTCGTACCAATTTCCTGCCATATTCAATCCCATATGGGGATCTCCCGCCAAAAGTGCATGTCCACTCTCTGACTTAGAAGGAGATACTGCCCAGGCATTGGATCCAACAAATGAACCTTCTAGTCCAAGTCGTTCACGGGAGTCAAGTTCGAGGGTAAGAACAGACATCAAATCAGCAAATGGTGGCTGTGGTTGCTCTGGAAGGAGTTCGTTGACTCTTGCACGAGGCAGCTGTCCAGCAACCCACCCAGCTGTGACCTCACTCCACCAACTCACATTCTGTTCCCATGCCATAAGTCGGGTCATGGCAACGCTGTGTAGCGGTGTCCAAGGAATGGGCTTCATCTTTAGAAGGGCAAATTCCAAAGGAAGATTACGCGATTCATCGTTGGTATACGCATTCACACCATCGGCGTAGGCTTCCAAGCGTTGACGCATGTCAGTTGAAAGGTTACTCTCGATTTCCTTGGCAATCTCCCAAATACCGAGGGTACGCTGATATTGATCAAAGGGAACTAAATCAGGGCCTAAAAACTCTGCAAATCGACCTTCCGCAGCAAGCTGCCCCAGTGTCATCGTCCACAATCGATCTTGCGCATGTAGGTATCCAAGTGCTCTGTAGGCATCAAGTTCACTCGATGCATCAATGGTAGGCACTCCATATCCATCCCTTGTGACAATGACCTCACTCTGAAGCCCAGGCAATTTTAATGAACCATCAAGCTTGGGAAGGGGCTTGGTCAGAGTCAAATACACACTCAGTAGCGTGATACCAAGGGTGAATACAACCAAAAAAAGAAGTAGTTTGAGCAGTGTCTTCATGAAACATAGGTTCAGTATGCCAATGTTACGGGTTGTTGAGCCAAAAACCACAAAAGATTGGAGCATTCAATGTCTGTAGAACCCCCTAAATCTTCCTCCTCCAAGCCCTCTACTTCGTCTCAATCTGATTTGAGTGTCACTGTGATCGGTGGCGGAACAATGGGTAATGGGATTGCCCATGTGTTTGCGCAATCTGGCCATCCAGTCACCCTTGTAGATGTATCCAAAGAGGCGTGTGAGCGTGCATTTGCGACCATTGAAAAAAACCTAGGTCGAATGGTCACAAAGGAAAAACTTACCGAGCAACAGATGCAAGAAACCTTGCAACGTCTCTCGACATCCATGTCTATCCAAGAGGGGTGTCAAGACGCTGGATTGATCGTGGAAGCCGTGCCTGAAGTCCTCCAATTGAAACGAGATGTGTATCAGGACGTGGAAGCCGTAGTAGAACCCAATGCTGTCATAGCGACCAACACCTCGTCGATTTCTATTACCAAGCTAGCCAACACGCTCAAGCATCCAGAGCGCTTTATTGGGATGCATTTTTTTAACCCAGTACCCGTTATGAGCCTTGTGGAGGTGGTCAAAGGGCATCAAACCGATCAAGCGGTGGTGGATGCCGTTATGGCGTGGTCTCAAGGACTAGGAAAAGTGCCCGTTCCTGTGAATGATTCACCAGGGTTTGTATCGAATCGCGTGTTAATGCCCATGATCAATGAAGCAATTTTTTCTGTGTACGAAGGGGTTGCAACCCCTGAGCATGTTGACGAGGTGATGAAACGGGGTATGGCACACCCAATGGGCCCGCTTCGTTTGGCCGATTTTATTGGTCTGGATGTATGTCTAGATATCCTTAGAGTACTATATGAAGGGTTTCAAGACCCAAAATACCGTCCGTGCCCATTACTCGTGAAAATGGTAGATGCTGGCACACTTGGAGACAAAACGGGACAAGGATTCTACAGCTACAAATGAATCGACGTGGATTAATCCACTTCTGAGCGGCCTCTTGGGCTCAAGATCGTGTAGCGTTTGAGGTCAGTGGAGCTTCGAAACTCTGTACCCGTAATGCTGTCTGTAGGGGTAAGAATGGTGACAGTTTGTGTAGACGAGATCAAATTGGAGTCGGCATTCCAGTATAACGTTTGCGCATATAATGTACGTTGGACGGAAGGGTCCTGACGATCGATGGAGGTCACCACAACAGAATCAAAGAGTGTCAGACGTAATTCCTCGGGAATATAGCGTGCTCTTTGCGCAGTAGCTGTTGCTGTAACAGTTCCTGATGAGTCAAATGCCTCAATTTTTACACCCCCCTCCAAATCGGTGTAATCCTCATTTCGATCTCCACGTTCTGTCCACATGATCGCTTGATCACTTTGTAAGCGCATTTGACGCAGGTCTCCAACCAAGAGCTCGAGATTGGGTTGATCAATCACTCGAGAATGGATGAGTGAATCAAGAGTTTGTGGGTCTAGTGTTGCTTGTGACTCTATGGGTTGACACCCACTTAATAGTACCATGGTTAGCATGCTCGCCACAGTTGCTGAAGAGCGCCATTTGAAGGTGTCAGGCATGGCCCATGCAATCAAAAAGAGTAGCAATCCAAGCCCTACAAACCACTGATATTGATGCTTGAAGTCAATAAATTCTTGTGCACTAAAGGTTCCTTGTTGAAGCTTGTCTAGCTCTCCCGAGAACTGAAGCAAATTACTCGAGCTTGATCCAATCTCATAGTATTGACCACCTGCTTTTTGGGCAATTTCCTGCAAGACAGAACGCTCTAATTTGGTGGTTACAATCGTCCCTTGGTCATCACGGTAATACCCCTGAATCTGACCTGAAGACCCATTAAACACAGGAATAGGGGAACCTTGTTGCGTTCCAACCCCTACACTGTAGACCCGAACTCCACTTTCAGTGAGTGCTTCTAACGAATTGTCAAACGATTGGTCATGCGTCTCACCATCTGATAATAGTAACAATACTTTTGAGGCTTGGTCTTGACGATTGGCCTCTTGACTAGCACTCCCTTGACCACTAACACCTTGTGGACCAGACTGCTCTGAAAATGCTTGAAGGGCCATCCGAAAGGCTGCATCCAAATCGGTTGTTGAAGAGGGCATTTGTTGTGTGCTTGCAATATCAAGGAACATGCGCAACGCGGAATGGTCCAGCGTGAGGGGGCTCTGAAGAAAGGCTTCGCCCGTAAAGACAATCAATCCAATACGATTGCCGTCCAATTGTTCGATGAGCTTAAGAATTTCAAACTTTGACTTGTCGAGACGGCTTGGACGAATATCCTCTGCATTCATGGAGCGTGATAAGTCCAAGGCAATCATCATATCAACACCCTTTTGCTCGATTTCTCGTACTTCTGTGCCGAGTTTTGGCCCAGCCAAGCCAACCGTCAGCAATGTAATCGCTACCAAGATGAGTGTACTGCGCCATGCCGTAACCTTTGGCGAAAACCCCTGACGCAAAGTTTGCAGGACTCGGTCGTCTGCAAATGCCTCGCGTTGCTTTTTAGCATGTCTACGTGAGAACCAAAGAGCAAGAAATAGCAGTGGTACGGCAGCTAATGCAAATAAAACGGATTCAAGGTGCCAGGCCATAATGCAAATTATTGATTGTACGGTCGTGATGAATGTTGCGTATCGAACGCTCCGACAGGAATAACGAACAACGAATCGTTTTGTGTACGTCGTTCATCAAACATAGGGTATAACGAATTAAATCTCTTTTGTGGAAGGGGTAGAAAGGGGAGAGCTTGTTCTGGTGTCCAATCATAGCCTTCTAAGCGGAATCCATTAAGCACCTCTTCGCCTTCATAGATTTCACCTTGTACAGAGGAGCGCGCAGTGATCCCAGTGAGTTCATTGTTTTGTAGCGTGAGATCCGCCCCCAGAGCACTGCGCATCTTGATGGCTTGATTGCCTTGTGGTTCACCTTGGTCATTTTCTTGCTCCGGGAAGAAGAATAGCTCCGTATCACGGTGAAGGGAGAGCCTTCGAAGTTCATCTGATATAAAAAGTGCTACAAGAGAGTCACCAACCACCTGCTGAAACCGTTCGATGGCTGTGTCTTGGAGGGTAATAAAGGTTCTAGGAAGCCCGATCAGCGATGCGGTAGAGTCAGTGAGTTCGCGTAGTGTAAATCGATTTGCCGTCAGTTGTGCTTGGTCAGACCATAACTTGGCATTTGGATAGAGGTCGAGTGTCCCTTCCGGTTCTACGCCACGTATGGTGTCCGCTTGTGCACGTAAGTCAGGGGACCAAAGTCGAGGCAAGCCTGTTGCTTGAAGAGTTTGAGAGGAGTCTGTCTCCTGAACGTCAATTCGCTGAGCATACAGGATTAACGTGTCGATAGTGGTAGGTGCTACTGTCGTTGAATCTATTGTCGTTGGGTCTATCTCCTGGACAACTGAATCTGGCTTTTGAGTGTCTTGCTCTGCGTCAAACGACCATATGGTAGATCGACCCAACAGCTGAAGGGTGCCCAATGTATCGGCAAACATCGAATCCGAGACAAAAAACCGATCTTTTCGTAAGGTTTCCCCATAAATCGATCCTCTGAGCTGCGTTTGGGCGTTTTCTTGGTCTACGAATGCTTCGTCGGCTTCCACGTAGGTTGTTGAATCAGCCCATTGAACTCGATTAAAGAAACGCACCTGATCCGTGTCGAGGAAAAAGATCGCAGAGTCACTATGCACATCTGTGCTTTGGTACCGTACCTGCACTCCCCCCGATAGTGTTGCAACTTCGGTCTCCGTATTGAGCCAGAGTTGTTCAGCAATGATGGACTCTCCTTGCCGTGTAATTTCAAGATTGTACGCCAAGATGAGCGGTTGGTCGAGGTACTGAAATGCACTATCACAAGCCAACACTCGATCATCAAGTTCAAGTCGTACATTTCCAGCGATTTTTCGCACGGCTTCCCCATTGATGTCTGTTGCAAGAATACGTTCAGTAGGCTCCAATATCGATACGTTGGTTTGCGCAAACGTCAATGGTGCTAAGGCACTCAATACACTCATACCCATGACGATTGCAGTAAACCCCATGACAACTCTTTGGCGACTCATGACTCGGTATTTCATGGCGTGCGATCCTCCCATGGCAGATGCTCAAGATCTACATTGCCCCCAGTAATCACGACACCAATGGTTTGTCCAGCAAATCTTGACAAATCCACAGCAGAGCCATCACTTTGTTTTCCAGCCAATAATGCTGCAATTGGCACAGCACAAGAGGGTTCAATGATGATTCTAGCCGTTTCCCAGACCATCTTCATGCATTGAATAATTGCATCTTCAGATGTTGTAAAAATATCCTGAACGTAGGCTTTAATCACCTCAAAAGGGAGTGGTCCTACCCCTGTTCGAAGACCATCGGCAATCGTGATGGGGGGCATTTGAGGCTGTAATGTTTGTGTATGAAAAGAGAGTGCAGCATCCCCTGCCAATTCCGGTTCAGACCCTAGCAGGGTAGTGGAGGGTGACCGGTGATGCATCCAGGTGGCTATTCCACTAAGCAAACCACCACCCCCAATAGGCGTAATGAGCGTATCTAAGGTGCAATCACGTTCTTTGGTTTGTTCGTGAAATTCGACTGCACATGTCCCTTGTCCTGCCATGACATGTGGGTGATTGTAGGGTGGAACGACAGTCATTGATGTGCGAGAAACGACGTCTGTTAATGTGTTTTCACGTTCCTCAAGCGTGGGCCCACTCTCTACAATTGTGGCACCTACTGCACGAATAGCAGCCACTTTTGTCGATGATGCATTTGAGGGTACGACCACCGTGCATGGGATACCTAATGATAACGCAACCGTCGCCAATGCTCTACCATGATTTCCTGAAGAGTGAGTTGCCACGCCACATTCCCTTTCCATTTTGGACAGTGCAAGGCATGCTGACATTGCGCCTCGATATTTGAAGGATCCCGTATGCTGGAGATTCTCACATTTTAATAACACCCTTGCCCCCGTTGCTCCGGCCTCAGAAAAACGTGCGTTTAAGTCAGCAGACTCAATCACAGGGGTTCGTACCAATGCTCCATCGGTGCGCTGAACAGCCTCGGTTATATCATGATGTGAGAGTGGAAGCATGGTATGCAATGGATTTGGTCCACTTGCGTGGAATCCCTCAACATACCAATTCTCTAAAAAAAGAATTGAATCTGACCACGTAGCTCAAACCCAGGTGCAGGGAAGACCTCTTTGATGAGCGATAAATGGTCTCGATAGGTAGTATTGGTGATATTTTTGCCTCGTAGCGAGAAAATCCACAACCGCTCAGAACCCGACGGGAGCCATCGGTACTCTGTACGTGCATCCAGCCGGACATAGCCCTGCGTTGGGGTTTCAAAAGGCCCTGTATTGTTTTGAGCACCCTTGTAAATGAGTGTTGAAGATGCACTCCACGGTCCTTTTCTCCACTGCACTGTATGTTGCGTTTTAAATGGCGCCATTAAAGGGAGGTTCTCCCATGACCCTTCAGTGGATTCAAATTCTCCACGAACCCAAGATGCTTGACTGACTGCGCTCCACTGACGAGAGAACTGCCACTCTGACTCTAGATCGAATCCTACAATTCTTGCTGGTTGATCGCTGACTTGATACACAAATAAATTGGCAAACCTTGTGCTTCGTTCTCCTGTATTCTGTGATACTAGATAAGTGTCATACATTGACCCGTACGCAGATGCAGTAAATGTAAAGGATGAGAATTCAAATCTTGCATCAAGATCCCCAATCCAGGCCGTCTCTACACTAGCTGCAGGATTACCAACCTCGTAGGTATACGAAGCGAGATGAGGTCCCTCAGAAAACAATTCATTCAGGGTTGGAAGTCTAGCTGTTCGCCCGCCTGTGAGTGATGCAGTAACTCGCTCACCCATAGGGACCGTGACTGTCAGAGCACCGCTAAGAGCTTGATGGGTTTTGGAATCGATAACACCAATATCCGACGTAAGGTCTGTACGGACTGGTGTCGATCGACCATGATCCCATCTTATACCAAGTGATGTCGTCCATTTGGAGGTTTCTTTTTCTATGACACCAAATAGTGCTGTATGCCATTGATCTGAGGGAATCATGGAGGCCCCAAATACAGACATCGAACTCCATTGAGTTTGAGCACCTATGTGACCATTCCATGTACTCGTTGATTGCTCGATTGTAAAAGGGGCATCAATTCGTTGCTGAAAACTTTGACGAATGAACTCGGTACCAAGGGCTCCTGAGGCTTCAATTTCTTGATGTTTATAGTCAATCCAAGACCCACGAGCACGTATTTGTTTGAAGCGTGATTGAGGTAGATTTTTTTCAACACTCCACTCAAACGTAGGTTTGGTCATTTCAATGAAGACGCCAGACGGATGACCAGCCACAGGATCTGGGGGAATGCCATAGTTATGCTGATACCATGATCCACTCAAGGTAACAATCGCCCATGGATGTGCATATCGTACCCCAGCAGATTGTACCCACTGGTCAGACTGTGTATTAAGGATGGTTTCCTTTGGAGCATTCATGTCATCAAATCGATGCAAATCAGTGCCAATTCGACCAGATAGTCGTTTTCCTAGGGGTACATCCACTTGAACTTGAGCAGATGCGCCAGGAGCTCCAGTTTGACTGTAGAGGGTAGACTGACCTCGAAATTCTGTTACGGTGTTTCCAGGCGCTCCACTTTGGTTGACCTGTATCAATCCATGAACGTTCCCGCCAGAGTAGAGTAACGCATAGGGACCTCGAAGAAGATCCACTTGCTCGGTGCCAAACATCGATTCAGATACAGCATGATCTCCCGATTGTCCTGAGACATCACCCATTGACAACCCATTCTTCATAATGCTGACTCGTTCACCTGTCAATCCTCGAATAACAGGGCGAGCGGTAGCACCACCCATGGATTGTAGTTGGAAGCCAGCTCGGTTGGAAAGTACCTCAGCGAGCGTCGCCCCTATGGATTGACGTAAATCCTCCCCTCGGATATTATCCAGCAATCTACTCTGGGATGAGAAACTACTCAACCCTTCCTGTGATTCTTGAATCGTGACCTCTTCTCCGTCAAGCGTTTCAGACTGCAAGACAAACAGAAAACTTTGTATGGATGGCGCAGGCTGTACCGTTATCCGCTCAACGATATCAAAGTATCCAATTCGTTGGATGGATAAGGTGTAGGTCCCCTCTGGGACTTGATCAAATACAACAAGGCCCTCTTTATCTGTCGTAGCTGAACGCTTTAATTCTTCGACAAACACATAGACAAAGGGAATACCCTCACCGGATTGTTGATCCACAAATCGAAATTGTACATCTGTAGTTTGTCCAGCTACAGCTTGTGAAGAAAACCATGCTGGGCTAGCCACCCACCATAGCAGGAGGCTAAGCCCAAACATGAATTTCAACCTCTGTTGCAACAACAGTTTAGTCGTTGTGATCGTCGTGTTGCTCACAAATCACCTCAATGTCCTGAGATACGAAGTCTGCATGATCATCATGAAGGAGCTTGAATGTAATATCTGCAGCACCTTCAGAGTTACATCTCATCGAAAACTCCCACTTGTCTGAGCTTGAAAATGTACTGCTGACACGGCCTTCAGGATCTGACTCAACGCCAAGTGAATAATGATCTTCTTCGGGGTGAAACTCATCCCCATCCTCGTCTAAGAAGTAGACCTCGCTTGGAATCGCTTCATCCATGTGGAGGTGTAGGTGATCATCACCGTCTGTGTATGTTACAGTGCCATTTTCTTGCTTTGCCACTAGTGCCTCTTCGACATAAAGTGCGAGACCTTCAGGATCTGAATGTTCTTCGTGATCATGATCGTCTTCTGTACCACAAGAAGCGACAAAGCCTACTATGAATAGGAGTGCAAAAAGAGAAAGTGGGAAGTTCTTAGTTAATTCTTTCATTGGTTTACTCAATTCTTACGTTTGGTATAGGTTTGTTTAGCCATGGATCATAGTTGGTAGAGGTTTCAGAGTTATACCCAGAATAGCTTAGCCAACTGCCATGATACTGTTGAATACGTAAGTCTACGCATTCAGTTCGCTGATTATACGAAACGTATTACCGGTGGTGCGCGAGGAGCCCGAGTGGATTGCTGCTCCTTTGAAAGAAAATGGGAAGGAACTGTGGCAGAATTGCCAAGTATATAAAATGTTGTACTACCGGAAGTCGTATGAGAAAGAGCTATACTTTGATTTAAAACACAGACAGGGCACGTAGAGTGATCTTGGTCTAGCTCAACATGAGGTATCGAAGCGTCTCCAACGGCACACTCTGCTTCATGAGTGTTTGGTACAGAATTGAATGTTCCCCCGTGATGGGTTGCCTCGTGCCATGCACCCAATAACTGGCCTTGAGCGATAACCAGAGATGCCAGGATGACAAACCCAAAATGTATTTGCTTACGCAACTTCATAAGGAAAAAGTAGCCTAATTCCTTTAAAAATCAATCCCTATTGAAAAATAATGGATAGGATCAGAGCCAAATCCACTGCGCTCGTACGGCCAGCCTATATCATAGCGGACTGGTAACCCAAGCAAAATCGTTCGTAATCCAAAGCCGGCTCCCACCAGGATATCTCCATCAAAATAGTTTGCCACAAGATCAGTCTCTAGGGGTGCGCCTTCTCGGATTAATCCAGTAGTTGGATCGAGGGCTACTTGTTGTTCTTTACCCACTTTGAAATCCAATCCAGGTTCATTGCGGTAATAAACAATTGGGTCACCACTTCTGGTTGAGTATCGAGAGTAATCCACACCATATCCCCACGCAGCTCCTGCATCAATAAAGGCTACACCTGTCAAGTTGTATAGTGGAATGACAGGAATAGGGCCAGGAAGGATTGCAGCAAAGAGTGGAAACCTAAATTCAGCATTGATTTGGGTGTATTTATTCCCAAAAATGGTGTTGTATCTGTGCCCTCTCACAGGAGTCGCTGGTTGGGTGAAAAACGTGTCAGCGAGTCTATCATAGGGGATATCTACCCCTGACCACTGTTGGTTCAACCACCCAAGTACCCCACCCATGAAGAAGGTTTGAGAGTCTCGGCCGTATGAAAGCGCACCGGATCCACGAAGCGCAATGGTATAGCCCCGACCAAGTGCCAAATATTGTCGATAGTCACCCAAAAGAGAGACAAATTGAGGTGTATTACTTCCTAGTGGAGGACTTCCTGAAGCACGTAGAATGTATCTCGATCCACCCTGTGGTGTGATAAAACCAGGAACTGTAAAGTCTCCTGTGAAAACGACTTGAGGGTAGAGAAAGGAGGATGTTTCACTGGTTAGATTAGCATCCGTAAGTCCACCTAGTGAACTAAAGTCCCTCGAAATTCCAATGGCTGTCAGGCCATAATCAATTCGCTGAAATTTATTCAGTGGATATTGCGCCTCTATCCCAAATCCGTATGTCCGGAAACGAAGTAATTCCCCGCTAAACGTCTGATAATTTTGTGCCTGATGAAAAAATGACGCAAAATAATTCGTTCTCTGCTTGAAATACCCATATTGAATGGAGTATGTACTATTACGCAGATCCAGCACAAGATTAGAGCTTATGGAAACTCGGTGGTCTCCAAATAGATCACTAAACGAGAAGGTTGCTAGAGCCGAAGTTCCATAGTAGGTGTTGATTCCTCCGCTAGCGTACGAAAAGTCTGGCGAGAAGGTGAGCTGATATCGTTTGGGTTGGTAATACCCATCCTCGGTTTCTTTGTTCTCCGGTTCAAATTTGCGTGGATCGTCCTTCAGCTTCAGCGTCGAGTCCTGAGCTACGACAGGAGAAAAGACGTAATTTCGAAAGTCAATGGAGGAATCGTCTTGGGGTTCATCAGCAGCCGCAATGTTGTTTGTGCTAGCCTCGTCTAGTTCATCCAATAGTTTTGAATCAATGACATTGCCTTTTGAACGAGAGGTAATCAGCCGTTGTGTATACCCAAGAGCAGCTACTCGTTCGTCGGCACGCTTCGAAGCTCGTTCCTGCGCCCATAAATTATCTGGAAGCGGCTCTGTCCGGATACGTGAAGCTGGATTTCGCAAGACAAAAATATCCAGGAATCCTTCGTTAAGTCCATTTAAAGCGAGTCTAGATCCATCTCGAGAGACACTGATTTGTGCCACACCTGATTCCACATTCGTCACAGGCTTGGCTTCTTGTGCATCAGCCTGAAGCACCCACACATTTGGAATCCCATTATCATCCGAAATGAAGTACAGATCGCCATCTTGTGTAACTGCGGGCTGCGTTTCCGACGCCAATCGAGTATTGGTAATGGGGGTGATTTGTAACGAAGAGAGGTTTACACTGTAAAGATCAGTCTGGTAGACACTCATGTCGGCCAAAATGGACGATCCAGCACCAAACCGACCGGGGTCTGTGACATCGCCACGATCAGAGACAAAATAGATGTGCTCTGAATCAGCGCTCCAAGTAGGTTGCATGTCACTAAACACATCGCGCGTCACATTGCGTAGGTTGTTGGATTCTAGATCCAAGACAAAAATATCTTGATAGGGCCCTTGATTGGCATCAAAGGCAATTTTTTGGCCATCTGGGGACCAAGCCACGGATCGAATGGCATCCAATTCTTCGAGCACTAAGGGAGTGGTTTCGCCAGTATTAACATTGACAATAACCAACGAATAGAACCCCCCACTCTTAGCAGACAGGAGAATATTCTGTCCATCGGGCGACCAGCTCAAGTTAGGATTCAGAATATTGAGCTCCTCGAACATGGGGTTATCTTCACCACTGACCAAGGTTTTTACTTTTTCTCCATTCCGAGGATCTACCCATAGCACGTCAAATAAGCCCTGACGATTTGAAATCATCGCAAGCTTATCCCCTTGAGGAGAGATTTGAGGAGAGGTGTTATAGGATCCGTAGTCGTCGCGATCTGTAATCTGGGTAGCAAGTGTCTTTAGTGGTTCACGTTGCGCAACCTCAGGGAAGTATCGACGTTGGAGGAAGTCTTGCCAACGATCACTGAGTTCCTCCATATCAAGCCCCAACGTTTGTACGAGAGTGCGCTCAACACTACGAGTGCGCTGGACACTTTGGAGGATTTCAGTCACTTTTTG
>CAJXOH010000028.1 GCA_913057895.1 uncultured Bacteroidota bacterium
CGTCCAGAGCGCCCAATGCAAGGCGAACGACAAGAAAGACCCTCACAAGAGCTTGTTGCTCAAGATTTTGAGCCTATCACCATTACTGGGCGTGACGGTGTTGAGACTGTGATCGATGACGTTTCTCGGATTGTGACTATTGGTGGCTCAGTTACAGAAATCGTCTATGCACTTGGTTTTGGTCCTAACGTTGTGGGTACAGATATCACAAGTACCTATCCCCGTCAGGTCTTTCGGTTGCCACGCCTAGGTGCACTTCGTCAGTCGAGTGCCGAATCCATACTGTCTCTAGATCCATCCTTGGTGATTACAACGACAGCCATTAGCCCTCCTACCGTCGCTCAACAAGTTCGTGATGCGGGCGTCCCTGTTCTGATTGTGGACGAGGCAACCTCTGTGGATGAAGCCAAACGTCGTATTGCCGATGTAGGTGAAGCCCTTCGTAGTCCAGACAAAGCATCAGAAATCATCACTGTAATGGAAGGCCAACTTGCTGAAGCTGCCGCCATCCAAGATGAGATGGAGACTAAGCCAAGTGTACTGTTTATCTACACTCGCGGTGCAGCTATGGTGAACGTTTCTGGCAAAGGAACTGGCGCGGATGCCATTGTACAGCTTGCAGGTGGACAAAATGTAATTACTCAATATGAAGGGTATCGTCCGTTGACTGCTGAGGCTGCTGTATCCTCTCAGCCTGATATTATTTTAGCCCCAAGTCATGGTGTTGAGATGCTTGGTGGGTTGGAAAACTTTATGGATCAACCTGGCCTAAAACTTACTCCCGCAGGCAAAAATGGACACGTACGTGCTGTCGACACAGGGATGTTGCTATCGTTTGGGCCTCGGCTTGGCGAAGGTGTACTAGCGTTAACCCGCGATATGCAGCGGATGATGTCAGAATAAACCATCATGAATGGGTCTCCCTCCTCTCTCTCGGCACTCCGCCTGGGGAGGTCACAACCAACCGCCTCAACACAAGAGGCCTCCGTTGAACGGCGTTATCCGTTAGGACTTAACGCGACTGGGATCCTTGGATTACTTGGCTTTTTATTACTTATTGTCTCTGTATTTGCGGCTGGGGCAGGAGCCCTTTCTATTCCCCCTGCCGATGTGGTTGCCATACTTGCCAGTAAACTAGGGTTGGGAAGTGGACCTAGTCCAGACAGCCGCGCTCTTCAATATGAAATGGTCCTGACAGGGATTCGATTGCCCCGAGTTGTTTTAGGCATCATTGCTGGCGCTGGATTATCGGTAGCTGGGGCTCTGATGCAGGGTCTATTCCGCAATCCATTGGCTGATCCTGCGTTGATTGGTGTCTCTAGTGGCGCATCTTTTGGAGCCTCACTAATGATTGTATTAGGTAGTCTGCTTCCAGGATTTCTAGCATCTGCATTTGGATCCTTTTCGATTGCTTTATCTGCATTTGTGGGAGGGCTCGTTGTCACTTGGATTGTCTACCGCATTGCAACTCATGGAACTCAAACAAGTGTCGCAACCATGCTTCTGGCTGGGATTGCTCTTAACGCACTTTGTGGGGCAGGAACTGGAACTTTGATTCTATTTTCGAACGACAATCAGCTTCGGGATCTTACGTTTTGGTCTCTTGGAAGTCTTGGAGCCGCAACGTGGGCCACAGTACTCGTGGTTGCACCGCTTACTCTATTGGCTATAGCGTTAACGCCTCGGATGGCACGTGCACTTAATGCTATGCTTCTTGGTGAATCTGAAGCCCAAGCACTAGGCATTCATACTGAACGCCTCAAAAAGAGTGTGATCGTATTGTCTGCCCTTGCGGTTGGAGCAACCACCGCCGTGACCGGACTTATTGGGTTTGTAGGTCTCGTCGTCCCCCATTTAATCCGTTTAATGTTTGGGCCAGACCATCGACTCTTACTACCGGCTTCTGCGTTGCTGGGTGCAATACTCTTGGTTGCAGCAGATGTGCTATCTCGCACGCTGTTGGCACCTTCCGAGATTCCCATTGGGATCCTAACTGCCTTAGCAGGCGCCCCCTTCTTTTTGTGGTTATTGCTGAGAAGTCAAGGGGGAGCTTGGGGAGCAAAAGGAGGGCTCAAAGATGCTTGAACTACGTAATATTACGTATCGAGTTGGGGATAAAGCGCTTCTGGATAGTGTTTCATTGGAGATACATCCTGGCGAAGTTGTCGCTATTGTTGGCGCTAATGGAGCAGGGAAAACGACCTTAACGAACATCCTGAGTGGGAAAAAGACCCCACAATCTGGTGAGGTCATCCTTGACGGGGATCCTATTGAATCGTTGCCAGCCAACTCTTTGGCTCGTCGACGCGCTGTTTTGCCACAGTTTTCAAACTTGAGTTTCGCGTTTACCGTGTTTGAAGTGGTCTTATTGGGTCGTACACCCCATCAAACCAGTGCATCCGTAGATGCAGACATCTGTTTGGAAGCGATGAGAGTCACCGGCGTGGCCCACCTAGCTTCTCGCGAATACCCTACCTTGTCCGGGGGCGAGCAACAACGGGTTCATTTGGCACGTGCACTGGCTCAAATTTGGCACCCAAACGGTGATGGAGATCGTTATCTTTTCCTAGATGAACCAACAGCAAGCCTGGACCTTGCGCACCAACATCACGTACTACATATTGCTCGTGATTGTGCAAAACTTGGACTCGGCGTCATGGCAGTACTTCATGATTTGAATCTTGCCGCAGAACACGCTGACCGAATTGCAATCATGCGTCAGGGAACCATTGCCGCTGTAGGAAGTCCAGATGATGTGTTAACCTCTGAAAATATCGAGGCAGCCTTCGATATCTCTGTAATGGTTACTCAACATCCTCATGCAGCTTGCCCGTTGGTGGTTGCAGTGCCTGAAGAAGACATTGACTTACGCTTGGCCCGAGAGGAACAAGCCTTACACGAAACGATTCAACAACTACTCAATGAGTAATCTTATGGAAACAACGATGACACCAGACCTTCAATCCTACATTGATAAACGAGAAGCCTACAAAGCTGAAAACCCCAAGGCAAGAGCACGAACTATCGCTGAAGCCATTGGCTTGAGTGAAGCGGAGTACGTCTCACTGGATCTTGGCCATCGTAGCAAAGAAGATCGGGTCATTCGGCTCAAGGAAGCGTGGACAGATATTCTTGCTGAGATTGAGACTCTTGGGGATGTCATGGCCTTGACGCGCAACGAAGCCTGTGTTCATGAAAAGGTGGGAACGTACAAGAATTTTGAAGTTCACGAAGGTGCTCCAATCGCGTTATTCGTGGATGAAAAAATCGACCTTCGTATCTTTTTAATGCATTGGGCTCATGGATTTGCGGTGAGTGCTCCCAACGCAATGACAGGAAAAACAATGCATAGCCTTCAGTTTTTCAACAAGGCTGGCGAGGCAGTCCATAAAATTTACCTTCGAGAAGAGTCCAACGCAGATGCCTTTGAAACGTTGGTATCAACCTACCAAGCAGACGAGCAAGTCCCATTGCTTTTTGAGGCTCGACCTGAACCTACACCCTCAGTATTATCCACTGAAAAACCAGACAGTGATATTGATGTAGATGGGTTTTTGGCAGAATGGCGAGCCTTACAGGATACACATGACTTTTTTGGCCTGACCAAACGATATGGTGTAACCCGTACACAAGCGTTGCGCTTGGCAGAGGGTGAGTTCACACGAAAAGTCTCCGTAGGATCTGCTCGGGATTTACTGGAAAAAGCAGCAGCATCCCAAACGCCGTTGATGGTCTTTGTGGGCAACAAAGGATGCATTCAAATTCATAGTGGTGAGGTAGTCAAGCTCATGGAGCGGGGGCCCTGGTATAACGTGATGGATCCTGGCTTCAACCTACACCTCAATGAAGAGCATATCACCGATGCGTGGGTTGTGCGTAAACCAAGCGAGGATGGTGACGTGAATGCACTCGAAGTGTATGATGCAAATGGAGAACAAATTGTGCAGTTTTTTGGCAAACGTAAACCAGGTATCCCTGAGTTGGAGAGTTGGCGAGAGATTGCAGCAAGCTTGTCCTAAAACCTTAGTAACACAATACCCTACCCTAGCTTTATGATACACCCAAAAGCAAAATTACCTGCTTTGTTGCTACTCGCACTACCGATAGTGACTCTAACGTTAACAGCGCCATCTCCACTATACGCCTATTCTACTGCCGAAGAGGCTGTGTATACCCAAACGGCTGTCTCACAGCCACCAGCGCAGGACGCAACAACCCCAACTACTGCCACCCAAGATGATGCTCAAAACGAAGCAAGACTACTAAGCAGGACTCGTCAGCTAATCTATGAAGGACGACGATCAGGTGAGGGGTATTGGAATGCAACTGGAGACAAAATCGTCTTCCAGAGCGAACGTGAAGCCGATAATCCATTTTATCAAATCTATTCTCTAGACTTCAACACTGGAGATATTGAGCTCATTAGTCCTGGGTTTGGGAAAACAACCTGTGCCTATTACAACTGGGCAGACGAGTCCCAGATTCTTTTTGGGTCTACCCACACAGACCCTGAAGCAAGGGCCAAAATGGAAGACGAAATCAATTTTCGGGAGTCTGGTGAGGCTAGGAAGTATGCATGGGATTACGATCCTACGATGCATCTATTTGTAAAAAATACCGAAACAGGAGAAACAACCCAGCTCACCGACGCCATGGGCTACGATGCCGAGGGTTCATTTTCACCCAACGGGGAATACATTGCCTTTGCCTCCACACGCTCTGCCTATGAGGGAGACCTGACGCCAGAAGAAGCTCAAATGTTGGAACGCGATCCGTCGTATTTCGGGGAGATATATCTTATGAAAGCCGATGGCAGTGACCTCAAACGGCTTACCAACACCCCTGGCTACGATGGAGGTCCGTTCTTCAGTCCGGATGGTCAACGCATTATTTGGCGGCGATTTGACGAAAAAGGACTCACGGCTGAAGTCTTTACCATGAACCTGGATGGCTCAGACCAACGTCAGATAACCCATCTTGGGGCGATGAGTTGGGCACCCTACTACCACCCATCGCAGGAATACATCATTTTTGCCACCAATAAACTTGGCTTTGCGAATTTTGAGCTTTTTATTGTCGACACAGATGGCACGAAGGAGCCACAACGCGTCACTACGACGGATGGCTTTGATGGACTTCCGGTTTTTTCACCCGATGGCAATCGCCTTCTATGGACGAGTACACGCACATCTGATGAATTATCGCAATTGTTCCTTTCTCAATGGGATCATGAAGAAGCCTTGGCTCTCCTAGAAGATGCGCCACTTCGCACAACATCCCGCGATCTACAAACAGGCCAGACCTCACCCGCCAGTCTCGCCGGGGGACAGACCCTCCAAACACTCCCAGCTCCTAGCGCTGGGTCTTCCCAAATCCTCGAGGAGGAACTTCGTGAGAAAGTAGCTTACCTCGCCAATGATGCCCTGCAAGGGCGAATGACGGGAAGTCAAGGGATGGAACAAGCAGCCAACCAAACCATCGAATGGTTCCAAGAGTTGGGTCTCGAGCCTCTTGAGACATTGGAAGGGGAGTATCGTCATGAGTTTTCCTTTGTGCGATCCATCGAAATCGACTCGGAAGGGCTCAATACCTTAGAAACTACCTTTAACGGGCGCAATCTCACCTATCCCCTCGGCGAATCCTACATGCCCTTTGCCTTTAGCGCCAATGGGTCTGGCATGGCTAATGTCGTGTTTGCCGGATACGGCATCAAATCCCCAGATGATTTTGACACCCCAATCAATGACTATGGTGCCGTCGATGTAGAAGGTAAATTTGTGATGGTCTTTCGTGGACTACCCCCTCATCTATCGCGTGAGCAGGAACGTGAACTCTCCCGTTTTGCAACACCTCGATTTAAATCTGTCATGGCAGCTCGTGAAGGTGCTTTGGGCGTCTTATTTATTGATGACCAAGCCCATGGAGGTGCCTACGATGATCTTGGACAAGAATTTAGCACGCAGCAAGCAGGCATTCTCGCATCTCGTATTCAACCAGCGGTTGCTGAAGCGTGGTTCAAGCGAGCGGGACTAGGCTCCCTCGAGGATGTCAAGGCTCAATACGAGTCCTACAACCCGCATGCCAGTGCATCCGCAGACCTAGAATTCGAAATATCTCTCAATGTCGCTCTTGAAAAAGTTGAAGCCAGCGATGCCAATATCATCGCGCAGATCCCGGCTCAAAACACAGATAAGACCATTTTGCTTGGCGCGCACCTCGACCACCTTGGCTTTGGTGAAGTGGGCTCCCTAGCGACGGGTCCAGAACGATCCACTATTCATAATGGTGCTGATGACAATGCGTCTGGGACAGCCATGGTGATTGAGCTTGCAGAGTATTTTGCCGCCCTAGAAGCGGAGAATCCAGGCACACTGCAAGCCAATCTTGTCTTTGCACTTTGGAGTGGTGAAGAACTCGGGTTAATTGGCTCTTCCGCTTTTGTAGAATCAGGAGCGATCGACATGGCGCAAGTGAGTGGCTATCTCAATTTTGATATGGTTGGAATGCTCGATGACAATACACTTATCCTACAAGGACTTGGGTCTTCGCCTGATTGGACACCCATCATTGAGCGAAAGAACATTCTCGCAGGCTTTGATTTGGTTCTGCAAGAAGATCCCTATGTCCCAACCGATGGAATGGCCGTGTATCAGGCTGATGTACCCATTTTGTGCTTTTTTACGGGGATTCATGACCACTACCATCGCCCAACTGATGATGCACAAAACCTGAATTATGAAGGGATGGTACGCATTGCAGACATGGCAAAAGCGATGATTTTAGACATGCATGATGCTGAGCCATTGGCGTTTCAGAGTGTGGAAATGGCACAGTCACAAATGGGGGCTGCCCGTGGATTCTCCGTGACGTTGGGCACCATACCAGATTATGCCTCACAAGAGAAAGGCGTCAAAATAAGTGGTGTGAGAGAAGGAGCTCCTGCCGAGGATGCTGGACTACGTGTTGACGACGTCATTGTAGAGCTTGCGGGTAAAGAAATCAATGACTTATACGATTATACCTATATTCTAGGAGACCTTGAGGCTGGCGTTGAGGTGAGTATTGTGGTCATTCGTGATGGGGAGCGAGTCACATTGGCGATTACACCTGCTGCCAGATAATTAGACGCTCTACAAGCATCTTTCGCGCATGGCCAAAGAACTAAAAGAGACTAAAGAGGGCAGTAAGCTCAACGAAACCCACAAAAAACCCTCCTTTTTTGACCGTTTTTTGAATGGGATTGAAGTTGCTGGAAACAAACTACCCGATCCAGCGGTCCTATTTTTCTACTTGATGTGCATCGTGTGGGTGCTTTCAGCCGTGTTGGCACCGATCGATTTTGGGTTGAATCACCCCTTGACTGGAGAACCGTTGACCGTCAAGAATCAACTCTCTGGACCAGCGTTTGCACAATTTTTGGCCTCCATGGTCAATACCTTTGTCACCTTCGCCCCCTTGGGTATCGTGTTGGTAGCCATGCTTGGGGTGGGTGTTGCAGAACATTCTGGATGGATTGATGCTGGGCTCAAAAAGCTTCTTGGCTTTACCCCAAAGGCTCTGCTTACGCCAATGTTGATCCTTATTGCCATTGTCAGCCATACAGCAGCAGACGCAGGCTATGTATTGGTGATTCCACTGGGTGGAGTGATTTTTTATGCGGCAGGACGGCACCCTTTGGCGGGGATTGCAGCTGCCTTTGCAGGCGTTAGTGGTGGGTTTTCAGCGAACTTTATTCCATCAGCCATCGATCCGCTGATCATGAGCTTTACCCTTGAGGCAGCACAAATTCTGGATCCAACCATCGCGCTGAATCCACTCAATAATTTTTATTTCACTGCTGCTTCAAGTCTTCTAATTGTCTCTGTGGGATGGTTTGTAACCGATCGCATTGTGGAACCAAGACTTGCTGGCGTTGAGGTGGATGCTGATGAGGACGCGCTACCCGTCATGGAAGAGGTAACACCTCGAGAAAGTCGAGCGTTTTGGATGGGTCTTGCTGCCATGGTTGCAGGTGTTATTGGGCTTATTGCTTGGGCTATTCCTGAGACTTCCGCGTTGCGTGGGCCTGACATGTTGGATCCTTCGGTGAAGACACTGGCCTCTTTCAATGCTCCGCTTATGCAGGCCATTGTTCCGCTCATTTTTGTGTTTTTGTTGATCCCAGGTTTGGTCTATGGCTTTGTATCGGGTCGGTATAAGAGCTCTAAGGATCTCATCGACAACATGACCAAATCGATGCAAAGCATGGGCTACTACATCGTGATGGCGTTTTTCTGTGCGCTGTTCATCGATGCATTTAGTAAATCAAATATTGGTCTTCTTGTGGCTTTACAAGGGGCAACGTTCTTGCAGTCGCTTAACCTACCGGGCCAAGTGACGATTGTTGGGATCATTATCTTGAGCGCTGCCGTGAACCTCCTTGTTGGCTCTGCTTCTGCCAAGTGGGCGCTCATTGCCCCCATCTTCGTACCCATGCTCATGCAGGTTGGACTCTCCCCTGATCTGACTCAGGCTGCCTATCGTATCGGGGATTCTGTCTCGAACATCCTCACGCCTTTGATGCCCTATTTCCCGCTTGTTGTGGTCTTTTGTCAACGATACGTTAAGAATACAGGTATTGGCACGTTGATTTCGATGATGGTCCCCTATTCTATCGTCTTTTTATTCGCATGGACGGCGTTCCTACTCATTTATTGGGCAATTGGAATCCCGCTGAGCTTCGAAGCGAGTTATGAGTATATGCTTCCAAGTCAGTGAATCTTGACTCAGTAAAGACTCACTACGGTCGCTCCCGTTACAGGAGCTTTCGAAGCAATCATCCAGTAGTTACGGCCCAACCTTAGTCAGCGCCAACGAAGCAGCGCCATAAATACCCGCATTCTCTAGACCGCTGGTTTTTATGATTATGTCGTCACGTTGTTTTTTGTAAGCAAAAGAATCTAAGGCTTGATGCAGCGACTCTTCATACAAATGCAGTGCTTTTGCCGCAGAGCCACCTAGTACGATCACCTCAGGATCATAGGCATACATCACGGTCTGGATCCCCTTACCAACATGATGGCCGAATGTGTGAAATACCTCCTTTGCTTCCACATCTCCAAGCATGGCCTTCTCATAGACCTTTGATCCAGATTGTTGTAGTTCCCTTTCAAAAAATTGTCCAGAACAATAGTGTTCCAAAATACTCTCCTTATACGGTAACATCCCCACCTCTCCAGCTCCACAATGTGGCCCAGAGTATAGTCGACCATCTAGAACCAATCCCAATCCAAATCCTGTCCCCAAAATCAGTCCAACCATACTTTTCACCGGATGTTGTGCTCCAACTCCATGCAGGTATTCTCCCCAGGCAAAACAATTGGCATCATTGTTTATATAGACAGGAATATGAAACTCACGTTCTATAATGTCCGCAAGATGCACCTCCTCCCAGGACGGGATATTTTGCACATTATAGACAATCCCTTTTTCAGGGTCGACCACACTAGGAACCCCGATTCCAATGCTTGGTGTAGTTGAGTCTACGACCATCCGTAGACCTTCAAGAAGTTGATGGATTAGATCTTCTGGTGATTCTGTGTTGTTAATGGGGACATGGTATGGTATCTCTAATGCTCCCTTATTCATCACCCCTACACGGAGATTCGATGCCCCCAAATCAACACCAACCGCCGCATATATGTGCTCTGGCTGCATTACATTCACCCTTTATCCAATACTGTACGAAATGGCATGTTCTTGCCAAATATAGCCACACTCATGTCTGATCGAAGATAGGGAATATCCGACGTATCTCTTCATCTGTGGGCTGATGTCCATATTCGCAGATTTCAAAAGACTCCGCATGCTTGAATTGACTGCCTTTCTCTTCACCGTACCATTTGATTAATCCCGCTCGTTGCTCACGACTCACACGGCTCGAGGTGCTTTGACGATCCATCAACCATTGTACACGCTCCTCAGGTGAGTCAGGGACATCGCCTAGGATACCATCAACCCATGGCAGCCATTCATAGATTTGAGAGACATGTGCATCCAGACCGTGTACCTTGGTTTCAAGGACATCATCGATGCCCACAACGATATCATGGCGAAATGGATAAGGCTTTTGGAAATGATCGCTCATGTACAGAAAAATGGGATTTTTCTTCAAAGGTGGCGTATCAGGTGTTACGTTTGGAACCACGACCATGTAGGCAGCATCTTGTACAAGAATACCGGTATATCGGTGATCAGGATGGTAATCATTAGGGCGCATCCCTATGACAACATCGGCATTCCACTTCCGGATTTCTCGTATGACGTTGTGGCGATTATGGAGATCTGGAATCAGTTCGCCATCATGGTTATCTAACACGGTATATTCCTCGACACCCAAACGACGCGCTGCTTCTTGGGCTTCAAGACGACGTCGATTCGTTAGCGCACCACCACCCTGTGATTGATGGCCAGCATCACCACTGGTGAGAGACACAAATTTCACTGCATGACCCATTCGCGCCATGAGTGCCGCAGTGCCCCCCATTGTTAGATCTGCATCATCTGGGTGTGCAAAAAACGCAATAACACGAAGTCGACTGTTTTCTGGCATTGGTATCCTACCTAAAATGTTTTTGTGATGGCTTTAAACGTAAGGGGTTTAAACTTAAGAATTCTACTTGGACTCAGACTGCAGTTCAAGATCTCGCCACCGAACAAATCCTTCGATGGCCTCGTATTCGGCAAGACCAATGTGGTTGTATATCTCAGCGGTGCGTTTATTTCGCTCCTCAGCGCGTTGCCAAAATTCTCGAGTGTCGGTACCGGGGAACAATGGACGATCTTTTTGTGACTGATGCTTGAATATCGCACGTCTCTTTTGGTCTGTTTCATCCGGGCTCAGTGGCACAGCCATATCAATATCTTCAATACTCCACTCTTGCCATGCCCCGCGGTACAACCAGAAATAACACTCTTTTATCCATTCTTCATCTTGTAGCTCTTGGGCGGCTTGTTTTATCGCTTGCAGGCACAATTGATGGGTGCCATGTGGGTCTGATAAATCCCCAGCCGCAAAGACTTGATGAGGTTTAATCTTCTTGAGTGTTTTCTTAATAGACGTCACATCTGCTTTTGAAAGAGGTTTTTTGCGTTTCTCTCCGGTTTCGTAAAAGGGCATGTTGAGAAAATGGACCTGGTCAAGTGGCACGCCAATGTATCGACAAGCTGCTTGGGATTCTCCTTGTCGAATCAAGGATTTAATCCGTCTTACGAGCTCGGAATCAGGCTCTCCTATTTTTTTGACCGATAAGGACTCTGTAACCTCAACCAGCATTCGCTCTGCCTCGGCATCTTTAAATCCTAAAGCCTCATGAAAATCACGCATCGTGTCCAAAAAACGCATGACATCATCATCATAGACCCCGAGATTGCCAGACGTCTGATAGGCCACATGGACCTCATGACCATGTTCAACCAATCGAAGGAGTGTACCTCCCATCGATATCACATCATTATCTGGATGGGGGCTAAACACCAAAGATCGCTTTGGAAAGGGGCTTTTTCGCTCGGGTCGATGGGTGTCATCCGCATTTGGCTTCCCTCCTGGCCAGCCTGTAATGGTATGTTGGACTTCATTAAACACTTGAATATTGATGTTGTAGGCACTCTCAATCTCCAACAGAATATCATTCATCCCGTGCTGACGATAATCCTCCTCCGTCAATTTGAGGATTGGTTTATGTACCGTTTGGCTCAACCAAAGGACAGCGCGTTTTATCAGATAAGGTGTCCACTCTACAATCCCAGTTAACCATGGGGTTTTGATTCGTGTTAATTCCGCAGAGGCACTTCCATCCAGTATAACCTCACAATTGTTGTGCGTCTGAATAAACGTACCAGGGTATTGTGAAGATGGCTCATTCTCCACAATCGTTTTCATTACAGGAGCTTTGCCTTCACCCCAAGCCATCAAGAAAATTCTACGTGCGTGCAAGATAGATGAAACCCCCATCGTGATGGCCCGCCTGGGTACATTTTCAAAGCCATTGAATGCACTTGCCGCATCGAGCATCGTGATTTTATCCAACGCAATCAGACGTGTGGTAGACTCCTTGGTAGAACCAGGCTCGTTAAACCCTATGTGACCCGTGCGGCCTATCCCTAGAATTTGAATATCAATTCCACCAGCTTCTACGATCAACTGCTCATAATGATCACAGTGCTCCTGAAGCTCACTTAACTGGAGGGTACCATCAGGTATATGAATGTTTTCTGGTTTGATGTTGATGTGGTCAAAAAGCATTTCGTGCATGAAGTGGACATAACTCTGCACCGAATCCGGTTTCATTGGATAATATTCATCCAAATTAAAGGTGATTACATGCTCAAAACTCAACCCTTCTTCCTTGTGCAAGCGAACCAATTCCGCATACACTTGTATGGGCGTTGA
Source organism: uncultured Bacteroidota bacterium (assembly GCA_913057895.1). Lineage (GTDB taxonomy): Bacteria > Bacteroidota > Rhodothermia > Balneolales > Balneolaceae > UBA8296. Next base: position 12,431 of record CAJXOH010000028.1, read on the forward strand.
TCCTGTAGCTAATCCCAACACCGTGGGCTGCCCTTGCTCATTACGCTTGCGAATGAGGCTTGCGATTTCATGCGCTACATACAGCGAGCCGGTTTCTGCAGACTGAAAAATCGATACAGGTGTCTTCTCATACGCTGACTGTCCTGTCGGTACCCATTGCCTTGAATGTGATACCTCAGCTGTGGATAAATTAGGTTGCATGATACGCGCTGTCTATAATGGATTGGTTATCATTTTCATACCTGGCTTCATCGTTTAAAGTTAGGGTGCTTCCATTGAGAATCAACATCTCCAGAATAATTTATTGTTATCGTGAGGAATCATTGGCCATGTCGCAGGATGGTTGCGAAGCTTGAGCCGTTTACCCTAGAGCTGTGAATTTGGGTACCCAATTTGAACATCCTTGGCGTTGTAGGGATCTACGTATATGTCAATAAGAACCGCAAGCTTCGATCTTGAAAGCGGAGTGTTCAAGCTAACGTCGTGTTGATCAAAAAACTCAACAGCCCGCCCGTAACGCGTAGAACGGGTTTGGCTATCGTGAGTCACTGCATTTGTGTTTGATGTATTGGTGTTCGACGCATTTGTATTCGAAGATGCTGTTGCCCCCGACGTTTTGGATAACTCTTCAAACAGGTCTAAGCCATTCTCCACTGTCCATTCTCCAGTCATGTTCTTAGCTGACAGTACTTGGTTTAATTGTTCAGTATTCATCTGATAAGACCTAGACAAGATTTCGAGTAAGTGGTCATTGTGAACTACACTTTCGGGGTAGAATCTGGTTTCATTTGCCCATGCTACAGGGATCCCCTCACCTCGCATGATGCCACTCAGACCAACCCTTTGGATGGGGTTAAACGCCCAGTGATCCTGCGTCGCATCCATGTAAGGCATGAGTATAAATCCAGACTCTAGCAAGAAATCTTGGAACATGCGTATATCTAACTGAGCGGCCGGCACCCCACGTTCAATGCTCAGGACAGCCGCAGCACCCGCTGCTTGGCCTATCTGGAGCACAACAGGTTGCAGTCGTGTTGTCCCATTGACCACGTTACTTACCGAAATACTTTTTTCAACTACGATGAGTCCATCAACATCTTTAGGGATGAGTGCACCATAGGGGACTGAGTAGGATGGTATGGAGGTAAAATCTATGTTCTTGGGGACAGGATTTTTTTTGCGGTGGTGATCCAAAGGATAATCGCCAACGGCAATACTACTCTGGTACAGTGGCCTCTCTTTTAAAGCATAAGGGTTGGTGATGTCATACTCATAGAGCCGATCTATACCCACAACCCTGCGACTTTCCCGAATATATGGCATTAACGCTAAGCCATCGTCGGTTGGGAATTCATCCTTTGAAATACCAATGTGGGTGTACCCACCTTCGACCTGGAGGTGATAAAGGAAGGACAGCGTCGTATTTTTCGCCTCGTGAAGGAGCTCTTTACGCTCTTCGGTGCTTTTTTCAAGTAAATCGACATAATGATCGTTGCCAAAATTAGGCCAGTTGATCATAAATTTGTCGTTGGGTAGTCGACCATACTCGAGCATTTTATCACATGAGACTGGGTCTTGAGTAGGGTCAGAGCATAGCTCCGCACACATACAATCAAATTCTGCCGGATTGTATGCGTCTGGCTTTTCTATTTGTGGAGCATCCATCGGTGAATAATCTTCCACTATGGCTACGTAGGTAAGATCTTGGACATATGGGTGATCTTCGGTGGGTGCCGAAGCTTCACCTGTTGCATCCTTCGTTTCCATATAGTGGGAATAGGGTATATCCGCGGCGCCCAAAAGGTCCCCATATTCAGTGGCTTCGATAAACATTTTGGCCTGAATCGTGAGATTTTTGCCCGAACCGGTTTGAATGATGATCTCGTATAATCGTTTTTTGCCATCATTTTTGGTTTGGAGTCGGGCATCGACAAGGCTAAACCCACCCATTTGCTCTACGTTTGGCAACTCCTGTACCATATTCTGAAAGATTTCCGCACCAACATGTGGTTCAAACAGGGTGTTACTTACCCATCCAGTAGACAAAGCTTCTGGACCTCCGTATCTCGCAACCAAGGAATCTCTAAACTCTCCCCAAATACCCGATGGCAGCTTATGATTCCCATCGGTTGCACTCACACCAGCTGCGGTCAGCATCCCACCAAGCCAACGATGTTCATGAAGAAGTAAAACATCTGCACCCATGCGCCCAGCCTGAATCGCAGCAGCCGTGCCACTGGTACCGCCACCCACTACAACAACATCATACGTTTTAGGGTCATATGTACCAGGTTCATTGTTAGAACAATTCACCAAGTATAATGTTGCCAAAAGAAGCAAGGCATAGGTATAATGACTCAATGTTTTCATTTCAGAGGGTTATGTAGTCATTTACGTATTAATATAGTGCATTTATTATGAATGACAATCAATGCCATCCCTACATTTAGCAAGGGTTACCACATAATTCCAGACCATCCTTGATTTTGTGATGAAACACAACGTAGTTACTATCATAGGAACACCTCAACGTACAATCCTTACATCCAATCGCTAAAAAAACAGCTAACTCCGAAAAATCGCA
>CAJXOH010000029.1 GCA_913057895.1 uncultured Bacteroidota bacterium
CCTCGAGTATATCGGCAACAATGAACTCTGCATCGACGCTCATTACCATGGATTTTGTTAAAAATATTAAGCCAGACTTGACAAGCAAACAGCTTGTTCGCGTGGGGCAAATTGCGACCTTTGTCTTAGTGATGTTGGCAGCCTTTTGGACGCAGTATATTGACAAAATATCTTCTTCTGTATGGGAGTACCTTCAGATGGTGTTGTCCTTTATTGCCCCTCCAGTGGTTGCGGTGTTCATCCTTGGGCTATTTTGGAAGCGAGCCAATGCCAGTGGTGCATTTATCGCACTTCTTACAGGGTTAGCGATAAGTATTTTTGTGATTGTGTCCAAGGCAAATGGACTCATTCCATGGGTTAATGATTTACATTTTCTCCACATGGGGCCGATGATTATGGTAACGTGTATGCTTGTCCAGGCCATCGTTTCATTGGCAACTCCTGCGCCATCTGAGGAGGTGGTTCAAACGTTGACATACAACAAGCGAATTTTCGCTGAGGAGACCGCCGAGTTGAGTGGGGTCGTATGGTATAAAAATTACCGGGTATTGTCGATTTTCTTGCTGATTGCCACAGCGATTGTTGTTGGGCTGTTTTGGTGACAAGGATTCTGTACGGGTCTGGGGTACTTCCTGATTAGCCGAGCGTAGTTTATACGTTTGTTGTTTTTAAGTAATGTACATGAAGATCCAACGGAAACCGGTATTTTTGGATAATACAAAACTCCCAACCACCCCAACCACCCCATGCCATGTCCAAAAAAGCGATTGGTTTTTTACTAGCTACCATCACCTTGGTTGCAGCTATTGTTTACAGCGTCCAGAACCCTCCCACCGCAGAGGCTCAAATAGTCAACTACAAATCGGAATCATGTGGCTGTTGCACGATGTGGCAAGATCACCTAATTGAGAATGCTTACACTGTTGAAGGAGTCAATGTGGATCGTATGGATCTTAAAAAAGATGAGCTGGGTGTGCCTCAAAACCTTCGATCGTGCCACACAGCTCTTGTCGAAGGGTATATCGTAGAAGGCCACGTTCCTGCCAGAGAAATCCAGCGATTGCTGCTTGAAAAACCAGATGCAAAAGGGTTAGCTGTACCTGGAATGCCAATTAATTCACCTGGAATGGAAGTAGAAGGTGAACCCAATGATCCCTACGACGTGATTGTCTTTTACGAGGATGGTCGCCAAGAGGTCTATGCCTCTTACAGGTGAGATGATAGAAAGGACATAAATAGCATCGCATCGCCTTTGGACAGAGCCCTATCGTCATCTTCAAAGAATGAAATCTTTGCTCAGTTAATTAGTTCAATGACATAACAAATTAGCTTAAGTAAATAACCTAATAATCAAAACACAATGTCACAACAACTTCAAGAGAGAACTCAACAAGACTGTACCAATCCACCAGCAAAGTTTGATGATCTTCGTGTCCTTTTTTTGAACTGCACCCTCAAGCGCACCCCTGTATTATCTCACACTGAGGGATTGCTAAAAATTGCACAAAGCATCTTTGAGGCAAATGGGGTGAGAACCAACATCATCCGTCCTGTTGACTATGTAATCACATCAGGCTTGGAGCACGATTTATCCCAAACTCCGGAATGGGATCGAGATGATTGGCCTCAAATCCAAAAAGAGATTGATGCCTGTGACATCTTAATTATTGGAACCTCTGTATGGCTTGGTGAAAAATCATCTGTCTGTAATCATGTTTTAGAACGCATGTATGGCTACACGCACCAATTCAATGAAAAGGGACAATACCGAGACTACGGCAAGGTTGGGGCTACCTTAATTACAGGAAACGAGGATGGGGTCAAGCATTGTGCCATGAGTATATTGTTTGGCTTGTCTCATATTGGGTACACTGTTCCACCACAAGCCGATGCAGGGTGGATGGGAGAGGCAGGCCCAGGCCCTTCATACATGGACCCTGGCTCTGGAGGTCCTGAAAATGACTTTACGAACAGAAACACGACATTCTTGGCGTGGAATTGTCTCCACATGGCTCGTATGCTCAAAGACCAGGGAGGAATTCCTGCTCATGGAAACGTGTCTGAGGTTTGGGACGCAGGCTGCAAAAGTGATTTTGACTCCCCTGAACACAAGCGGTAATTTTCAGCTATGAATCAGTCACCATTCCCTCTTTTAAACACGATTGGAAACACCCCACTAGTTCCTCTCCTGAAAATAACGGCTGATCACCCCGGCATTGAGCTCTTTGCCAAACTCGAGTTCATGAATCCGGGATTGAGTATTAAGGATCGAATTGTTCGCCACATCCTCGACAAAGCGGAGCAAAGTGGAGAGCTTCAACCCGGCGGTACGATTGTGGAGAATACCTCTGGGAATACGGGTGCAGCCACAGCTATGATAGGTGCACTGAAAGGGTACAAGGTAATTCTCACTATGCCTGATAAAGTCTCCACGGAGAAACAAAACTCTCTTAAAGCCTATGGTGCAGAGGTGCGCGTATTTCCAACGACATCTGAACCAGGGACTCCTAACCATTATGTTCAAGCCGCCCTCGATCTTGCCAAGGAACTCGGCGCCTTTCGCATAAATCAGTATGATAATCACATTAATCCAGAGGCTCATTATCTCACGACAGGCCCTGAAATTTGGAATCAAATGGACCACGATGTGGATGTATTTGTGTCTAGTGGCTCCACAGGGGGGACGATTACGGGCACTGGAGGTTACCTCAAAGAAAAAAACACATCCATCCAGATTGTGATGCCAGATCCCATTGGCTCCATTTACTACCATTATTGGAAGACTGGACAGGAGGATCCCTCAAAAATTGGAACATATGAGGTAGAAGGGGTTGGGGAGGATCATCTGGCCAAAGCGATCGATTTCTCTGTAATTGATGAGGTAATCCCTTTCAATGATGAGCAAGCGTTTCGGATGGGGCGCCGCTTGGCACACGAAGAGGGTATTTTGGGGGGTGGAACAGGGGGCGCAAATGTCTGGGGAGCTCTTGAGTTTGCCAAAAACTATCTCCCTGAGCACCAAAAAAATCACCCTGGCAAAACTCTGCGCATCGCAACTGTCATTCCTGATAGTGGGGTAAAATATCTTTCGAAGATGTATAATGATGAGTGGATGGCCAAACAGGGTTATGAGGTATAGGCTCAACCAAGACAACAACATCCTTTCAACTATGACAAAGTTTAACACCAAAGCCGTGCACAGTGGCCAGGAACCAGAAAAAGAGTTTGGGTCTGTCATTCCCCCCATTTATCAAACCACGACCTATGCCCAGGAGCATCCAGCTCAAACGAAGGGGTATGACTATACGAGGGCTGGAAATCCAAATTTCACAAATCTAGAGCAAGCTATCGCTGCACTTGAGGGGGGAACCTATGCAACAGTCTTCTCCAGTGGCCTAGCCACAGTGACAGCACTACTGCATATTCTAAAACCTGGTGACAAGGTTCTCGGCATTAATGACATGTACGGCGGGACATACCGTCTCATGACCAAGGTCTTTGAAAAGATGGGTGTTGGCTTCAAAACGATGCCTTTTGAAGATTTGGAAGCGGTCAAACAGGAGCTAGCAACGGGATCTTATACGTTGCTATCCTTCGAAACACCCACGAATCCTTTGCTGCGCATCACAGATATAGAAGAAGCCTGTGCCGCAGCCAAGAAGCATGATGTGATCTCCTTCGTTGATAATACGTTTGCGTCCCCAGCACTACAGCAGCCTCTTGAACAAGGTGCAGATATCGTGTGGCATAGCACGACCAAATATATTGGAGGGCACTCCGATGTCGTGGGGGGTGCAATTATCACAAATCATGAGCATTACAAAGCGGCCTTTGATTTTGCTCGGCTATCCATGGGCCTGAATCCCTCTCCATTTGAAACATGGCTCACTCACCGGGGGCTCAAAACCTTAGGCGTAAGAATGGACCGCCATTGCACCAACGCCAAATCGATAGCTCATATGCTTGAAGAGCACCCCAAGGTGGATAAGGTGTACTACCCAGGCCTGGCTAGTCATTCAGGACATGCAACTGCGGCCAAGCAGATGTCTGATTTTGGTGGCATGGTCTCTTTTGAGCTCAAAGCCTCCGTCGAAGTGACTGCATCGAAGATTTCGCAGTTTAAGCACTTTACGCTTGCTGAGAGTCTAGGCGGCATTGAGAGCTTGGTGAATCACCCTGCCACCATGACTCATGCGTCCATTCCTGCCGATGTGCGTCATAAAGCAGGTCTTGCCGATGGATTGGTAAGGTTAAGTGTGGGGATTGAAGATCTTGATGATTTAATGGACGATTTGAGGTTTGTCTTAGATTAAGAAACTATCAAGTTCTATTCTCGGATATATTCTGGATGAACTATTTCATGACAACAGACATTTAGAATGTATGATTCTAACAAATCTTTACTCATGAAATCATTCCTTCCAATCCTAGCACTTCTTGTCTTTATTGGTTGCAACAACGACATGAACGCGTCTAATGACACCCCCGCCGAAGCCGATGCAGCAACTCAAGAAGCGACTGCAACACTTGATGGTGTTTTCTATTTACTAACGGCTAATGTTCCATACGCCGAATTCGAAGAGGTTTTCCAAAGCTACGCTCCATTCCATGCCGAGTGGTCTGATGCTGACCAAAAAGCCTATGCACAAGCTGGTGAATCCCAAATGGCTGCGGCTTTCTTTGATGTTGATCCTGCAAAAATGGGTGAATTTTTTACCTCAGAAGAGTTTCAATCTACAGGCGCTCCCATCACGGAAACCCTTGAGGCATACCAACTCCATCGTTTGCCTTCTGATGAATCGGGATACAATACAACGGCTACAACCTCCCAAGATGGTGACGCAGTGGCAGATTTATTCATCGTTGTAGATATCGCAACAGAGTATGACTCATGGAAAGCAGTCTATGACGAAAGTGAGGGTCCTCGTGCAGGAGCTATTCCTAGCTCAGAGTGGACCTCTATGAAAGTGAGCGATACAAAAGCATTTATCAAGGCAACCAATGTAGACCTGTCATCATTTGTTGCTTTTGTAGGGGATCCAATGTTTGAGCAATCTGCCGGCGCAGATGGATGTGTATATAACAAGTGTCCATTGCAATTCCTTTTCTAATCTGCTCACAAATTATGATCCCTAGACTACAGAAAGCACTCGCCGAATTTACCGGAACATTTGCTCTTGTCTTTTTTGGCACAGGTGCAGTCGTCGTAAATACAGCATACACATCTGCAGGTTTACAACCCATCGGCCATCTTGGGATCTCCCTAACCTTTGGCTCGATTGTCGCCTTAATGGTCTATATGTTTGGCCCCATATCTGGAGCGCACATTAACCCAGCTGTGACGATCTCTTTCTGGTTACGCAAACAAACTTCAGCCCTAGATTCTGGTTTTTACATCCTTGCGCAACTACTTGGAGCCTTTTTTGCCTCATTATCGATTCATATCCTGTTTCCTGAAGATCGAAATCTTGGCATGACCACAATCTCTGTGGTGCAATGGAAAGCGTTTGCCCTAGAGGTGTTTCTAACGTTCATGCTCATCATTACCATTTTACGAATCGTTGCCTCTGAGTCAAATCGACTGCTTACCGGCGTAGTCATTGGCGGTATCATTTTTATTGAAGCCCTAGTCGCAGGTCCTATCACGGGTGCATCGATGAACCCTGCAAGATCCTTTGGTCCTGCGGCAGTTCTTGGAGATTACACCCATTTTTGGATTTATGTCGCAGCGCCAGTACTCGGCGCTGTAATTGCAACGTTTTTTGATCGGTTATATGTTTTTGCCTCAGAACATTGACGGTGAACTCTTAAACCAGCACCTGAGATAGAATTCTCTATCGATTTGAACTTAATCACGATAATTAGACCTTGACCATGATAAAAGTCGCTTTTGTTTGTATTGAAAACTCCAATAGGAGCCAGATGGCCCAAGCCTTTGCAAATATGAGCGGGATAGCTGTAGAAGCGTACAGCGCAGGATCCGCACCATCTGGAAAGATTAACCCCAGAGCAATCCAAGCCATGGCTGAGCTTGACTATGATTTGTCCGCTCACCAAAGCACCTCAGTTGATGACCTGCCTACTGATGAGCCACTTGATGCAGTTGTTAGTATGGGATGTGGCGACAAATGCCCATGGGTGCCTACGAAACAACGCATAGATTGGGATATCCCAGATCCTCGTGAGATGGATCAAGATGAATTTCGCGTGGTTCGAGACACCATTCAAGAAAAGGTCACAGCCTTGCTACGTAAACTATCCAAGGAAAGCGCATGATTCGCCTTACAGAGGAAGAACTCGATAACATGTCCTTGCGAAGGCTTAAAATTCTGAGATCTCAACGAGTGTTGTTACTCAGCAAAACCGAAGACGAGCAGGAACGAGCAGAAATTGAATCGTTTATTGAGGAATTAACCCACAGGATTAATCAGTCCGAAACATAAATTGATTCTCTAGCAGGTGCACTTCATACTTCGTGCCTGCAATCACGCGAAAAATACGGTAGGAATCCATGAGTGAGTCAGTACGTACCTCTAAGGTGCTATCTGGGTAAGCGACCTGGTCGTCTTCGTCCAGCAAAGCCAACCGACTCACTTGACGGCCATCCTCAGCGAGCACGGCATGTTCTACAAGCCTAAATTCATCTCCGCTCTCTCGACTAATAGCCACGTCACCCTGCTTGATGGAGCATCCGCTCAACATGAGCGCAATCACTGATGCACAGAGTAGCCAGTTCAAGTGTCGTGCTCTCATTTTACTCCCTGTGCATGAACTGTGATCAGATGACCTTCTCCTTGATGATACGGCCCTTCGTCCAGCTGTTTAATCTCAGAAGAAATTTTCACATCCTTAAATAGTGGACGAAACGTCTCTTTTAAGGACACCTCCTCAAAGAGTAGGGCCTCATTTTTTGGACCACCACTTTGGTAGTGCAGTTGTTCTTTGCCAAAGCCTTCTAGGAAAATCCAACCATCAGGTTCTAGAATGCTGGCACAAGCTTCATACAACGAATTACAAATCTCAGAGGGTAGGTGTGTAAAACAAAACACAGCGCCTACAACCACCCTTTTTTCTTCGTGCATTTTGGAGCGTAGTGATCGTATCCAGTCGAGGCTCTCCGTAGATGTCAAATCCATGACTTGATATTCTATACGATCCACAACACCCATTTCCTGTGCGAGCGATAGGGTTTTGCGGCGCCCTTCTTCGCTATAATCAAGTGCAAGTACCCGGTACCCTTGACTTGCAGCAAAAACAGCATTGCGTCCCTCACCTTCGGCAAGGCATAGAACAGTTGGGTTTTGTAAAGCTTCCTCAGTGGAATGGGACTGTCCCAAGTGGGCGTCCGATGTCAAAAAATCGTGGAAAGCCTTATTTGGGGCTTTTCCATATGCAAATTCATCTGCGCGATATCGTTCGTTCCAAAAGTCTTTCATACTAATGAAGATACTACAACATCAACTCAATCGCGCTCGTCCTGCATTTTTTTGAACTCGTAGATCGAAAATCCTACACCCACCACGAGCATGCCAAAGGCAAAAACACCTATAACAAAAATGTCAGAGTCTACCATAGATTTATTTCTTGTTGTAAATCAACAATTTGATGTAGATTCCGAAAGCCAGAATCGATGGAACCCAAATTCCAATAAACATACCTGCATCCTTCATCCCCGAGAACCAGTAGTAAATACTAATCCCCATACTAAATAGGGATGCGAGTAGGATGAAAATGTCTGAAGGCTTTAAAATCTCTTTCATTATTGAGTTTTTTATTTAGTTTAACTGCAATTACATCATTTTGCGTACCACCTCCAAATCTAACATGATAACCACAGACCTAGTTCATGCACACCAGTCTTGACTATAGCGAGTACATCGCCAAGATTATCGATTTTCCATCACCTGGTATTCTGTACAGCGATATCCAGCCATTATTAGCCGATGCACATATTTTTTCCTCAGCAATCGATGATATTGCTGCTCTGACATCCTCGATTCCAGATTATTGGGTTGGCATTGAATCCCGCGGGTTTATTATCGCTGCGGCCCTCGCGGCACGTCATGGAGGGGGGATTCGACTGATTCGAAAAAAAGGGAAGCTACCTAATTCTAATCTTGTACAGCTTAGTTACGACCTCGAATATGGTAGCGACACCATCGAAATGAAACCAGCGGGTGAGGGATTCGACTTGCAATCGGGGCTACCCAAGCCAACAGTTGTTCTCGTGGATGATGTCTATGCCACAGGTGGCACCCTTCAAGCCTCTGAGAAGCTCTGCACGAAAGCTGGCTTTAATGTACTTGATAAACTTTGCCTACTCGATATTGGTCTAGTCCAAAACAACGACGTAAAGTGTTTAATCGCCCACTCTTAATCGACCCACATGTTATTTGAAATCAGTGATTGGATTATCCTATCTGTGTTTTTCCTTATTCTTTTTGGCATTGGGCTGTGGGCGTCAAGAAGTGCAGGAAAAAGCCATGTTGAGTTCTTTTTAAGTGGGCGAAATATGCCATGGTGGCTACTTGGAATTTCGATGGTGGCGACCACATTTTCCGCTGATACGCCTAATTTAGTTACCGGATTGGTGCGAGAAGGAGGCATTGCTCGAAACTGGGCATGGTGGTCATTTCTCATAACAGGGATGGTGACTGTATTTATTTATGCAAGGCTTTGGCGTCGGTCAGAGGTGCTCACAGACCTAGCGTTTTATGAATTACGATACTCAGGACCTGTTGCGTCCTTTTTAAGAGGGTTTAGAGCGATATACTTAGGGTTCTTTTTTAATTGTCTAATCATGGGTGCAGTAACCCTGGCTGCTATAAAAATCGGCAGTGTCATGTTCGGCTTGGATCCCTGGATTATTGTTGTTGGTGGTTCTGTCTTGGTGGGGATCTACGCTGTATTAGGAGGGTTAAAAGGAGTGATATGGACAGACTTTTTCCAATTCACCATTTCTTTAGTTGGCGCTATTTTTGCTGCTTTTGTTGCTGTCAATCACCCAAAAATAGGTTCACTAGACGCTTTATTTTCGAATCCCACAATTCAAGACAAACTTCAACTTTTCCCATCCATTCAGGATCCATCACTATTCGTGACGATTATCATCATACCAATCGCTGTACAATGGTGGTCTGTATGGTATCCAGGATCAGAGCCTGGTGGCGGAGGATATATTGCCCAACGTATGTTAGCTGCAAAAGATGAGCACCATGCTCTTGGTGCTAGCTTACTTTTTAATGTGGCTCATTATGCAATTCGGCCGTGGCCCTGGATTATTGTGGCTTTAGCCTCGATTCTAGTCTTCCCTGATCTTGCCTCCATCCAATCTGCCTTTCCCCAAATTTCGGAGCAATACTTAGGGGATGATATTGCGTATCCAGTGATGCTCACACTACTTGGTCCAGGTTGGTTAGGCTTGGTTACGGCGTCTTTGATTGCAGCATATATGTCTACAATAAGCACCCATTTGAATTGGGGATCCTCTTACATCGTACATGATGTCTATCAGCGGTTTTACCGCAAAGAAGCATCTGATCGAGAATTAGTCGTGGTAGGGCGATTAACCATACTTGGTTTGTTGGTGTTTTCGGGTCTATTTGCGCTCTTGTTTTTAGAGAATGCCACACAGGCCTTTAATATCCTTTTATTATCGGGTGCAGGCACTGGATCGATCTTTTTACTCCGGTGGTTTTGGTGGCGGATTAATGCCTTTACAGAGCTTACAGCCATGATATATGGTGCAATTCAAGCTGTTGTACTCGTGATTTTTATCCCAGATGAAGCACTTGCCAGTAATCTCATTGATGGGTTCAGCACAAAACTTGTCCTTGCAGTACTGCTTACAAGTATTGTGTGGTTGCTCGCGATGTACTTAACACCTCCAGAAGATGAAGAAACGTTAAAAACCTTCTACCAAAAAATTAACCCGAACGGTCCTGGATGGACAACAATTCGGAGAAAGTGTCTAGCGAATGAAGAAGACATCAGAAAACCTTCATATGGGCCGAGTCTTCCTGCTCAATTTGCTATGGTATTTTTAGGCTCTCTGGGGGTTTATTTGCTTTTATTTGCCATAGGGAAGTTCCTCTTTGGTCAATGGGCCATAGCCATATTGTTACTATTACCTGTGGTAGTCATTAGTTGGATTATCTACAGGTATCTTCTTAAGTCCCAAGATTAAAACGATGACGAAGACTATCTCCAGAAAATCATTTCTCACCCATTCAGCAGCACTTTCAGCAGGCGCTGTCACTCATTCTCAGAAATATTTACACAGATAAGCTACCTCGCACATGAGATGCATTTTGAAGACTCAGGCATGGCCATGATGCGACCTATGGGGATCGCTTTGCCGCACTTGATACACTTACCAAACGTCTTCGTGCCAATCTTTTCTGCCATTCTTTCTAGCTTAGATAATCTCACCTCCGCCTGCCTCAGTGAGAGTTCCATCACCGATTTGTTGTTGATTGCGTCCATTCTGGACACTCTACCGTAGGCATCGTCTGGAGCAACAGGTTTTGCGGCTTCTTTATAACCCTGAATAGAGCTTTTAAGCGTCTCAATTTCTTGGTGATAGAAATCACGCAGCTCGTCTTGTGTTGGGTTCTTGTCCATTAGAACAAGATGACGTAAATATCACAAACGCTCAAATGGTATATTGGGTGATGCACCGCGAAGGTCTCAAATTCCAAAAGCCATATCTATGTCAACACACGTACTCAATGGTGATTCACTGTTGCATCAGCTTCCTGACCAAATAACTGGCCAGAAGCATGTGATGCGGGAATGCCTAATGGATGGCCCTGTCGCGGCTAGCCTCGAGCAGGATCTTGACCTATTCTATAAGGATAGAGTGACTTTTTTGAGTGCTCTTACCGAGCAAGACATCTCTAAAGAGAATTACGTGAAGGAGGTTGGGGTCTTGTTTGAAAAGATTCAGTCCGCAACTGACCATAGCAATCTATACTTGTGGTTTGAGCACGACCTGTTTTGTCAAGTCAATAGTTGGTTCATTCTTTGGCTGATCTCGAAAAATATCACCAAGGACTATACTGTTTGGATGGTTCACCCGAAGGAAGAAGCACCCTACAGTTTTGCTGATCATACTGCGGAGGAATTAGCCTATGCATTTGAGCATGCTCAAACCGTCACAAAGTTGGACCAACTAGCCCAACTCTGGCCCGCATTCTGTAATCAAGACAATCAAGACTTAGTCATGTTGGCTCATACATTAGAGTCGACCTATCCATTTTTAATGCCTGCTGTAAGAGCGCACCTCGATCGCCAAGAGACACCAGGCAGTCCAGGCCGACCGATACAAACACTCAGAGAGATTATGAGTGAGAATCCATCGGCAACTTTTGGCGAAGTATTTCGCCTTTTTTCCAAAAAAGAAGCTATATATGGATTTGGTGATTTGCAGGTTCAACGACTACTTCAGTCAATGAATAGCATCAAAACAGACTGATTCATTCTAGTTCAAGGATTAATGCTTGCCTAGGAGGAGCTTTTATCGAAGCATCAAGTGAAAACTCTTCTCCAGTTACAACATCCTTTCCGGAAGAGAAACCTTGCAATCTTTCCTGTATCTGTTCCATATCTATGGGAACGACCGACTCACTTTTGTTCAGAATCACCATAACAGACTCATTTTCGTGATAACGGAAGAAAACATAAACCCCATCATGTTTTGGTGCAAAATGCATCATCTTTCCATTATGAATCACATCAGCTTCCTTTCTCCAATTTAGCAGAGACTTAGTAAAAGCTTGAATTTCCTTTTCCTGTTCAGTTAACCCTTCCCCGTCAAATGCATTAACAGCATCGCCTGGCCACCCACCTGGAAAATCTCGTCGAATCTCACCATGACCGTGTGGGGGAAGACTTTCCATTGCAAGCTCTGTTCCATAATAAATTTGTGGTATTCCACGAGTAGTCAATATGTAAATCAAACCTATTTTGAACAGGTCAACATCTCCTCCAACTTGCTGAATGAATCGCTCCATATCGTGGTTATCTGGAAAAATCACGAGATTCATCGGATCTGGATACACATAATCCAACGACATAAGCTCATACAGTTCTACCCAACCTGCATCCCAGTTTTCCTCTTTGGTAAGAGCATTTACTAACGTGACTTGTAAAGGAAAATCCATCAAACTTGGCAAGCATGAATCAATACTCTTAGCAGTCGTAGCCCCACGTTGCCATTTTGCTGTAATAAGTGGGTTTACCCCCCATTCTTCGCCTACTATATTGAATGATGGATACTCACTCATAACTCTACAGGTCCATTCATTTAAGAAGTCTTTCGAAGCGTATGGATGGGTGTCATGACGAATCCCAGCAAGCCCTGCGTATTCAATCCACCATAGTGAATTTGTGATTAGGTAATCCGCCAGCAGTGGATTATCCTGATTAAGGTCAGGCATGACAGGTACGAACCATCCATCCGTAAACCGTTCTGTATCATAAGTTGATGCATAAGGGTCTGTTAATGTCGTTCGTCGATGATTTGTCAATTTGTACTCAAGATTGAAGGACTCCTCCTGATAATTAACCCAATCCGATGATGGAGGATCAAGCAACCACCAATGATTAGATCCTGAGTGATTCATGATTTGGTCCATAATAAGTTTAATGCCGCGCTTCTTTGATTCTTGACTTAGCAACTTATAAAGCTCATTACTCCCATATCGTGGGTCTGTTTTGTAATAATCGGTTGTTGCATAGCCGTGGTACGAACTCTCTTCCATGGCATTTTCTAAAACTGGATTGAGCCATAGTGCTGTAAAACCCATTTCTTCGATGTAATCCAATCGATTGATAATTCCTTGGATATCACCACCATGTCTGCCATAAGGATCCTCACGGTTAAACGTATCTCTATAATCAGGGTGTGAGTCATTGCTCAAATCCCCATTCACAAATCGGTCAGGTGTAATCAAATAAATCACATCCTCAGAAGTAAACCCCTCACGAGTTGCTGAGTTTTGATCTCTTGCAAGCAGTGGGAATGAGATCGTAAAAGCATCATCATTACTTATGTGTTGGAATTCTATTTCAACAAGACCTGGAGACGCATCTTTGGATGTCGATACATCAAGAAATAAATAGTTTGGATTTGAGGTTTGCGATAGCGTATGCAAGAGTAGTTTTTGAGATGGAATGCGCACTTCGTATTCTGCAATTCCCTCTCCATAGACCATTATTTGAAATGATGGATCGTTAAAATTAACCCACCAATTTGCGGGTTCCACCCTTGAGAGCTGTGGAGGAAGTGATTCAAGTTGAGCTGTTTGAGCTTGAGTCGTTGCAAAGCAGCTCAAAAAAAGTAATAAGAGGTAGGTTTGTTTTCCAAGCTGTGAAACGGTACCAAGAGTAGAAAGGTGCATAATTATAGCGTATTTAAGGTCTACAGTATTGTAAGAATAATTTGGTTTTTTGGGTACTCTATTAGTTATGTGATTGTTTTATGAGCCATAGTCTTGGAAAGGCTATATTGATTGCTATGGCAAATGTGTTTGGTTGCTTGTTTTTTAAAAAGGCATTTGGTGCTATTTGGGGGACAAATGCTGGAAAATATCGTTCTATGAACGAGGCATTAGCAAGCAGATAGTCTGGGGAATTGGGAGCCTCAATAAACAGACTCTGTTTATCACTTTGGTAGCCTGATAATCTCAGTCCCAATTCAATTCCACCCAATAAGAGAAAGGGGATAATTGAAGAGAGAATCCAAAAAACAGAAAACTTTACTCTATTATGCGTACGACTATAATATACATCCCTAAAAGGAATGTAACTTTTAAGGATACCTTCACAACTGTAACTATAGTTACACAACCTGACTTATTAATTGAATAGTTTAAATCAGGAGTAAATTTTTAA
>CAJXOH010000030.1 GCA_913057895.1 uncultured Bacteroidota bacterium
AGGTGGCGTTGGTAGTGGAACGACGCTGGAGTACATTGAGTCATTTGCCTCTGGCGATGATGGCTTTGAGTTCTTTGGTGGAACGGTCAATACGAAGTATTTGATCTCTGCATTCAATAGTGACGATGCCTTTGACTGGGACCAAGGTTTCCGCGGGAAGGGTCAGTTCTGGTTTGCGATTTTGGATACGGATGCTCGTGGTCATGCCGCTGAGATGGATGGTGCGTCTCCAGATGATGCAACACCATACTCCAATCCAACGGTGTCGAATGTGACGTACATTGGTTCTGGATCTTCAAATACAGACTCAGGAAATGAGGATGCATTGATTGAGTTCCGTGACAACTCTGCAGGGTTTTATACGAACTCGATATTTATGAGTGATAATGCGACCTCTGTGACGGTAGAAGATGTGGCTGGTTCAGAGATTGATAGCCGTAATCTTTTGGAAGCCGATGAGTTGAACATTACCTACAGTCACTTCTTCGACTTTGGAAGTGGAGCTGCTGCGTCTATGTTTGCTGAGGAGGATTATACGGGTACGGAGTTGGCTACGAATAACTTCAATACTGCTACAGTAGACCCACAGTTACTGGGTGTAAGTCGTACAGCTGATGGTGGACTAGACCCACGTCTAGCGACTGGTAGTGCAGCTCGTGGGTATGCTGACTACACAGCCTTGGATGATGATCCATTCTTCACACAGGTTGGCTTTACAGGCGCCTTTGGAAATGTGAACTGGGCGTCAGGATGGAGTGCACTTGCTGATTATGGCTTCTTGGGTGACCAAGCGCCATCAGATTTTGGTCGCGTGACAGTCTCTGGTCAGATTACTGAAGATGTGACGTGGACAGAAGACAATGAATACATCCTTGATGGAATTGTCTTTGTTACTGGTGGAGCGACGCTCACGATTGAGCCAGGAACGACGGTTCGCGGAAAAGCGGGTCAGAATTTGGATGCAGCTGCGTTGGTGATTACTCGTACAGGTATGATTAATGCAGAGGGTACGCCAACCAAGCCAATTATCTTTACGGCTGAGTTTGACGAAGGTCTTACAAAGGATGATGTTGGTCTTTGGGGTGGTGTAATTCTACTTGGCGAGGCGAGCACGAACAATTCGTCTGAGAAGTTGATTGAAGGTGTTAGTGAGATTACCAGCGACCCAGCTTTGGCGGGATATGGTGGAACCAATGATGCTGACAACTCAGGTGTGATGCGTTACGTATCGATCCGTCACTCTGGAATTAACATTGGATCAAGTTCAGGTAACGAGATTCAAGGTCTTACTGTGGGTGGCGTTGGTAGTGGAACGACGCTGGAGTACATTGAGTCATTTGCCTCAGGCGATGATGGTTTTGAGTTCTTTGGTGGAACGGTCAATACGAAGTATTTGATCTCTGCGTTCAACAACGATGATGCCTTTGACTGGGATCAAGGCTTCCGTGGGAAAGGTCAGTTCTGGTTTGCGATCTTGGATACGGATACGCGTGGTCGTGCAGCGGAGATGGACGGTGCTGGTGGCGATGAGACAGGAACGCCATATGCGAATCCACGTATCTCGAACGTGACGTATATTGGTTCTGGTTCAGGTGCGTCTGCGTCTGGTGACACGGGTGAGTTGTTAATGTTCCGTGACAACACGGCGGGTCTGTACACCAACTCGATCTTCATGGGTGATATGGGATACTCTGTAGATGTAGAGGATGTGGCCAATAACACCGTCGATAGCCGTGCGCGTCTGGAAGCAGATGAGTTAAACATCACGTATAGTCACTTCTTCGACTTCGGAAATGGTGAAGAGTACCTTATGTTCGCTGAACAACTTTATGCTGGTGATGAATTTGCATTATCTGTGAACAACAACACAGCCAATGTAAACCCACAACTTACTAGCATAAGTCGCACTAACGATGGAAATCTTAATCCAACACTTGCCGAAGGAAGTGCAGCACTCACGTATGCAAACTTCGAAGCACTTGATGATTTCTACACAGAAGTAGCTTACACTGGTGCATTTGGTTCAACCAACTGGCTTGCTGGATGGAGTGCATTAGCAGACTACGGCTTTACATCCAATGTAGTAACATCCATCGACGAAGATTGGGGTACATCAGTTCCATCTGCTTACACGCTTGAGCAAAACTATCCGAATCCATTCAATCCAACGACAAACATCAAGTTTGCGCTTCCAAATGCGGCTGACGTAAAACTTGAAGTATTCAACATTCTTGGTCAGCGTGTTGGTACTCTTGTCAATGGTCAAATGAATGCTGGATATCATACAGTAACCTTCGATGCGACTAACCTATCTAGTGGTGTGTATATCTACCGCATCTCTGCAGGTCAATACTCGCAAGTGAAGCGTATGATGCTTATCAAGTAAGCCAAACAATTTCTCGTCTCACATGAAAGTGTGAGGTGTGCTGATCACTAAAGAAGCCCTTGGGGAACCGGGGGCTTCTTTTTTTTTGTTCAATAGTTGAATCGATACAATTACAGTATGATTACACGCAAGAGTACAGCTCGATTACGAGCACGAGCACAGCCTAAATCGACACGATCACAAGCACGACCACACCCACAAAAACGCACCCTCATCACATGCATTTCGTAACCCGAAAAGCCCATTTTAATGCTGCACACCGTCTGCACAATCCATCCAAATCCGATGAATGGAATGAGCAAACCTATGGGAAGTGCAATTATCCTAATTGGCATGGGCATAACTACGAAATAGAAGTAACGATGGCGGGTGAACCTGATCCAGAAACAGGGTATGTCGTTGATTTAGGAGCACTCAAGCAAATTATAGACACGCATGTTCTCGAACCTTGTGATCACCGTAATCTCAACCTTGATGTTCCATTTCTCAAAGATATTCTCCCATCTGCTGAGAACTTAGCCCGTGTCTTTTTTGAGCAACTTCAAGGCCCAGCAGAAGCCATCGCATCTCCAAATGTGAAACTCTACAGCGTGGTTGTATACGAAACCGAACGAAATCGTGCTGAATATTGTCCCTATAAGGTCAGTAAGCTATAAACAACAGATACTATTGGGTAGCTGTCAAATGTGCTATAGGGCACGTCATTAACCAAGAGACATGATTTCAACCACACAAGTAAAACGCTTTTACGATCCAACATTTAAAGTTACAGATGCTTACAAGGCATCTATGCCTGACCTTCAAAACGGTCCTGCATCACTGATTGAAGGGGCAAATGTTCCCATACAACAGGTGGGTATCAGTAACTTCAATCTTCCCCTACGATTCCGTGCCTATGAAGGAGACCCAGTTCAATTACAGGCATCTATTGATGGATATGTAGGTCTTGACGCAGGAAAGAAGGGGATTAATATGTCCCGCATCATGCGGACATTTTACAAATTTAAGGATCGAGTCTTCCATCTAGATATGCTGGAAGAGATTTTAAAAGGGTATCAACAGGACCTTGATGCAACAGAAGCATTTCTAAGGGTTGGATTTAGTTATCCACTTATGATGGACTCCTTACGTTCGGGGATGCAAGGGTATCAGTACTACGATGTTATTTTTGAGGGGCATCTTGATGCTCACGGAGTATTCACAAAATTTATGCACCTCGACTTTGTATACTCTAGCGCTTGTCCATGCTCTTATGAGCTTGCCGAACATGCTCGTGAAACTCGAGAAATTGCTGCCATTCCACATTCCCAACGTAGCATTGCCTCGGTAACTGTAGAGCTCAAAGATGAATTTTTCGTCGAGGACCTAGTCGCTATTTGCCGTGATGCACTTCAAACTGAGACACAAGTCATGGTGAAGCGTGAGGATGAACAAGCGTTTGCTGAGCTTAATGGTGCCTATCAAAAGTTTGTGGAAGATGCTGCTCGACTTCTTTACCAAGAACTCGATTCATACACCAGCATCCAAGATTTTGTGGTTCGATGCAATCACATGGAATCGCTACACAGCCATGATGCAGTAAGTCGTATATGCAAGGGTGTCCCAGGCGGATTAAGGTAAACAGCTCCAAGAGTCATCTCGTCTCTAAGACAATCTCGACTCTTTTACAGCACGCACACCCTTAAAATTACCCTCTCAGAGCCTTCTCAACCAGCTCTTTCTGCTCGGCTAGGTGGATTTTGAGTTGACCCGTTGCTGGTGAAGCTGCAGCGTCCCGTCCTGCATAACTCAACTCACGCCCAGACCCGTCTAGTAAGCGACCAAATCGGTAGGCTAAGAAGCCCCAGGAACCCATATTTTGAGGTTCTTCCTGACACCACACGACAGAAGAGGCACCACTGAACTGTTCCAAGACCGCCTTCACATCTTGATCTGGGAACGGGTAGAGTTGTTCTATACGGACGATGGCAATTTTATCGTCAGCACCCATTTCTTGGCGGGCTTGCACCAAATCGTAATAGACCTTACCGGTACAGAAAACAACTCTTTCTACCGAGCCAATCTTAGCACTATGTTCACCACCTTTTTCAAATCCAGGATCTGCAAGCACAGGATGGAAGGAACCGTCTGCCAATTCATCCAATGAAGCCACAGCAAGTGGATGGCGAAGTAGGCTTTTCGGTGACATAATAATCATCGGTTTTGCGGCCGATTGTAAAACCTGTTTACGCAATGCATGGAAGTATTGAGCAGGGGAGGTGAGATTCATGACCTGCATGTTATCCTCAGCACAAAGTTGCAGGTAACGTTCAAGCCTTGCAGAAGAATGCTCTGGACCTTGCCCTTCATATCCATGAGGCAATGTCATGACGACACGAGAATTCTGCCCCCACTTCGCTTCGGATGCGCTAATGAATTGATCAATCACGATTTGAGCACCATTGGCAAAGTCCCCAAATTGAGCTTCCCAAATCACAAGAGATTCATCGCGATTTGCCGAATATCCAAACTCAAAGCCGAGCGCTGCGAATTCACTCAGGAAACTGTTGTACGGAGTAAAACGTCCCTGTTCCTCAGCAAGGTGATTCAGTGGTATGAATTGCTGGTCTGTATCGGTTCCGTGCAAAATGGCATGACGATGGGCAAATGTCCCTCGCTCTGCGTCTTGACCAGCCAGTCGTACAGGGGTGCCATTCATCAACAAAGATCCAAAGGCCAGCGCTTCTGCAAATCCCCAATCAAGTTTTCGCTCACCAGACTGTGCAAGTTCATATCGCTTTGCTAGCTGGCGCAACAATTTTGGATTGGCGTCAAAGTCACTTGGCACCGTATTCATTTTGAGTGCGATATGAAGCAATCGATCTTTCTCAACGCGCGTATCCGGTACAGCATCACGCTCTGCTTGTGCCGATTCGGTGCGGTCAAAATGGTCCTGTGTGACCTCGATATTTTGAGATTTTTTTGCCTCTTCAAATGCGGACTGAAGCAATGAGTCAAATTCCTCAATCAGTGCATCCAATTCCTCTTTCTCAAACTCACCCGACGCCAACAATTTCTTCATGTACAGGTCGCGAACAGGAGGGTGGGTGTCAATCTCCTTATACATCCCAGGTTGTGTGAATGCAGGTTCGTCACCCTCATTGTGACCATGCTTACGGTATCCAACCAAATCGATAATGACATCTTTGCCAAACTTTTGTCTGTAGTCAAAGGCCATCTTCATCACATGAATGGCGTCCTCAGGCTGATCAGCATTCACGTGGAAAATTGGCGCCAAGATCATTTTTGCTAGATCAGAGGCGTATTGTGTCGAGCGCCCGTCCACAGGCAATGTTGTGAAACCAATTTGATTATTGATAATCACATGGATGGTGCCGCCCACTTCATATCCTTTTAGTAGGGACATGTTGAGTGTTTCTGCAACAACCCCTTGCCCAGCAAATGCTGCATCTCCATGAAGCAGGATAGGCAACACTTTGCGCTTGGCATCCATGGAGTCCATACTATCTTGATGAGCGCGAACTGCACCAGCTACTACTGGATTTACAGCCTCGAGATGAGACGGGTTAGGTAGGAGTTCAAGCTCAATTGTATGACCCTCAGCCGTTGTATGAGACCCCTTCATACCAATATGATACTTCACATCCCCTGAGCCTTGGATGGTCCCAGGGTCGATATTCCCCTCAAATTGAGAGAATATCTGGTCATAGGGCTTGTGAATCACGTTTACAAGCATGTTTAGACGTCCACGGTGTGCCATCCCGATATAGGCCTTCTCCACATCCTCCCCAGCAGCTTGTTCTACAAGGAAGTGCATCATTGGAATCAATGTTTCAGCTCCTTCTATGGAGAATCGCTTGTGCCCTATGTATTTCTTGTGCAAGAACTGCTCAAACGCCATCGCTTGATTCAGTTTGTGTAGAATCTCACGTTTATCATCCTTGGATAATTCGGTTTGATTCGCGGTTGATTCCATGCGTTCGCGTAACCATCTACGCTCTTGCAAATCAAGGATGTGCATGTATTCTGCACCGATGTACCCACAATAGGTATCCCGTAATAGACGGATAATGTCACGAAGAGGTGATTTCTCCTTCTTGGCAAGACCCTCGCAATAAAACTCACGATCCAAGTCCCAAATGGTCAGTCCATAGTACTCAAGATCAAGCTCGGGAGAACGATCTTTTCGTTGACGAAGAGGATCGATTTCAGCATGCCCGTGCCCACGCATACGGTACATATAGATGAGTCTCCAAACAGCAATCGCTCGGCGGTCATGCTCAAACTCATCTACAGATCCATTGGTCAGTGCCGAAAATGTATCTGCCCCTGGAGGCATAGGCTCATAGGGAATCTCTAGATCTGCAAAAATGGAGTCATAAAAGTCTTCGTGTCCATTAAGTAGCGAATTGATTTTCTGCAAAAAGAGCCCCGATTCAGCCCCTTGGATAATGCGGTGATCATATGTGCATGTCATCGTCATCACCTTCGAGACACCGAGTTGATGAAGCTGCTCTGGACTCATTGACTGAAATTCAGCAGGATAATCAATGGCTCCAGTGGCAAGAATGGCTCCTTGCCCTGTCATTAAACGAGGAACCGATGAGACCGTGCCCAATGTGCCTGGATTTGTTACACTTATCGTTGTTCCTTGGTAATCACTTATCTCAAGCTTTCCAGCACGAGCCTTTGCAATCAAGTCTGCATAGGCGTACAAAAACTCCTTAAAGTTCATCCGATCGACGCCTTTGATATTAGGAACGACCAGATTACGAGAGCCATCTTTTCCAGGTAAGTCAATCGCTATTCCCAAGTTTACCTGACCGGGATCAATTCGATAGGGCTTTCCGTCTTGGACCTCATATCCATGATTGAGGGATGGGAAGGTTTGTAATGCCCGTATTGCTGCCCACGCGATGAAGTGAGTAAACGATGCCTTTGGTTCCATCCGTCGGACGAGCTGACGATTAATGATGTCTCGATCTTCGGCCAGCATTTTTACAGGAATCACACGTAGCGATGTTGCTGTGGGTACGGATAGACTCGCATCCATATTCTCAGCAATCTTTGCTGCGACCCCTTTTATTTGTGTGCCATTAGGATTCGGCTCAGACTTACTGGAAGCCGTTTGTGCTACCGCCTGGGGTTTTTTGTCGTTTGATGGACCTGACGCCTTTTGCTCACTAGCTGATCCAGTAGAGTCCGTCGTGGCAGAACTCTTGGAAGCACCTTGATGTCCAGCTGACGCGGCAACGGAAGCTGTAGCCGAATCACCGGCAGATCCGTTCAATGAGTGCTGGCCATTACTTCCACCCCCATCTAACTCTTCAAAATAATTTCTCCAGTAGGCTGGAACAGACTCAGGATTTTGTTTGAACTGCTCGAATAACTCTTCGACGAGCGCGGAATTTGGACCGAATACGGACTCTAGTGGCTCCACAGGAATGATTTCAGACGTTGAGGATTAGCTAATAAAATTACGAAACTTTTCACCAATCATGATATGTTTCCCACGGAAATCGAACCCAGTTCAAGAACACCTCTAACAGATCTAAGAATGCCTTTTTCTCTCGAGTCCTCATTTCAACGCCTACGTCATGCCGCTGCAACTGCTGACGCTACGTCTCAACCATGTGAATCTCACCTTTGCCAGTCTCAATCCACAGATTCTAAATCTCACGGGTCTAAAACTCACGGTGCAGAGTCGATTCACTGGGATCTTTCGGATTTGTATGCTAGCCCAACAGATCCAAAACTAGAGGATGATAAAGCATCGCTTCTAACAGAAGCTGAGGCACTTGCAAAGGAGTATCGTGGTAAAATGGCAAGCCTTGATGCTAGTGGGATGCTGGCCTTACTGGATCGGTATGAGTCCTTACTCCAAACCGCTCACCGTCTTGGTTCCTATGCCCACTTAATCTGGTCGACAAATACCGAAGATGCGTCTCTGGGTAAATTGGTCCAAGAGATGAGTGAACTAGGTTCTGAGATTAGCCAACACCTAGTATTCATTGACGTAGAATGGTTAGCTGTTGACGAAAAGCAAGCCCAATCCATTATTGATGACCCCATCCTAGCTCATAGACGTCATTATCTAGTCCTATCTCGTCGATTTAAGGATCATACATTGAGTGAACAAGCTGAGCAAGTGATGAGTGCCAAGCGTGTTACGGGGCGATCTGCATGGGTTCGATACTTTGATGAAACACTGGGCGCCGCACGCTTCGAATGGAGAGGGGAGAAGTTGCCTGAGCAGCAAGTGTTGTCCAAACTTCACGATCCAAATCGGGAGACTCGCAAGGAAGCTCACGCCTCTCTAACCAAGGGATTTCAGGAGCATAAGCGTACCCTGACGTATGTTTTTAATACCATTTTAGCCGACAAAATGACCTCGGACAAGCTTCGGGGGTATGAGCATTGGGATACCACTCGCCACCTTAGTAATGAAACGGATCATGAAACCGTTCAAGCGCTAATTGACGCTGTTACGGGTTCATATCACTTGCCGCAACGCGTCTATAGCCTCAAGTCCAAACTCCTTGGACTCGACCCGATGTTTGATTATGATCGGTATGCACCACTGATGCAAACCGAAACCACCATTCAGTGGTCAGAGGCTCAGCAGATGGTTCTGGATGCCTACAGTGAGTTTCACCCAGAGATGGGAACAATTACACAGAAGTTTTTTGATCACAATTGGATTGATGCAGCTGTCAAACCTGGTAAGCGAGGAGGGGCTTATTCGGCAAGTGTCAGCACTGATACTCATCCATACATATTAATGAACTACAATGGACAGCTTCGGGATGTGCAGACCTTAGCGCATGAGCTTGGCCATGGTGTGCACCAATACCTAAGTCGACAGCAAGGTGAACTACAATCTGGCACACCACTTACCACGGCGGAGACTGCGTCAGTATTTGGTGAAATGTTGGTGTTTGAGCGGATGATTGCTGCACTTGATGATCCAAAAGAGAAACTCGCACTTGTGTTAAGCAAGCTAGATGATACCATTGCGACGGTGTACCGTCAGATATCCATGAATCGCTTCGAAAATCGCATTCATACACACCGTCGATCAAAAGGAGAGCTGACCACGGAGCAGTTTTCTGAGCACTGGATGGACACACAGCGTGCATTGTATGGCGACTCTGTAACGATGACCGAAGAATACGGTCTGTGGTGGTGTTACATTCCCCATTTCCTCCACACACCTGGCTATGTCTACGCATACGCGTTTGGTGAGCTACTTGTACTCGCTTTGAGTGAGCAATACAAACAAGCCAGCGACAAGGAAGCCTTTGCTGAAACCTACATGGGTGTCCTTGCCTCGGGGGGATCTCGATGGCCACACGAACTGATCGCTGAATTTGGCCTCGACATCCGCGATCCTAAATTTTGGAACACAGGAATAACGGTATTCGAGCGCCTTATTGAACAGGCTGAATCCCTTTCGAAAGAGATTTCATGATTGTGAAATGATTCCCTATCTTTATCCGTTTAAATAAGGAAGCTGGGGAAGACTATTTTCACCCCGTTTTTGATCTACCTAAAACACTGTAAACCCTAAGGTTACGTGGCTAAAAGTTCTGGTATCTCTACCCGCGAATCGGAATCCCTGGACAGGTATCTTCAGGAGATTGGAAAAGAAAAACTTATTACCCCGGATGACGAGGTTCGTCTCGCCAAGGAAATCCAAGCAGGATCTCAGCGAGCACTCGAAGATTTAACGAAGGCCAACCTTCGCTTTGTGGTATCCGTTGCTAAACAATATCAAAACCAAGGCTTGTCTCTTGGCGACTTGATCAATGAAGGGAACCTTGGATTGATCAAAGCAGCCAAGCGTTTTGACGAGACGCGTGGTTTTAAGTTTATATCCTATGCGGTATGGTGGATTCGCCAGTCTATTCTACAAGCCTTAGCTGAGCAAAGTCGGATTGTTCGTCTACCACTTAACAGAGTTGGTGCACTCAATAAGATTGGTAAGGAGCTCTCGAAGCTTGAGCAAGAATACGAGCGCGTACCTAGTGCTGCAGAGTTGGCAGAATCGCTCGAAATGACGGTTAATGAAGTTGCTGACACGCTCAAAATATCTGGTCGTCACCTCTCAGTAGATGCTCCTTTTGCCCAGGGTGAAGACAACAGACTATTGGATGTCTTAGAAAATGAAGAGATTCCAGACCCTGACTTTGACCTCATGGGTGAATCGCTCAAAGTGGAAATCGAGCGTGCCTTATCCAAACTCACAAAACGTGAAGCTGAAGTCGTTCGCCTCTATTTTGGGATTGGCCGTGAACACTCTCTCACATTAGAAGAAATTGGTGAGCGTTTTGATCTTACCCGGGAGCGCGTGCGACAAATCAAGGAGAAGGCACTGAGAAAGCTGCGCAATCATAATCGTAGCGCTGCACTTCGTACCTATTTGGGATAAGTTTCTTTGAAACTTTCGCACGATTTTCCCCGTAAATTACGTTATTAGAAGTATAGGGTAGAGAGTTCATCTACTGAACTATTACTCTACCGCACCATCAATTTTAAACCGGGGGTCGCTATGAAATCACTTTCCTACAGACTTTGGATGCCCTTTTTAGGGTTATTCTTCATGACCGGATGCTACACGCAGGTCCAGTTTATTGAGCGCCCCAATTACACAGATCGTGCACAACCCGAGCGTGAGTATTACGGTGGTGGATGGGATGGTAGTGACGATCAAGCGTACGATGGAGACTACCGTGAAGGATTTGATGATGGGTACGATCGCGGCTGGAGTGATTCAGAGAGCTATTTCTTTAAAGATTACACCGCAGAGCGCTGGTGGTCCGAGCGAAATCTGAGTTTATCGTACAGTCGTGGATATCGCGATGGATTCTTTGACGGAAGCTATGGCGGATATTATGATCCATTTTGGGATTGGCGACGTCCACGTACAACATTTAGTTTCCATTTTGGATCCGGATGGTCGCGTTACAGTTCATGGTATAACACCTACACATGGTTGTATCATCCCTATTATGGTTGGGGGTATCACCCGGTTGGAAGTGTGTGGGATCCATGGTATGGATGGGGTGGATCGCCGTATGCATGGGGTGGATTTGGCTATTCTGGCTTCGGAGGGTACTACGCAGGGTATAATTACTATGGTGGCCCAATAGGTACAGTCGTATACGACAGGGATTGGGATCGACATTTTGGTCCCCGTTCGAGTGGGTTAACGAGTGGACGTGCAAGCCAACGATATGATGCTAGACAAGGGGTTAATTCATTGAATCGAGGATTTGCAAACAACGTAACAGGCTCCAGAACACAAGCGCGCACATCAGAATCGATTCGTCGCGCGGTTGAAATGAGTCGAGACCGAGGAAGGCTAGGAACATCAAGGGTAACAACGGGTACCTCTATTTACCGTGGGACCGAACGGGGTGATTCACAAGTTCGTCGAGGAACATCCACCCGTACAAATCGTGGATATGTTGCACCAAGGTCACGAACAAATGATTCTCCACGAGTTTCAACAGGTCGTTCATCGGGGTCACGTGGTGGAAGCTCATCCTCACGCCCATCTAGCCCACAAGTAAAACGTGGTGGGGACTCAGGTAAATCCTCTCCCGCAGTAGGAACCAAGCGCTCCACGGGTCGCTCTAGTTCAGGGACAAGCGGCGGGTCGAAGCGTTCTGGTGGCTCAAGTTCAGGGGGATCCTCAGAGAATAAGCGTAGTCGAGGAGGGTCCTAAACATGAAATCACTAGTACGAAGCACAATTCTGCTGCTTTTGGGTTCAGCAGGGCTAGTCCTTAGTCTATACACGAGCACAGTGTATGCACAAGAGGCTGCAGACCCACTTTTATATTCCCAGCAAGCGATTGAATTTACCAATGCCTCCGTAGGTGCAACTCGTCCAGGGCTTACCCTTCCGGGAACTGCCACTGCATTTGATCTTGGCTCAGTTTTAGACAATCCTGCATCAGCAGCCTTATTCCAGCAAGGGTTTTTTGATCTATCACTTGCAGCCAGCAATACCAATGAAGAGGCATTTTATTTAGGAGGTGCCCAGACAGATAACCAACTCAAAGGGTCATTATCAAGTCTTGGGTTTGTGGTCGCTTTACCGACGCGTGCAGGAGCCCTTAATTTTGGGGGGTCTTACGTTCAAACGGGAACATTTAACCGTGCCCATTCGGTCATGGGGTTTAATTCAGACCATACCATAACCGATCAATTTAAAATCCCAGGTAATACTTATGAAGGGATTGCCTTTGAAACCTACGCCATTGATTATGGAGATGTTGATCAAACGTACCTTGAATCCATATTTAGGGTAGGATTTACACCAGAACAGTATCCTGGAATTCAACAAGAAGGCGAAATATTGCAAGAAGGGATGGCGGGAGAGTGGAATGCATTTGTAGCTACCGAATTCCAGCGTAATCTCTTTGTGGGTGCTTCAATTGGCGTTACCAATGGTGAAAAAACGTACAAACGAACATTCTTGGAGCTCGATCTTGCCAATACATACAATGGTGATTTTATTGATACCAATAATGACGGTGAGGGTGACACTGATGTAGACAATATGCTACTGCAAGACGATTTTCGCAGTGAATATTCAGGCCTCTCAGCACGAGTTGGCTTTATCTATCAAATGGGTAGTGCGTTACGAGTTGGCGCCTCCTATAAACTCCCCAGCACATTAGACGTTACAGAGCGCTACGATTCTGTGATTCGTACGACCATGGATAATGCTGATTACTTTCAGAGTTCATTAAATGGAGAATTCGACTATAAAATCAAGCAGCCATCTACACTGTCCGCGGGTCTTAGTATTGGTTCTTTGAACGGTTTTGAGTTCGCATTTGGTGCAGATTACACGCCATTATCCAATACGGAGATCAATTATAGTGGTTTGGAGACATTTCTAGACGAACGACTAGATAATGAGTACATCGAAACTGTCTATGAAGATGTGCTAGATCTAAGAGCAGGGGTTAAATACACGGCGCCTGTAGGTGTGACTATCTTTGGATCGGCATTGTATCAAGCACCTCGTTTTGTAGGTTCTTCCCAAGAACGACTTGCTTTTGGATTTGGTGGGGACGTACCTGTGAATCGCACGTTGAGCGTTTTTGTAAATACTCGTCTAACATCCTTTGAAG
>CAJXOH010000031.1 GCA_913057895.1 uncultured Bacteroidota bacterium
CCATCGGATGGACAGGTTATCAAACTCTATAACAGTGGCAACTTTTTTGATGCAAAGGCAATTCCACCAAAGGATTACGAAGAAATCGCGAAACGAATTGCCAAGTATGATCGGGTAATATTGGAGAATCATCCAAAGTTGTGTGATGATCGTGTGCTTTCCTTCACAAGATATCTACCAGATTCAATGGCAGTAGAGCTTGCACTCGGGGTAGAAACGATTCACCCAATCTGGTTGGAAGGTCTCAATAAATCAATGACGATCGATGATGTTGAGCAAGCAACCCACTGGGCACATGGACAGGGGTTTGATGTGAGGGCATTTCTATTGTTGCATGCACCCACTATTTCAAAAGAGAGTGATGATCAAGCCAAGGTGCCATTGGAAACGATGCGAAGCTGGACGCTTCGGTCTGTAGAGTGGGTTCAAAAAATGGGCTTCACCGCAGCGACATTAATCCCACTCAGACCAGAGTTACTGCCAGAGGGAACAGGAATAGCTCCATCCTTAGAAGAAATTGAACGCACTGCGTCGCAAGCAAAAAAGATCGCGGATCGTATGCGCCTTTTTGTAGATTGTTGGGACCTAGAAGCGTCGGAAAATCTCTCACGACTCAATGCAGAACCACCTAGAAATTTGACACATTGAATCACCCAAAAACCTTTGATGTTGTAATAATTGGTGGTGGATTTGCAGGCTCGCTATGTGCCGCGGCGCTTCAAAAGCAAGGGTTATCTGTGTTACTGGTAGAAAAGGGAAGTCATCCACGATTTGCAGTGGGTGAATCATCTACTCCCTTAGCTGACATGTCGCTACGTCGCATTGCATCACGTTTTGATCTTCCTTGGTTGAGCCCTCTTTCTCGATTTGGTTCCTGGCAAAAGAAATACCCAACACTGCTTTGCGGTAGAAAGCGTGGCTTTACCTATGTGTGGCACGGTCAACATCAACAAGAGAATCCATTTTTGGTCGCGGCGAGCTCGACCAACGACTCTTCGGATACACAATGGCTTCGCCAAGATGTAGACCGGTTTTTGTGTGATAGGGCAGTGGATGAAGGGGTTACCTATTGGGACTTTACGGAAGTTCTCTTTTGTGAATACTTGCATGCCACTGAATCTTCAGATGAGCCTAAACCATCACAAACTCCTACTGCAAACATCTCTGAAAAAAGATGGCAAGTGACCCTCATGAATAAAATGGGGATTCAACCCGTTTACACCGATTGGATTGTAGATGCTACTGGGAGCGGTGAATTCTCAAGTCACCATTTAGGAGTGACTCATTCATCAAGTAGTTTTAACACGCACACATCTGCGATTTACTCACATTTTGAAGAGATGCCATTGTGGTTTCATCAACCGAATGACTATCTATATCCACCAGATTTCTCAGCCCTCCACCATCTACTTGATGAAGGGTGGATGTGGATGCTTCGATTTGAAAATCAGCGCCTAAGTGTCGGTTTGGTTCTTGAGGGAGAGTCCAATCCAGGAAAAGAGCGCTGGGATGACGTGTTATCTCGTTATCCAGAACTAGATATTTTCCTTTCTCAACGCGTTCAACCCTCTGACTTACCTGCACAATGGATGACTACGGGGCGCATCCAACGACGAGCAGATGCTGCAGTAGGGGATGGCTGGGTCCTTCTTCCGCATAGTTATGGGTTTGTTGATCCCATGCATAGCACGGGGTTGGCTCACACATTGCACGGTGTAGAACGTGTTGTAGAGGGAATTTTGATGGAGTCAACACATGACCAACACGCCTATTTCCAATCCTATCAAAGATCTCTAAAGGAAGAGATCACGCTTATCGATCATCTGGTTGCCATTTCATTACGATGTCGTCATCACCCAGAGTTATTTAAAGCTGCTACAATGGCATACTTTGTTTGTACCGTAAGTGCCGAACAAGACATGGTTGCTAAGGCCACCGAACAGAAAGAGTCCCCCCTGTTGGAAAAATCCCCATCCGCAAGGACGTCTTTTCTAAGTGCTCATCGTCCAGAATTTCAAACCATGGCGTCTGACATATGGGATATGATATCCATGGAAGATGCAGTCATTGATTTGTTGAGGGATCAACAAAAAACGCATGAGTGCATTCAAGAAATCATTGAGATCATTAGACCCTTTGATACGATCGGGCTTTTTGACTATGTCGATGAGCAAACCAGCTGGAAAGTGAAATCTCAAATTCCTCACACGGCTGTTTCATTCTAAGTTGGTTGGGTTGATTCAGACGTATGCTTATCCTCAGTATCACGCCAGTGAATCAACAAACTGAACAAACCTACACACAGGAGAAATGCAATTGCCAAGGCTAGCATAATCGCTGGTGTCAAAGGTAACAGTACAAAGGTGCTGACAACCTCAAGTGCGATGAGAAAAAGTAAAAATCCAAGTAATTGATCTCTCTTCAATTTACTGCAGACCCACGCTCCAAATGGCGCACCAAAAATTACAACTGGAACAGCACTTAACCAGTAATTCACGACTTGAGGCTCGATGGACCCAGCAACAATGTGCCATCCAAATCCAAATACTGACAATAAGCCCATTAACACTACAGTAGTAGGTGTACTCACTTTCTCATCCAAACCAATCCGGAGAGTTAGGTAGATAAAAACGATCATATCAACGCCCACACCCACAGTTGACGTAATGGCACCTCCGATGAATCCTGCAAGTAGTACCTGAAGATGTTGCCTACCAGTGAGTTCATTCAACGCACTCCGACGTGCATGGGGCGACCCCCATCGATTCCAGACCAAGAACAACCCAAATAGTCCGGTAACGAACGTGAACAACCACTTTGGAAATGGATCAGGGATAGTTAGTCCCAAGGAGCCAATACTAAATCCTAATACACCACCCAGTAAACCCGTCCTTATCACTGGCCACGCTACAGGGATTTTACGGAGCCAA
Organism: uncultured Bacteroidota bacterium; assembly: GCA_913057895.1. Taxonomy (GTDB): domain Bacteria; phylum Bacteroidota; class Rhodothermia; order Balneolales; family Balneolaceae; genus UBA8296. The sequence goes on from CAJXOH010000031.1 coordinate 2,931, forward strand.
ATAACAAGCCCAGCCATGGTCATTCCTACAGATTGGATCATGAGTGAAAAGACCCTCGCATCAGAGGATGGGATTCCAAGAACTTTTGTAAAAATGGGGAAAGCGACAGCACCTCCTCCTTCAGAAGTAGCACCAGCAACGAATGACCCAAATATCATCGTGAGTGTGACTCGCCATTGAGCCAACACCGATGACCAATCACTCATTTGAGTCACCATGAACACCCAGCTTACCAAAACGATCATCACAGCCAAGGGGTATCCCCATGCGGTCTTAGATCGACTTTTTCGAGTAGAATCGGTATGAAGTGGACCAGAATTCATGAGTCAAAAGTAGAACTATTCATCGAGTAAGAGGAGTAAACATTTTATCCATTAAGCCTCATTATGATTTAAATAGATTACTGCTTGAAGGAAGCGCTTTTTTTTCGCACATTAACTAACTATTAAGTCACTGTAAACGTTCGTCCTATGGATCGCAAGAAATTCCTAAAAATATCAGCTTCAGGAGCTGCCGGAGTTGCCACTATGCCACTATGGATGCAAGCATGTACACCAGCGAGTGAATCCTCCTCTTCAGAATTGTTTTTTAAACTTTCACTTGCACAGTGGTCGTTGCACAAATCATTTTTTGGAGCCTCACTTTCTCAAGGTTGGGAAGGAATGATGGAAATGATGCAGAAAGATCCAGCAAGCTTATTTCAAGGGCTCAATCCTATGGAGTTTCCTGCTATTGCTCGTAATGACTATGGAATAGATGCCGTAGAGTATGTCACACAGTTTTATCCCAACACCTCGGGAGCGGATGATGCTCACATCAAAGAATTAAAACAACGATCGGATGATGCTGGGGTTCGTAATGTGTTGCTTATGGTTGATTTGGAAGGGGCTCTTGGTGATCCAGATGAAGCAGCACGTCAGCAAGCTATCGAGAATCATTACAAGTGGGTAGATGTAGGTGCGTTTTTGGGATGCCATTCCATACGTGTGAATGCGGAAAGTGCCGGTAGTTGGGATGAACAAAAAGAGCTCGCAATGGATGGACTCTCGCGACTTTGTGAATACGCTGCCAAACAGGACATCAATGTAATCGTTGAAAATCATGGTGGGCTGTCGTCCAATGGTGAATGGCTCAGTTCTGTGATCGAAGGAGTTAACTTGGATAATTGTGGAACCCTCCCTGATTTTGGCAATTTCAGAATTAGCCCATATGGCTCTGAAGAGGAAGTATTGTACGATCCATATAAGGGAATAGAAGAGTTGATGCCTTTTGCCAAAGGGGTTAGCGCTAAAAGCAATGACTTTGATGAGCAGGGAAATGAAGTCAGGCTGGACTACGAACGGATTTTAAAGATCGTCAAAGATGCTGGATACACAGGATATATAGGGGTCGAGTATGAAGGAACTCGTCTCAGTGAACCAGAGGGTATACGTGCTACGGTTGATCTTCTCAAACGTGCAGGAAAAGTTGTCACAGAAGCAGCCTAAAAGCTTCTCATTTCCCCTACAGTATCAGTTTTGAATTATGAGCCATAACAACCAAAAAGGATCTTCAAGGAAAGACTTTCTTCGTAAAGTAGGATATGGCGTTGCAGGAGCAGCATCTTTCCCATTTGTAGTTACCGCGAAACGAACCTCAGGTGATCGCCCTGTTGAACATCTTTCAAACAGGCAATGGGGATCCTCAAAAGAGATGGTTCGATTTGGATTAATTGGTGCTGGATGGCAAGGACAGGGTGATTTATCCGTTGCATTGCGTCATGCAGGGACCCAGGTCACCGCAGCATGTGATCTGTATGAAAGTCGTCTAAATAAATGTAGAGAAACCTGGGGCAGTGATTTATTTGTGACTCGTAACTATGAAGAGGTCCTTGAGCGAGACGATGTAGACGCTGTGATTATCGCAACCTCTGATCACTGGCACGAGCGTATTGCTGTGGCAGCGCTAGAGGCTGGAAAAGCAGTGTATCTCGAAAAACCGATGGTCCAGCATGTGGAAGAGGGAGCCAATATTCTACAAGCTGCTGAAAAAACAGGAGTTCCATTTCAAGTAGGTTCGCAACGAACGAGTTCGATTTTATTTGAGAAGGTTCGAGATTTGATCCAAGAAGGCGCTATTGGAACATTGAATTTTGTGGAAGGATATTGGGATCGATTTTCTGCCATTGGAGCATGGCAATATTCAATTCCTCCAAGTGCGGGACCCGACGATATTGATTGGATGAGATATCGAGAAGGGTTACCACAGAAACCATTTGATGCGACAGAGTTTTTCCGATGGAGAAACTACAATGACTATGGAACAGGCGTCGCAGGGGATTTATTTGTACATCTTTTTTCTGGCCTTCATATGATTTTAGGTAGTAAGGGGCCAAATACCATCATGGCAACTGGAGGATTGCGTTATTGGCATGATGGGCGTGATGCTGAGGATGTTGTCCTTGGGCTTTATGAGTACCCGGAGGCACCCACTCACCCTGCCTTTTCCATGGCGCTTAGAGTAAATTTTGCAGATGGGTCTGGTGGCGGGTCAAAGACAAGACTTGTTGGAGACGAGGGTGAGATCACAATAAATTGGAGCGATGTAACGCTTCGTAAAACGGAATTATCTGAACGGCCAGGCATTAGCACAGGGAGTATGGGAGAAGCGGTTCGAGAAGAGTATGATGCTTGGTATGCAGAAGCTTATCCTGAGAGTCGTGCTCAAATCATCAACCCACGTGAATTTGTGTATCGAGCGCCTGACGGCTACAATGATGTTTATGATCATTTTGGATACTTGCTTAAAGCGATCCGAGAAGGGTCTCCAATTGTTCAAGACGCACATTTTGGATTGCGTGCAGCAGCTCCCGCGCTCTTAACATCAGATGCATTGCGTGAGAAGAAAATTATCTCATGGGATCCTGAAACTATGAGTATAATCTCTTCATGATTCCATGAATTTCACTAAATCGGCCTAAACCCAACCCTATACTTCTATGAAACATTTTTTCCTTTCAACCTTGGCACTAGGATTGCTTGCAGCATCATGCAATTCACAAGAGTCTGCTACGACGATGGAGTCCGATCCTATGGAACACAATACGTTAACTGAACAAGAACTTGCAGATGGTTGGACGCTCCTTTTTGACGGAGAGTCCATGGAGCATTGGCGAGTGTATAACCAAGAATCTATCCCAGCCGGATGGGTTGTCGAAGATGGAGCAATGGTATTTGATCCTGCACAACGCAATGATATGTACGGCCTCGACATTATCACAAAGGATACCTACGGGGACTTTGAACTCAAGTTGGAATGGTGGATTTCTGAAGCTGGAAATAGTGGGATTTTCTATCACGTCATAGAGCAGGAGGATAAAGCCTTGTATTGGTCTGGTCCTGAAATGCAGATACTTGACAACGTGAATCACCCCGATGCTGACCAAGGTATTGAAGGAAATCGCAAAGCTGGATCTCTATATGATTTAATCCCAGCAGATCCCCAAAACGCTAAATCATTTGGTGAGTGGAACAGTGTAAAAATCGTTGCTAAAGGAGATGTGATTGAGCACTGGCAAAATGGTGAAATGGTCTTGAGCTTCGATCGATCTACCGATGAATGGAAGGAGCTTGTTGCTGGAAGTAAATTTGCTCCGCATCCTGAGTTTGGCACTGCAGAAGAAGGCCACATTGCGCTTCAAGATCATGGGGATGTTGTCAAATTTAGAAACCTTAAAATTCGATCACTATAATGAATATCAACGGACAAGCTAAGCAAGATATGACCTATGACGCAATTGTTGTAGGATCAGGGATAAGTGGTGGATGGTCTGCCAAGGAATTAACTGAAAGGGGACTTAAGACCTTGGTACTTGAGCGAGGACGTAATGTCGAACACGTGAAGGACTATCCAACCATGAATTTGGACCCCTGGGAATTACCTCCAAATGATGATATTCCGCATGAAGATCGTAAGCATTATGAAAAACAAATGCGTACGGGCTACACCATCAAAGAGTCTACAAAGCACTGGTGGGTAAAGGATACCGATCAACCGTATGAAGAGAAAGAGCGCTTTGATTGGATTCGCGGCTACCATGTTGGTGGACGCTCGATTATGTGGGGGCGTTTTTCTCTTAGACTGTCACAAATGGATTTTGAGGCCAATTTGAAAGATGGTCACGGCGTAGACTGGCCTATTCGATATGAGGATATAGCGCCTTGGTATTCACACGTGGAAAAATTTGCGGGCATTAGCGGGCAAGCAGAAGGTCTACCTCAGCTACCTGATAGTGAATTTTTGCCACCGATGGAGCTTTCTTGTGTCGAAAAAGAGCTCAAAAAATCGATGATGGACAAGTTTGGTCGTGTACTGACTAACCCTCGCATGGCTAACCTTACCGTTCCTCACAACGGACGTGGGCAGTGTATGACACGAAATCTATGTTCACGAGGGTGTCCATATGGTGCATATTTTAGCTCAAATGCTGCGACACTTCCTGCTGCAGCAGCCACCGGAAACCTCACATTGAGACCACATTCTATTGTACATTCCCTAGAATATGATGATTCTACTGGAAAAGTTTCAGGTGTTAATGTGATCGATGAGCTCTCGGGAGAAATGCTCACATTTCATTCCAAAATTGTGTTTTTAAATGCATCCACAGTAGGAACTGCGATGATCCTCTTGAATTCAACATCTGCTCGTTTCCCAAATGGGTTAGGGAATGACTCAGATCAAGTAGGAAGAAACGTCATGGATCATCACTTCTTAGCTGGAGCAGATGCAGTTGTCGAAGGATTTGAAGACAAATACGACTGGGGTCGACGCCCTCAGAGCTATTGTATACCTCGGTTCCGAAATGTTGGAAATGACAAACGTGATTACGTACGTGGATTTGGGTATCAAGGAGGCAGTGGACGCCAGGGCTGGGGAAGAGCCATTGCAGAACTTGCTATGGGACAAGACCTCAAAGATTTCGCTGCAAAGCCAGGTCCATGGACTATTGGCATGTTAGGCTTTGGAGAAATTTTACCCTACGAAGACAACCGAGTCACGATCAATCGTGACAAACTTGATAAGTGGGGGCTTCCAACGGCCGTTTTTGATGTAACCATTCGCGATAATGAGTATAAAATGCGTAAGGATATGGCCAATGATGCAGCAGAGATGCTTGAAGCCATGGGGGCAAAAAATGTAACCCCATATGATCGTCCTTATGGTCCAGGGCTTGGAATTCATGAGATGGGAACAGCTCGAATGGGTCGTGATCCAAAGACGTCCGTACTTAATAAATGGAATCAAATTCATGAAGTTCCGAATGTCTTTATCACTGATGGTGCATGCATGACGTCTTCGGGTTGTCAAAATCCATCACTCACGTACATGGCATTATCAGCAAGAGCCGCAAACTATGCTGCAGATCAACTTGAAAAAGGAGAATTATCATGAGTAAAGAGATGCATAATCCACAGCTAAGCGAAGCGCAACTAATTTCTAGGAAAGAAGCCATCAAACGTGCAGGCCTTATGATGGGAGGGTTTGTTTTTGCCCCTGCACTGACCGGTATACTACAAGGATGTACTCCACAATCTGGAGAGTGGACACCAGTGATGTTTGATGCAGATCAAGCCGCAACACTCAAGGCGATTGTTGACACGATTTTCCCAGAAACGGATACCCCATCAGCATCTCAGGTGGGCATTCCAGGATTTATTGATGAACTGTTAAGCCGTAATTCTTCAAAGGAAGATCAAGACGTATTTATGGCAGAATTAACAGAATTCATGAATCAATCTTCTGCCGATCTTGAGGGTCCTTTTGCAACGGCTGACGCGGAAACTCAATATGAGTATTTAATGGAGATTCACAAAACATCCGCAGGCCAAGGTGAAACATTGAAGGATACCTCTATTCCAGGCTTCTTCATGAAAGTAAAATGGATGACTGTGGTAGGGTATTTCACATCAGAACCAGGAGCAACGCAAGTACTTCGATATGCACCGATTCCAGGGCCTTATCGTGGATGTGTGCCGTTTGAAGAGGTAGGTCGTACATGGGCGACCTAGAGGCAGAGTGAAGAGTAAGCTACTACCACGTTTACTTCCCCTCTGGATTCTTGCTGTAAGCTGTTCCGTTCAACCAGACCCTCTGTTTGAATCGCTTGATCCGTCCGCTTCAGGTGTCACGTTTGTTAATACGTTAGAGCCAGACAAGACTCTCAACATCATCAACAACCTTTATTATTACGATGGTGGGGGAGTTGCTGTAGCTGATATCGATGCAGATGGATTTCCGGATCTCTTTTTTGTGAGCAATGAGGGAGATCATGCCCTTTACAAGAACAATGGGAACCTCACCTTCACAGATATTACAACATCTTCAGGGATCACTGACCCTCAAACTTCATCAGCGCATGGTTCTTGGTCCACAGGGGCTGCTTTTGCGGATGTGAATGGAGACAGCTATCCAGACTTATTTGTCGTTCGCTCGTCGTTTAAAGGGCGCGAAAGTCGACACTCTTTATACATCAACAAGGGGGATGGTACATTTGAAGACAAAGCGGAGGAGTGGGGTGTAGGCCTCTCAACGTATGGAACTCATGTAGCATTTTTTGACTACGACCGAGATGGTGATCTGGATATGTATCTACTCAATCACTCCTTTCATAGTGAGAGGAGCTACGGAGAAGCCGAGAGACTACGCCCCTTAGTAGATCCCTTTGCAGGTGATCGCTTATTCGAAAACACTGGAGAACGCTTTATAGATGTGACAGCGCAATCAGGCATTCAGCGCAGTGCACTCGGTTATGGACTAGGCGTGGCTATCGCTGATATCAACCTCGATGGTTGGCCTGATATCTATATAGGTAATGATTTTCATGAGAACGATTATCTCTATCTCAACCAAAAGAACGGAACATTTAAGGAAGTGGCCAGTGAGGTCTTTGCCTACACAAGCAACTCGTCTATGGGTAATGACATTGCTGATTTAAATGGTGATGGGTACCCTGACATTGTTTCCTTGGATATGATGCCTACGACAAGAGAGACATTCATGAGTAGTGGGGGTGGGGATATGCCACGGGTAGCACGAATCAAGCAAGACCTAGGCTATCAAATGCATGCAAACCACAATACCATTCAAATGCATCAAGGTATCGGCCCAAAAGGTGAGCCAGTATTTCGAGAGATGGCGATGTTGAAAGGGATTGCCAAAACCGATTGGAGTTGGGCTGTGTTAGCTGCTGATTTTACCAACAGTGGTCATCGAGATTTATACATTACCAACGGCATAGAGATGCTTCCCAATGATTTGGATTACATTGAGGCCTTAGAACAATTGGACGTTAAAAATACAGATGATAGGCTCAGTCCAATTTCTGATGAAGAAATGTCCCTGCTTGATTTAATGCCATCATCCAAATCCCCAAATGTAGCCTATGAAAATCTTGGAAACGCAGAATTTATCGATCGCTCCAAAGCATGGGGGTTAGGAGATAGACTTTTTTCTAATGGAACTGCATGGGTTGATTTGGATCGAGACGGTGATCTAGATCTTGTGACAAACAACAGTAATGACCCAGCCTCAGTCTATATAAATCAGACCCGTGAGCGTTCACCTGAGAGTTCAAATTTTGTTCGATTTGAATTGAATGGCTCCGGATTGAACACCCAAGGTATTGGCGCACATATCACAGTGTGGGCAGGAGATAAGATCCAGATATCAGAACATTACCTATCTAGAGGATTTCAATCTTCTGTAGAGCCAGGAGTTCATTTTGGGCTGGGTGACTACACAGAAGACATTGACTCTGTAAAAGTTCGTTGGGGAGATGGATCTATGTCTGTTCATAAAGACCTTGGTGTAAACACTATCCATCAATTACAACAGTCCGAAGCGTCTTTCAGCACAGAATCGAGGGTTTGGTTGTCGAGTTATGAAAATACTATGACCGAATCGTCTGTTCATGCAACGGAAGTTACACCTTCGTGGCTCACAACACTTCAACATAGTGAAAACGATTTTGATGCATTCATTGACGAACCAACTCTCCCTTATGATGCCAGCCAATTAGGTCCAATATTTGCAACGGGAGATCTAAATGGAGATGGACTAGAAGATTTGTTTATGGGTGGCTCACATGACCAGCCGGCATCATTGTGGTTTCAACAACCTGATGGCTCATTCTCAAGTGTACAAAAAGAGCTTTGGCAAGAATGGGAGCAAGGCGAGGATGCCAGTGCATTAATGTTGGATGCAAACCAAGATAGTCACCTCGACCTGTGGGTTGTACGTGGAGGGGGACAATTCCCAGGTGGTCACCCTGTATACCAAGATGTGTTATATCTCAATCAAGGAGATGGAACACTACTACCTGATTCGGAGGGATCGCCTCCCCAACGAGTGAATGGCTCTGTTCTGGCTACATCTTCAACCGATCCATACCTATTTATAGGGGGACGATCTGTCGTTTGGTCCTATGGGTCTGATGCAACGTCATTGCTGTTATCAACAGACACATATCCATTTGAGGACGTTAGTGAGCAAATGCTTCCAAATTGGCGTTCTTTTGGCATGGTTACCGATGCCATCTGGGGTGATGTCACAGGTGATGGACGTGATGAATTAATCGTAGTGGGCGAGTGGATGCCGATCCAGATTTTCGATTTTTCGTCAGGTGTTGGGGTGAATATTGCCCCTACCCTTGGATTGAGTCAAACCGCTGGGTTTTGGCAATCTGTGGAGATCGCAGATATCAACAAAGATGGTGATATGGATATTCTGGCTGGGAATGTAGGGCGTAATTCTCGCCTTCAACCCTCCGAACAATCATCACTAGAGCTATGGGTTGCAGATTTTGAACAACGTGGAATCCCTAGTGGATTAATTGTCGAAACTCTAAATGGAACTCCTTATCCATTTGAGCAGATTAATGAGCTGGGCCGTGAATTCCCAAGCCTCGGTTCTTCAGTCAATACGTATAAAGAGTATGCTAGTTCTTCATTGGCGGAGTTATGGCCAAACTGGACTGGGACTCAACCGCCATCTCCCATTCAAAAGAAAGCTTTGCAAACAGTACAATCCACTGTTTGGATTTCCTCTCCGTCAGGGTATAATGAAGTCCCTTTGCCTACAGAAATACAAACAGGTCCAATAAGAGATTGGGTGGTTTTGGAATCCACAAATGCATCAAATGAGCCAGAGATTCATATTCTAAGCGTTGGGAATTTCCCGTTTTGGAGACCCTCTCTTGGTGCTCCGCAGTTGGGTAACCCTGTGAGTCATCTTACATGGGATTCAACGCAACAAAGATTTACGTTGGTTCCTCCATCAAAATCTGGAGTCACCCTTCAAGGGGCATATTCCACTATAGTACCTATCTCCATATCTGGGACCTCGCATATCTTACTCGGAACGCATGAGGGGCAACCTAGACTTTATCAATGGACGTACTAATTCTTTCTATATGAAGAATAGCATCGGAATTGCGATCACTTTCTGGGTTCTATGTTTCATCATTGTTGCGTGCTCGCCTCAAGATCAGGAGATCTCTGTAAGCTCTGAGGCCTACCAAAAGGCTGTGAATGATTTTCGTGTGAG
>CAJXOH010000032.1 GCA_913057895.1 uncultured Bacteroidota bacterium
TGCAGTTCCTTATTCCCTACCAGTTGAGGAACTGGATGATGCAGTAACATGGAACCTCCAAGGTCGATTTGCTGGGAAAGATGGGCAAGGCAACGATCGATATTTCCTTCAAACGCAAGACATCATGATTTTGGATATTCTCCAAAACAACCAATGGTTACGTCCCGTCTATTTTGCCAATACCGTCTCTGGGCAATCTCAGCTTGGCTTGCGTGATTACTTCCAGTATGAGGGCAAAGCGTTTCGTGTGGTACCCAAGCGTCGACCTGGTGGAAGTTTCGGAACATTGGATCCCGCTGTTCACGAGGAGCGCTTAAACATCTTTAAGTTCACGGAGTTCAACAATACCGATGTGTATTACAATGAGAATATCCGTCGTATGATGGGTAATTACCGCTTTGCATTTACGGAACTCTCAGATTACTACATGCGGACGGGTGAAGTGGAAAAAGCCCGTGAATGGTTGGTTAAAGGTCTAGATAAAATTCCTTTCCGCGATAGTGAAGACCAGTCACTTACCATGACCCTGTATGCCTATCGACTCCTTCGAGCAGAAGCCTATGACGAAGCGTATGCTCTTGCCCAGCAGGCCGAAGAGGAGCTCTTTACGCTGTTGGGGTATGACTACGAAGATTGGTTGGCCTTGCAAGACCGTGTCATTGAACTCGATGATCAAGCAAATGAAGCTCGAATGAGAGCACAAATAAACAAGCAACGAGAGTACACCGCTGAGAAACAAGCCGTGGAAGGGCAAGTGAACTCAAAGCGTGAAAGCTTGGTCTATAACAATTCAGTGATCTCGATTGTACAGAATGTGTATTACGTGGTTAGCCAGCAGGCTCAGGATGAGAACTTATCTCAAGAAGCGTCACAACGGGCACAAGGAATGATTGACCGTATGAATGCTGAATTCGGTGGTCAACTTGGATTACCATCATCCATTGAGCAGAGTAATGCACAAGTACGTGGATTCAATCTTGGGATTTAGGGCGACCAAATGATTCAACACTTTGATCCCTCCACTCTTTCACACATTGCTGAAGCACTTGGCGGGGAGTGTACAGACCAAGGACAGGGAGCCTGGCGCTTGGTCCTTTCCTCGGAGGCACAGAGTCGAACAATCGTGGTTGATATACAATTTGAGGTCGCCTCTGAGGAGGTGCTTGGCGCTTTGGTAACCGTTTTTGCTCCTGGTGTCGTCATTCAGAGTCATCGATGCAGCCAGGTGGTGATCTCGGATGCGCTGCAACAAGTGGTACTATTTGACCGGGCAGATCATGTGTTAACAGCAACCATTTTGGAACAACCAGCAGGCGTCACTCATTATGCAGGAGTATCAGCATCTTTGTTGCGTGCAGACTTTACAAGTTTACCTGAAGAGTTAATGATGAGTAGCCTCGCCTTATCTATCTTGGATGATGAGGATAGTGACGAGACTATGGCCCCTGAAGTAACGGCTGATAGTTACAGTGACTCTATCCAGCTCATACGTGACTCAGGACCAGATGCCCCTCTATCGGTAGAGCAGATTCAACATATTTGCAAAGAGGTTGCACTTGCTGAATCCAAAGAACTTGGCGACATCGAAGTAATGCTCGTTGACGAGGCTCGATGCATGAGTCTGCATTTGGAGCATTTCCAAGATGGTTCAATTACTGACACCATGACCTTTCCACTTCATGAGCATGCTGATGAACCCATAGAAGGATCTCTTGTTCTATGTACACCTAGAATTGTAGAGCAAGCAGCGGAGCACAATGTAAATGTGGATCATGAATGGACTCGCGTGTTGATTCACTCTATGCTTCATCTCTGTGGATGGAGTGACGATAAAGAGGCTAATGATCCCGACACAACGCCGATTCGAGTTCGTGAAAATGAACTTCTCGCTCAACTTTACCCATTAGAAGCCCGTTGAGGTCACCACTATGAGTTCCGAATACCCAAAAGCTGACGCCTATGTCATCGGTGCGGGACCTAATGGTCTGGCCGCGGCGATTACCCTGGCTCAATCGGGCCTTGATGTCGTTGTACTCGAGCGTAATGACACACCTGGTGGCGGTGCTAGAACCGCTGAGTTAATTAGACCCGGATACAGGCATGATGTGTGCTCTGCAATCCATCCAACAGCGTATTCATCCCCCTATTTTATGTCATTGGGACTTGAAAAGTACGGCTTGGAGTGGATTCAGCCAGACATTCCTTGTGTCCACCCACTGGATGGTGGTGATGGGGTTTCGTTACATCGGGAACTTGGCGACACTGTTCGTCAATTGGATGATGATGGGCGCAAGTACAAGCGTTTATTTGAACCATTTTCAAAAAACTGGTACGCGCTCACACGGGATATCTTAACTCCTCTAGGATGGCCAAATAATCCCTTTTTGATGGCGAAATTTGGCGTTCGAGGGCTTCAGCCTGTGTCTAGGTTTGTCAAGCAATTCTCAACCGAGAAAGCCAAAGCGTTGGTCGGTGGTATGGCCGCTCATTCAATTCTTCCGTTTGAGGAACCCGGCACTACAGCCTTTGGCTTGGTTCTTGCGTGCTCCGGGCATGGTGTTGGATGGCCATTTCCAAAAGGTGGAACAGATCAACTGATTGTAGCAATGATCAAGCTTTTGGAAACGCATGGTGGCCAAGTGATCACTAATGCAGAAATCACCAATATTGATGCGTTGCCCGAAACCTCCATTGTGATACATGATACTGCGCCAAAGTCATTTGTCGAGTATGCAGGCCATCGTTTGTCTCCTGGGTCTAAGCGAGCTTTGGAGAATTTTGAGTACGGAGCTGCCGCCTACAAAGTTGATTTCATTCTTTCAGAACCTGTTCCATGGGCATATGAAGAGGCCAAAAAAGCAGGTACGCTCCATCTTGGTGGATCGTTTGCAGAGATGAGACAGGCCGAGCGTGAAGTCCATGAAGGGATTATGCCCGATAAACCCTTTGTCCTTGTCGCGCAGCAAAGTCGTTTTGATCGGTCACGTACACAAGGAACAGACGAAGTGCTATGGTCGTATGCTCACGCGCCAAATGGATATACCGGTGATGCAACGGAGACCTTAATCGGTCAGATTGAACGTTTTGCTCCAGGATTCAGGGATACCATTATCGATAAACACGTCATTGGACCGATGAACCTACAGGAGTACAATCCAAACTATGTAGGCGGTGACATTAACAGTGGTAAGCAACACCTACCACAGCTATTCAAGCGACCTCTTTCGTGGTCCCGCCCCTACCAAGCGCCATTGGATGGTCATTACTTCTGCTCTAGCTCCACACCTCCAGGTGGTGGCGTGCACGGCATGAGCGGTCATTTAGCTGCTAAGGTAGCCCTCAAGCAGAAATTTGGGATTCGAGTGACGTAACGGGATAGTCAAAAAGCTCCGCAACGTCTTTGTAGGTCACATGTCCGTGACAGACGTTCAATCCTTTGGCAAGCTCTGGTGAGTCAGACAGTGCCTTTTTCCAACCCTTATTTGCAATCTGTAACGCATAAGGTAGCGTCACATTGGTCAATCCCATGGTGGAGGTAAATGGCACAGCACCTGGCATGTTTGCAACACAGTAGTGGACAATATCGTCTACAACATAGACAGGGTTGTCATGGGTAGTGGCCTTTGAGGTTTCAAAACACCCACCTTGATCAATGGCTACATCAACAACCACGGAGCCTGGCTTTAACAACGAGAGCATCTCACGGGTTAAAAGATGGGGAGCTTTGGCACCAGGTTTTAGAACGGCACCAATCACGACATCGGTCTCAGGTAACAACTCTCGAATCGCTGCTTCGTTGGATACTCTAGTCTGTACATTGGCTGGCATAACGTCATCCAAATAACGAAGTCGTGGCAGTGATACATCCATAATGGTGGTCACAGCACCTAGCCCTGAGGCCATCTTTGCGGCATTCACCCCAACAATTCCACCACCTAGGACGAGCACATGTGCAGGCTTCACCCCTGGAATTCCTCCCAAAAGAACACCACGCCCTCCCTGAGCCTTCTCTAAGAACTTTGCACCTTGTTGAACGGACATACGACCTGCGACTTCACTCATAGGAATCAACAATGGAAGACTTCGGTCTGGAGCTTCCACAGTTTCATAAGCAATCGCTACACACTTGGAGGCTACAACAGCATCCGTGAGTTCCTTACTTGCAGCAAAATGGAGATAGGTAAATAGGATTTGCCCTTCACGCATCAACGGATATTCTTGAGCAATGGGTTCTTTGACCTTCATAATCATCTCAGAGGATTCCCAGACCTCTTTGGCCGTAGCGAGAATTTGTGCTCCAGCATCACTGTAATCTTGATCTGTGAATCCAGACCCAAGTCCTGCACCCTTCTCCACTAGGACTTGATGTCCTTCGAGCGTCATTTGTTGCGCACCACCAGGGGTCACAGACACTCGATTTTCGTGTGTTTTAATCTCTTTTGGAACTCCAATAATCATAAGGCCTACCGGTTAGTTTGTTGAACCGAACAGCCTAAATTAGGGAGATTAGACCTTCTTTTTCTCAATTTTTTGTACGTACTCAATCCCTTTTTTGGTCAATTTGATATGACCGTACAACCAAGGACCACCGATGGTTTCGAGACTAACGAGACCTTTTTCTGATAAAACCTCGAGGGCTTGTCTAAGCTCGGGTTTAGAGAGAGACAATTTTTTATTGATGCGGTCTACACTTACCCGTTTTTTTTCAGTCTTGTTATAGCGTTTGTGAGCAATACGCATGATTTGCGAACATCGCTCTTGGACTATTGGGTCAATTCCCATGGGGGCTTTTCCTCGATTATGCTGATGTATGATGTGTTACTGACATGGGCGCCAATTATGTAGCGCCTGGGCTGATCTGAAAAAATATAGGAAATCTTTTTGATGTTTAATCGTTAGAATGTGGTGGCTCATAGACTTACGGATATTGTGTGGTGATACTCAAGATTCTGTGCATAGTGTCGCGTCACACTCTAGCAACCTTTGTATATTTAATTAATGGACTCGAAAGAGCTACTCAAAAAGGTTCGGAAGATAGAAATCCGAACCAAAGGGCTTGTCAATTCGGTGATGGGAGGTGAATACCAGTCGGCATTCAAGGGGCGTGGTATGGCCTTTAGTGAAGTTCGAGAGTATACATTTGGGGATGATGTTCGTCAAATTGACTGGAATGTTACCGCAAGAAATGGGTCCCCTTTTATTAAGGTTTTTGAGGAAGAGCGAGAGCAAACCCTCATGCTTTGCGTCGATATCTCTCCAAGTGGATTCTTTGGCACCCAATCTCAATCCAAGATGGATGTCGCAACAGAGGTGTGTGCCGTATTAGCATTTAGTGCCATTCAAAATAATGACAAAGTTGGGCTACTTCTTTTTAGCGATCACGTCGAAGCAGTCATTCCTCCCAAAAAAGGGCGATCACACGTATTACGTATTATCCGTGATGTCCTCAACGCTCATCCAAAGGGTAAAGGAACCAATATTCGTGAGGCTCTTCATTATGTGAATCGACTGCTGAATCGTCGATCCATCGTGGTTGTCGCCTCAGATTTTCAAGATCAAGGGTATGAGAAAGAGCTACGAATGACGAGGGGGCTACACGATTTAATCTGCCTTCAAATTGAAGATAAGGCCGAAAAAACCCTCCCAAATATGGGCTTACTCCCTGTTAAACACCCAGAAACTGGCGAAACTCAGTGGTTGGACACCTCCTCTAAACGCGTACGTGAAGAGCATGAAGCCTCGTATGTTCGACTTCAGAACTCACTGGAAACGATGTTCCTAAAGATGAAGCTCGATACCATTCGCATTAACACGAATGATTCCTACGTCAAACCTTTGGTTAGCTTTTTCCAGCGGAGGATTCACCGAGGATGAGATGTAAACAAAGGTTTGTGGGAAACCGAAGTGACGCCTCGTCGAAGGCTATGTGGCTTGGACTTGGTTGGGGGCTATTATTGTGGATGGGACCGCTTGGGGTGATTGCACAGACTGTAGAGACACGTCCCACAGTTGATACGGTTCGAATTGGGGATCAATTTGATGTGCAATATGTGGTGCGTGGTACAGCGGCTTATCCTGAGGTTGACCTGCCAGATGAGATTGGATCTGATTCCGAACTCATGGGTGAACTCGAGGTGGTGAACGTTCAGCGATTCCGACAAGAGGCTCGACAGGACAGCATCGTGGTTCGTTTTCAGTACTTTGGCATCCAAGACACACTTTTACCAGCCATTGGATTCAAATTTTATGGCAATGGCCGAGATACCACAGTATTTAGTGCACAAGTCCCCATCTTTTTTGGCTCCTCTCTTCCGAGTGATTCCTCGCAAGTAGAGCTTCGCCCCCTAAAAGAGATTTATGCGTTTAATCAACCTTGGTGGGTCTTTACACTTTGGGCACTTGCCATTGTGGCCCTCGGCTTATTGATTGGTTGGATTATTTGGACGCGAGTCAGCAACCGCGAACCCGATGAACCAGAACCCGTTGTCGCACCCGCAATTTTTGAAAGCCCCTTGGTAGCACTTCGTGATGAATTGGATCAAAAAGGCACTGAATTGGCACGAATTGAATCGGGCAGTGCTCAGTCGGGTAGTGTAGACTCTTCAGCTAAAGATTCTAGCACGTTTGAACGGTATTACGATGAAATGGGAGATGCTATTCGTACCTACATTGAGGCGGTCTATGAAATCCGTTCGCTAGAGATGACGACCTATGAAACCTTACGCGCACTGCAAAGCAATGGGTATCCAGAATCGCTTGTCAAATCGACACGCTCGGTTCTACTTGAAGCAGATAAAATCAAGTTCGCTCGTTTCACACCCACGGTGGACCATGCTAGGGTGGTATTGGAGCATGCTAGAGATTTTGCACGAAGGGTGGAGTTGGATGACCGTCAACGCCTAGAGGCTATGAGAAAGGCTGTGGAGGAGCCTCAAAATGATTGAGTGGTTTTCTACAACAACCCTAGGACAGCTCCAATGGGATGCTCCAATGATGTTCTGGCTATTGGTCGCCCTTCCAGTAGTGTGGGGGCTTCGTTGGGGGTGGTCTCGTCGGGGCATGCAAGGGTCCTTAACCTACACGTCCCTAACTACATTTGGAGAGCTACCACGATCGTGGAGGCAACGGTTGCACATTCTGCCCTCGATATTCTATTCACTGGCTGTTATCGGCTTAGTAGCCGCGCTTGCGCGTCCTCAACAAGAAAATGTGACCGTGGAGCAAAAGACAGAGGGGATTGATATCGTTATTTCGATGGATATTTCTTCCTCGATGCGGGCTGAGGATCTAAAACCCAACCGACTGGAAGCAGCACGCCAAGTCGCCTTGGATTTTGTGGATGGCCGTTTAAGTGACCGAATAGGCATGGTTGTCTTTGCACGGCAAAGCTATACCGCTTGTCCTCCCACATTAGACTATACACTGCTCAAAAATGTGATCGGTGACCTAAAAATGGGACAGATACAAGACGGAACAGCCATTGGAATGGGCTTGGCAACGGCTGTGAATCGTCTTAAGGATAGCGATGCGAAGAGTCGAGTCATTATTCTGCTCACAGATGGGATGAATAATGCTGGAGAAATTGATCCAGTCACAGCTGCAGAGTTAGCCCAAACGTATCAAATCAAACTCTACACTATTGGGGTTGGCTCCAGAGGCACCGCCCCCTACCCTGTCGATGATCCTATCTTTGGCCGACGCTATCAAAATGTGAGCGTCGACTTGGATGAAGAAATGCTCACTGAGATTGCGACCAAAACGGGTGGACAATACTTCAGGGCAGTTGATACGGAAGAACTCACAAAGATTTATGATCAAATTGATGAAATGGAGAGAACCGAAGTTGAAGAAATCATCTACACTGATATTCAAGAACGGTATCCCTGGGTGTTAATTCCTGGGCTCCTTTTTCTACTACTAGGGTGGACGACCGATCGATTCTGGTTACGCTCTCCATTATTTATGCCGTAGGATGAGCAAGAATGGCTGAACTACGCATACTTTCTCATCTATCCAAGGTCATTAGGCAACAGACTGGATCCATCGGAATCATGTCAAGCAGGGGTGCGTCAACTGAAAATGCGTCAACTGCACGGCCAGCTACTGGAAACACGCCTAGTTCTAGTCTGCCAACCCTTAAGCTCTCTGAAGCCCATGGGTCGTCCTGCGTGCTTGCATGGGCACTCCTACAACGAGATGTTCTTCAATCCCCCATCGTAATTATCCGAGAAACCGAAGAGCAAGCAGCCTTAGATGCGTCTGATTTAGTCGAAGCTGGGATTGATTGGGCTCTTCACTTTCCTGGATCAGGATTTGACCCCTACGACCTTGATGCCATTAAAGACACACGCCCAATGGCACAACGTACTGAAGTGTTAGAGAGGCTTCACGAATGGGATGAGAACGACCCCTTATTCTTGTGCACAAGTATCGCAGGATTCGCAGAGAAACTGGTCCTTCCTGAGTCATTTTCCACAGGAAGTCTCAACTTGCGCAGAGGTGCGTCCATCAACCCGGAAGCACTCGAAAAGCAACTCCAGGAGTTGGGATATCAAAAAACATCTTTCGTGGATGCAACAGGAGACTATTCTAGACGTGGAGGAATTTTAGATATTTGGTCGATTTCTGGCTCCTATCCCATCCGTCTCGAATTCTTTGGCGATGACATAGAAAGTCTTCGTGAGTTTGATCCAGATTCACAACGATCGGTCGCATTTATCGATGAGGTAAACCTACGGCCCAATAGTTCTGAAGCCTCAGGAGATGTGGCGAAAGGGACCTTAATGGATTGGATGCCTAGCGATACGTGGCTTGTCGTGGATCAGCCGGATGTCCTCAGTGATGCAATACAATCAAACTGGGAAGAGGCTACCAAAGCCTACGACTCACTTGTAGAAAAAGGACATGAAGAAGATATTCCCAACCCAAAACAATGGGCTCTGGATCAAAAGGAATGGATGCGTACACTCTTGGAACATCCAGTTGGGTTTCAAGGGTCCTTCACAAAAACCTTAGAGCGTGAGCTCGACCAAACAGGTCGCACGCTTACTCCTTGGAACTTGGGAACACAGCGATTGCCAGAATTTCAAGGTCGTATTGAGCAGGTGAAAGAGTGGATCCGTGAACGAGTTCGTGAGCAACGCGCTGAGATTACCATTCTTTGTGACCATAATTCTCAAAAAAGTAGGCTTGAAGAGTTATTCGAAGACCTTCTTGATGAGGAAACACTTCCCCTCTCCTTCCAAGTCGCATCGTTGCACGAAGGGTTTATCCTATCCACACAAGAGGGTGATCAGGTCACGCTTACAGATCATCAACTCTTTGGACGATACCACCGAGCCAAGGTGCGTAAAAAACGTACACGTGGGGGGATTTCACTGAAGGAGTTGCGTGACCTACATGTGGGGGATTTTGTGGTCCATGTGGACCATGGAATTGGGCGATTTGAGGGATTTCAGAAGATCCAGGTTAGAGAAACGATTCAAGAATCTGCCGTCGTCCGATACCAGGGTGATTCATTGTTGTATGTCAATGTAACGAGCCTGCACAAATTGCAGAAATACTCTGGCAAGGAAGGTGTTGAGCCACAAATGACCCGTTTAGGCTCGGGTGAATGGGCGCGAAAGAAGGAAAAAACACGCAAACGAGTCCGAGATATTGCGCGTGAACTTATCCAACTCTATGCCAAGAGAAAGGCCATGAGTGCGTATCAATTTAGCCCCGATCAACCCTGGCAACGTGAGATGGAAGCTCGGTTCGAATACGAGGAGACGCCCGATCAAAACCATACAATCGAGGCTATTAAACAGGATATGGAATCTGACAAACCGATGGATCGATTGGTCTGTGGTGATGTAGGCTTTGGCAAGACAGAGGTTGCGATTCGGGCGGCTTTTAAAGCGGTGATGGATCAAAAGCAGGTGGCAGTACTAGTCCCTACTACGATTCTGGCTGAGCAACACTTTCGCACCTTTGAGAAGCGAATGGCCGATTTCCCCGTTAAAATTGGGGTCATTTCTCGGTTTGTCTCCCCTGCAGAACAAAAAGAGCGTTTGGCCCAACTCGCCGATGGCCGCTTGGATATTTTGATTGGAACCCACCGCATCCTGTCAAAAGATGTGCAATTCAAAGACCTTGGTCTATTGATTGTGGACGAAGAACAACGTTTTGGGGTTGCGGCCAAGGATAAATTAAAGGCATTCCGCGCGACGGTGGATGTACTCACGCTCACCGCAACACCGATTCCACGGACACTTCATTTTTCCTTGATGGGTGCGCGCGATCTAAGCGTAATACAAACGCCACCGGCAAACCGACAACCTGTTGAAACCGAGATTCATGCCTTTAGCGAGGCACTCATTCAAGAAGCAATCATGCAAGAGGTGGATCGCGGCGGTCAAGTCTTTGTGATTCATAATCGCGTGAAGCATCTCGAGGAGTTTGCCGACATGATTCGTGGACTCTGCCCAAACGTCCGTGTGAAGATGGCTCATGGCCAGATGGGTGGCACAGAGTTGGAGTCGGTGATTCGCTCCTTTACCCAACACAAGTGTGATGTGCTAGTTTCTACCAATATTGTGGAGAATGGAATCGATATCTCCAATGCCAATACGATGATCATCCATCAAGCCCATACGTTTGGCCTGAGTGAATTGCATCAGTTGCGTGGACGTGTTGGGCGTTCTGACCGTAAAGCGTTTTGTTTACTACTTACCCCGCCTTTGAGCGATTTACCTTCGGATGCACGCCGGCGTTTGATGGCGTTAGAAGAGTTCTCGGATTTAGGATCAGGGTTTCATATTGCGATGCGTGATTTGGATATACGTGGTGCAGGGGATTTACTTGGTGCCGAGCAAAGTGGCTTTATCCAAGACATTGGCTTTGAACTCTACACCAAGATCCTCAACGAAACCGTCGAAGAGCTCAAAGAGAATGAATTTTCGGAGCTTTTTGGGGTGAAACAAGGGGATGCATCCAGTATGGAAAACATGGACGGAGCACGTTCTATGGAGCAGGTTAGCGCACAGGATAATGGGGGTAAAGAAGCTCAGGATAAGACAAATAATGGATACATCAGTCCCGTATTGGAAGGTTTACCATCTGTCCAACGATATCTTGACACATTGGATCCTACGATTGAATTTGACCCCTCTGCCCTACTCGATCAAGAGTATATTCAAGACAGTGTAGAACGGATTAATTTATACCGAACCCTTGCGTCCTCTTCAACGTACTCAGAGATGGCTCAATGGGTACGTGATGTCAAAGATCGTTTTGGCACTTTACCTGATGAGGCGCGTCATGTGGTGTATGCAGCCGTGCTCAAGTGGATTTGTAGGCAATGGTTACTCACAAAGTGCACGATTCGATCTGATAAAATGTGGTTGTTGTGCCCAAAATCTACGGCTCGAACAGCAGATGCATTTTACGAAAAAGGTCGTTTTGCAACGCTCATGGAGCAGTGTAAGCAGGCTGAGGACGCTCATCCATACACAATGGCTCAGAAAAATGACGAAATTCGATTGATCATTCAGGGCATTGATTCCGTCGAGACGGCGTGTGATTATCTGTTAGGAATTGTGAGTGAAATGAATGTGAAGGTGAGCGCACTGTTTGATTCAGAACTCGAAGAGGTTTTGGTATGAGTCAGGTGGACGGAGCGCATGGTATGAGTCAGGTGATCAGTGCACAAGAAGCCATTCAGCAACTACGTGATGGCAAGGTTGTAGCGATTCCCACCGAAACCGTCTATGGACTTGCGGCATCGGTAGAGCAGCCAGACGCATTGGCCTCGATTTACACGCTAAAAGGGCGGCCCAAAGACAATCCTATGATCCTACATGGGGCTTCTGTTGAGCAACTCGCACCTTTCGTTGAGGATTGGAGCCAAGCGCATCAAGCGTGTGCAGATGCCTTTTGGCCAGGCCCTTTGACCTTGATTTTGAGAGCCTCTAAGCAAGTCCCCTCTATTGTAACCGCAGGACTCGACACAGTGGCGATTCGAATACCCAATCACCCCTTAGCTTTGGAGATTTTGGAGCATACAGGCCCGCTTGCTGCGCCTAGTGCCAACCTATCGGGCTCACCCAGCGCGACAAAGGCGTCACATGTAGTGGATGATTTTGGGGACGCAGTAGATGTGGTGGATGGAGATCAGGCGGCCATTGGACTTGAATCAACCGTGGTGTGGGCTGCGGGTAATGAGGAGGGTAATGAGATGGCTAATGGGGCAAGTAGTGAGT
>CAJXOH010000033.1 GCA_913057895.1 uncultured Bacteroidota bacterium
GTTACAGCGTCAACAATCTCTTGTGGTTGCCAAGTTATCCTATAGGAATTACCGGATAACACCGTGTTTGTACCCACGCCATCGACGATGGTCATTGGCTCTTCTGGAGCCTTCACTCGTAGTGGCTTCTTTGCAATGACCGAGTAAAACGTGGATGATCTATCTGAGAAAAAGTTACCCCCATTTGATATGTATATACTAACATAGTCTACTGGTCCCATATTATCAATTTGCATTGGAAAAGCTTTTGAAGCAAAATCTGGGAAAAGATCATCAGGTTTTTCATTATTAGAGATATGATAATCATACACATGAGGGAACCATGTATGATCTACGAGCTTAAGTTTTTGCCCATCATGCAAATACGCTCTAAAGCCAACTGCATTCAATGCATGAAGTATGTCGTCAACACCATCATTATTGATATCTAGCACATACATAGCTCCTTCCCCATGCATAGTATCTGAGTCATTAGGAAACGTCACAAATTGCTCTGTTTGATCCTCAAAGCCTTGTCCTTGTTGATTCATAAAAATTTGAAGGTGAGATCCAACGTAATAGGGAGTTGCTCTTGTAATTCCACTAACGACATCCAACCATCCATCTAAGTTTACGTCATAGGCGACAGTGTAATTGAATTTTGTATTCTCCTTACCATATCGTCCTTTTGGAAGCTCAAGAGTTAACCGATTTTCAAGAGACCCAGTATTATTCTGTGACATTAAAATGTATCCAGATGGTGTATTTCCACAAGAGTCATCGCAATCACTATACAGCGCGATGATGTCTCCAAAACCATCATTGTTCAAGTCTGCAATTTCCGAAGACATGATATATCCACGATACTCCCCCTTGTAAGAAAACTCATCAGGCAGAGATTCAGTCATATTTGTGAAAGATCCATCACCATTACTGAAAAAAAGGTGCATCCCTTGGTAGACATCATCATATCCATCGCCATTGATGTCTCCAACAGCAAGATCATGGGCGAAATCATATGTTGGAACATTAGTGCTATCCTGTTGCCCTTCTACTTCATATGTCGCATCTCTGTAGGTTCCATCACCATTGGATACTAAAACCTGAAAGGGTTCAGGTTTATTATAATAATCCCCATCTGGTAATCGTGTAATCAGGCCAGTTGAAGCCGAAACTGCATCATCAAAATCATCATCATTAAACGTAGCCACCCTCATTCTATAAGGCACATGATTGAGATGCCTCTCATTTGTATAGTCCGTAAACAATTCATAACCGTTATTACCATCATTTATAAAAAGGTCAATTGGGATGACAGATTCCCGCTCTAGGGTATGTGGAAATACCACGTATTGCATGGCAAAGTCATTCAACCCATCACCGTTGAAGTCACCATAATGTGCCATGTCTGAATACAAGGCAAACTGGCCTGGTTCATGATAGCTTGAGGTATCTGGATAATAATATCCTTCGTAGTCCTCGCTAATTAAGGATACATTCAACCAACCAAAGCGTTGTACCTGGAAATAGGGTGTATCAAGGTCTACAGAATCCTCATCCAGGCTGAATGAATGCATGTTATACTCAATATTATTACGCACGAACTGGGCTTCGGTAATCTCAACTACAAATAACTGAGTAACAGATAACACAAACGCTAAACATGTTGAGTGGATTACCAACTTTTTCATGAGCCTAATATGATCTGTAGAATTTCCCATCACGGTTTTCCCAGTAGATATCACTTCTAAAGTCGCATCCATATGTTGCAAAACTACCAGGTATCAAGTCATAATCTCCATCATCATCCATATCAAATGGACGGATATGATAAAAATCTGAGGGATCACCATCTTCATAATTATTTTCTGCTGTTCCTTCCACACACTCATTTCTAACATGTACATCGTAATAACCAATGACATGTGTTTTGGTTACATCCTTAAATTGTTTACCACCCAAATTTTGATGTAGTTGTATCACATAACCACCGTAGTCTGGTGTAATTGCAGAAACTAAATCTTGCAGACCATCATTGTTAAAATCAATCATGTTAAAACCAAGTGGTGATAGACCCTCAAACTTATCTAAGTCGTAATCTAACGGGAGATCTGTATGATCATTCCATAAGTCAAACCTCCCATCACCTTGGCCCCAATAAACACGAGTAGGATGAGATAGATGTCCCCATTCGTCTCCCTCGTCAGGTGTGTAATCACTGTAATGCATATTAGCAACAACAAGGTCTAGGTATCCATCTCCATTAAGATCCATTAAGTCCATTGTTGGCAGAGCATAATTAACCAGTCTTCCAAGGCCATCAACACCAACAAATGTATCTAATCCGATAAAGTATTCATTGGAATTTGCCTTAATAAACCCACCGTTCCCATCATTGAACCACAATCCGAATGTTTCATCATCGCGCTGAGACTGATAAAGGAAATCTACAAGACCATCTCCATTAATATCACCAGTCGTAGCATCATGAAAACTTGTTGGATCACCAGCATAAAGGTTATTCTTTATCGTACCATCAATATTAAAACTTACGATATGGTTAGACTTCATTTCACCATATTCACCATCACCTCTCATGTGGTCTTGGTAATTGCCCATCAACACCTCAGGAATTCCATCAAGCTCCAGATCTATGTAATTATTCTTATCATAAAATTCTTGATCGATAGGACCATATAGCTTTTCAGGTTTTGGGCCAAGGACGTCGCTAACAAGCATATAAATACCATCAATAGTTGCAATTTCTTCTGGTGATTCCGTATTAGGCCAATTATTCAGAAACGCGAAGTAGTCAAGTAATCCATCCTGATTGAAGTCCAGGTATAGACCTGTATTTCCAAACAACCTATGAGTCCATTCGCAATTACGAAGTGGGTCGTCCCCCCAACATTCATTGATATAAGGCTGATATTTCTTTTCGAAAATCATTTGAGGTGTCAAATAATACCCTGGGAAATAATGATTTTGTAATAATTCTCCCACTGTATTATTTGGATAATCATATTCAGGAGCCTTCGACACCCACTCTCCATATTCGAACTCAACGCCTATGTCTAGAGTCGTCCCAACCACGACGTTGACTGTGTCTTTCTGATACGTTGAATCCCCATACGTCCAACTCAAAAAACGATATCCATAGTCTGGGTTGGCTATCAACTGAAGTGAATCTCCAGGCATGTAATACTCCTTCTCAGGTGCTACTCCAACCTCTCCACTGCCGGTTTTTGTGAGGTTTAGTTTCATCCTAGCCTCCTCAAATGTCGCCGTGACATTTTTAGCTACATCGACCGTTATCGTAACGCTGGTATCCGTTCCTGAAATATCACCACTCCAACCGCTGAATTTCCAACCTTCATCGGCTCGAGCTGTAAGTCTTACAGCCGTGCCATATTGATACTCCGATTTTGTGGAGATCACAGCCTCATCCACACTTCCCTCTCCTTGGATCGTTACCGCAAGTGGATAGCTCATATCCTGACGAGGAAAACGATAATTAGTGTCGACCACTCGGCGTAGTATAAGTGAGGCGTCCAACGAACTCACAGTTCCATTGCCGCTGACATCGGCTAGATTAACCTGGGCGTCTGTCAACTGCGCAGCACCCACGACATATTGAAGCGTTATCGTGGCGTCAATGGCCGTTACACTTCCACTTTGGTTCACATCCCCAAGAAGATTTGATAATTGGGTGTTATCTAGCCTATTCACATCATCCAGTGATCCCACTGAAAAATCGACAAGTGAGGAACGAGCCTGATTCCCAAAGCGAATGTTTCCAGCCTGGTTATCACCATATAACATTTGTGAATTGGCTGTTGAATAAATTAGCAGATTACTGCAAATAAGCAGACAGACTATAAAAGTCTGGTAAACTAAAAATCTTGCTTTATTCTTCATACCAATTTGAGGCTGGAATTGAAGTTTTAATAGTGGATATCCTGGTGTGATTTATACCGTTAATCATTATTTCATCGATATGTCCATGAAAATGCAACAAATTGTCCTTAACGAACGGGACAGCATGTCTAGGTGTATCGGATCCTGAGATAATCAACTTATCTGTTTCTAGAGATTTCATCACACCATTGTCATTGATAAAGATGACTCTTGACAAATCCATAACCCCTCCGTTTAATTGGTAGTAGCTTCTAAGTAAAACATCAGGATCCCCATCATTTTCTAAGTCAAACACATCAAAATCCTTGATGGATAGACTAGCTCCTGAGGCATCTACATTACCTTGCTCCGAAAGTGTTATTATTTCATATCCATCCGGTGTGCTCATCACAACTACCTGATAATCAATTTCAGGGATGTGAGTTGAAAAATCCCATTTTCCATCATTATTAAAATCATGTAGTCGCTTCTTTGTGTACCGTTTAGTTTCAGAATTAACAAGAGCTCCATTTACAAGGTTATTAAAATCATATGAAAGTGGGACTTGAGCAGGTTTATAGGTTACTTGGTGTGTTTCTTCATGCTCAAAAACAGAGGTTTCAAGATTAAATTGATACGTATCGTACCACCAAAATTCATTATTGAATTCGATACGAATAAGTTCGTTTATCTCATCGTTATCGATGTCGAAGATCTCTACATCGTGGCAACAAGCTTGGTCTTGATTTACTAACTCAATTATGTTGAATTGGACATCGTAATTATACCCAGGTTGCCCAAAGTAGACATGTGGATTGTCTTGTAAGCCTTCTATACGATTGCCGAAATGTCCACCAACGACATCACCAATCCCATCTTGATTTAGATCACCATAACTACAATCGTGATAAAAGTTGCGAACCTCAGATACTTGATGCCAATCAACATTATTCGCCCCCATGATACCTACAAACATATGACCAAGAGGCCAGTCAGCGTTATCAGGAACTCGCCACTCTGGACCATGATCACATGTTAAAAACCCCGTTCCATCAGCGAAGTACTCATAATTTCTAAACTCAGAGGTCTCAATGTCATAAAGCTTTAAAAACTCCCAGCGACCATTAGGTTTATAAAAGTGAAAAAGGGGGCCCTCTTGTCTATTTGGATCCCACCAATCAACACCGCCGCCGACTAGATTTTCGACGCCATCTTTGACATAATAAATCGCACGGTCAAATTCGCCCATCCATGCACCGGTCTGATTTTTGTGCTCTGGAAAGTCAAAGAACACCGTATCAATCTGCTGAGTCCAAGCCAGTCGCTCAAACGTCGCGGTCACCGTTCGTGTGGTATCCACCAAGATCGTTACAGTCGTGTCTGACCCCGTGGCATCTCCACTCCACCCTGTGAATGCCCACCCCGCTTCTGGTATGGCTTTTAGGTAAACCAATGTACCATACTCATAGTCCGTCTTTTGCTGAACGACCGTTTCCGTTACACTCCCTTCCCCTTCGATAATCACAGTCAAGGGATAGGTCTTCCGCTCAAACGTGGCGGTAATGGTCATCGCGGATGTCACCGTAACGTCTAGTGTAGGCTCTGTGCCTTCGGCATCACCTGTCCATGACACAAACTCCCACCCCGTGTCAGGTATCGCCGTCAGTCGCACCACTGTACCAGCCTCATACTCGGTCTTCGCCTGGATCACCTGCTCAGTGACGCTGCCGCCCTGCTCAACTATGACATTGAGTGGATAGGTCTTCTTTTCAAAGAGTGCAGTGACTTGCACGTCCTTGGTTAAGCGCAGTGATGCTGGGTTTGACGACCCACTCAGATCTCCTTGCCAAACACTAAATAGGTAGCCATCCGACGCCGTTGCGGTAAAGGACAACTCAGTGCCTTCATCATGCGAAGAGCCTGTAGGGGTATGCGTAACAGTACCCGTACCTTCTGGGGTAACAGTGGTGGCCACAGTATATGTTGGCGTTGTTTCTGTGCCGCAAGATGCCAGCACCCAGCCAAACACTATAAGCCAGGCTAAAGATTGTGGTGCAAAAAATGATGCAACAGACAGTCGTTTCTCCATACACTAAATATCCACAACCCCACCTAGTGAAAAAACACAGAATAGTTAACAGTTAGTTAACTAGTTGTGGTAGCTTGAATCTATTCGTTATGGTCTGTAGCAGGCAGATTCGACAATTTTATACTTTTGTACGGATTGGATCTATGGTCGTTTGGATGTGGCTCAATCGCGATGATAGTGATATCGAGGTTTTGTGGCCCATAGACCCAAAATAATCTATTTGCTTTTTGACCTTGGCAACACGGAACATCATTCAATCAGGAGACAAAGCAATAGGATGACGACTTATACTATTCCAACATCAATAATTGTGGGAATTCCCACCTTTCTGTATCTTGAAAAGAAAAACAATAACAGTCATGTCCCACCCAGTAACACAATATGACACTCGAATCGATTCCAAAAAGAGAATCACTCTTAGAGGAGCAAAGACTGAGTATTTTCATGTAGCTGAACATGATGATGGTACTATCGTATTAAGTCCAAGAACCCTCGTCCATCCAGATCAGGTATCCGAAGCCTACAAAGAAATCCGCAGAAAGCATGGAGATTCTCTCGATAAATTGGCTGAGTAGTGGCTTCGACTGTTTTTTTATCGAAAGATGATATCATTTGGATTCATCAACAAGAAATTGAAAGCGCCGGCGGAGCACTTGAAATCCGTGATTCAGATGGAATTGATGCGTGTGTTGACTCACCTAAGACTAGCTTTGAAGGTGAATTGCTATACGATGTCTTTGAAATGGCTGCTTCCTACATCGCATGTATAACAATGAGGCATCCTTTCTTGGATGGCAATAAAAGGACAGCTTTAGCATGCGCACTCACTTTTTTATACATAAATGGATTTACTATACATGAATCCTATAAAACGGAACTCGCTGATCTTGTACTTGCTTCCCTTGAAAATCAGCGAGATAAGGGACAGATCGTAACACATTTTCGAAAATATTCACAGATTATTCAGGGTTGATTACAATTGCCCTGCTTCACCATCGCAGAGCCACAACTCAAGCCCAAGAACCACCCAAACAATTACTTCCGGCTTGACAGACCAAACGGCATGTAGAGTGGGCACGTACTCATGAAACTTGTCAGTACAAAGACTCCTGCAAAAGCACCAAGCGCAATGGCAAGCACGCCAGAAACCGTTCCGGTGAGGATAAGTGCAGCTACGCCCGCTGCGACGACAAGGCGAATCAACCGATCCGCGGTTCCCATATTTTTCTTTAGTCCCATGACTGCCTCCTTTTGGGCCGCATTGACGGCCGTTTGTTGAATCAAATCTCGCAGGAACTGCCTAACGATGAACGCAATGACAGCGTGATTTGTATGTAGATGTATCTACATGTAATGTTGTTATTTTGCACGTTAGATGCAATCCCAACACCCTCACTGATCCAATGCACCACATTCCACTGCTACAAGACATGCTAATACTACTGGGGTTCTCCGTGGTCATCGTCTATGCACTGCAAAAAGTAAAGGTGCCCTCGATCATCGGGTTTCTTCTGACAGGAGTCATTATTGGTCCGTACGGGTTTAGTCTCATTAATGCAGTCGATCAGGTCGAAGTCCTTTCAGAAATCGGGGTGATTCTACTTCTTTTTGTGATTGGGATGGAGCTCTCCATTAAGCAATTGGCCTCCATCAAGAAAACCGTCTTTATCGGGGGAGCCTTGCAGGTGGGTGTGACCGCAGCGGTAGCTAGTGTGTCGTATCAAGTCTTGGGCAATCCGTGGAATGAGTCCGTTTTTGTGGGGTTTCTGTTTTCGTTATCCAGTACCGCGATTGTGCTCAAGACGCTTCAAGATCGTCGCCAAATCTCTGCTCCACATGGGCGTAATGCGCTTGGCATCCTGATTTTTCAGGACATCATTGTGGTTCCGATGATGCTGGTCACTCCAATTATCGCTGGGGATACTAGTAATGTGGCCATGAGTATTGCATCACTGGTGGGTAAGTCGTTAATCGTTGTGGCCATCACTTATGTGAGTGCTCGATTCATCGTCCCAAAGGTGCTGCACTCTGTTGCCAAGACAAACAGCAAGGAGCTATTCTTACTGGTCACAATTACTCTGTGTTTTGCTGTGGCCTTCCTCACGTCGGAGGCAGGGCTATCGCTCGCATTGGGCGCCTTCCTTGCGGGGTTAATCCTTTCCGAGTCCGAATACAGCCACCAAGCCACAAGTGTCATTTTGCCGTTTCGGGAGTTGTTCACCAGTTTCTTTTTTGTCTCCATTGGGATGCTTCTGCAGCTGCAGTTCTTTTTGGCCAACATTGGAGTCATCCTAGGGCTCGTTGCACTTGTGTTCGTGGTTAAGTCACTTATTGCAGCCTTGGCAGTAGCGGTACTTCGCTATCCTCCACGAACCCTCATTCTGACGGGTCTTGCGCTCTTCCAGGTTGGGGAGTTTGCCTTTATTCTTTCCAAAGTGGGTCTGCAATATGAGCTACTCACCCCCGAAACCAATCAGTATTTCTTGTCTGTCTCGGTCTTATCGATGATGCTTACCCCCTTTGTGATCATCTTTTCTGAAACCATTGCCGATAAACTTGCCCCTGTGACCAAAGTCTTGCCTTTTTCTGCAGTAGGGACGACCACACTCGAGAACCCCGACACCCTCACACCCCACGCGCCTGGCGATACTGCACCCAACGACCCTGCACCCCACGACCATGCGTACCAAAATCACTTGGTCATCATAGGCTATGGAATCAACGGTAGCAACCTTGCCAAAGCAGCATCCGCCAGCAACATCCCCTACATCGTCATTGAAACTAACCCCGAAACCGTTCAGCGTGAACGTGCCAAGGGCGTTCCCATCCTCTACGGTGATGCGACCGAGGAACACATCTTGGAGATTGCCCAAATCGATGAGGCACGTGTCGCCGTGGTTGCCATCTCTGATTTGCTTGCCACAAGAGATGTCATCAGAGCAATTCGCTCCATCACCGATTCGGTCCATCTTGTCGTGCGCACGCGGTATGTCAAAGAGACGGCCGAACTCTTTGCGCTGGGTGCAGATGAGGTGATCCCAGAGGAATTCGAAACCTCCGTACAAATCTTTACGGGTGTGCTACACAACTTCCTTGTCCCTGAAGACGACATTGACCAGTTTGTCGAAGCCCTACGATCCGATAATTACGAACTATTCAATCATGAAGTGGCTCGCCCCAAGACCTATCGCCCAACCGAGCTGGCTGATTTTAACATCACTTGCCTTCGAATTCAGACGGACAGTCGCCGCATTGTTGGCAAAACCCTCCAAGAGCTGAGCCTTCGAGCCACCTATGGGCTAAATGTGCTCGGCATCAAGCGTGGCGATACCATGCTCGAGCAAATCACCCCTCAAGAGATCCTCAAACAAGGAGATATTGTCTATCTCCAAGGTGACAAGCAACACATTGCAGCCTTTCATAAGGTAGTGGGGTAAGGCTTTGGGTGTTAATGGATATTTACTACATTGAGTAACATTCACTTATCCCCTTCATTTATCACCCATTAGGGTACAAAAAATGGACAGAGCGAGTTTTTTAAAAACGAGTCTCGCTGTATCAGCTGGTTTACCTTTCAGCTGGGGTTTTGTGCGCCATTTTTCCAATACAGAACAAGCTTCTCCCCTCACGTTTGATAGTTGGACGAACTTAGGTGGACCCATTGGTGGCTTGGGGTATAATGTCCGCTACCGCTTTGATGATCCTGAAAGACTTTTTGTGACCGATGCCTGGACAGGGCTTCAAAAATCTACCGATGGAGGGAGCAACTGGAGTGATGCCAATAATGGGATTGGGTTCAGGCAAGGGCCTTCGAAAGATGCGATTCCTGTTTTCGCTTTAAAGATAGACCCTAACGATGATGATACTATGTGGGCTGGGTTGGAATTCGGAGGGGGTCTCTACAAATCGACTGATGGAGGAAACAATTGGTCAAAGAAAGACAATGGCATTGATTTAGACCCTAGTCCTGATACGTCTCCGTTAACCATACGTCATATTGAAATCACTCCTGGTAATTCGAACTCTGTGTATGTTATGGGTGAAGCTCACACTGGAGAATGGGGTAACGAGTTTGAAAGAGTGAATGGGTTTGTTTACCACTCCTCCGACGGCGGGGAAACGTTTAGCCTGTTGGCAGAATTCAACAGCTTAACAAGATGGTTGTTTATCAACCCTGCAAACACTAATCAACTATTACTAGCAACAGGGATTTTTGATCGCGAAGCCAATACGGATGACCCCGATCAAGGGTATGCCTCGGGCTCAGGATTAGGTATGTATAAATCTGAAGATGGAGGAACTACATGGCTCCCAAGCAATCAGGGAATCAGTGAAAGTAAGAGTATGTTCATGGGAGGAGCTGACAGGGATCCAGCAAATCCTGGCACTGTAATTGTAGCCACCGGGAACAATAATGATTACAATAAAGGCACGTACGGTGCGGTGTATCGCTCTACAGATTTTGGGAGTACGTGGACAGATGTAACACCTACACTTTTTTATGACGCAGAGCCTTTTACTGCCGTCGCGTTTGCTCCCTCTGATTCCAGTATTGTTTATGTAGGATCTGCTCAAGCAATTTATCGCTCCACAAATAATGGGCTCTCCTGGACTCGATACGGAGGCAATAATGGGGCTCCTTATGGCCCGCCGGGCATACGAAGTGGCGTCCCCATCGATATGGTCGTTCATCCGGACGATCCTAATGTTGTGTATGTCAACAACTACGGAGGTGGTGTATTCAAATCTGAGGATGGTGGTCAAAATTGGGTAAGCTGGAGCAAAGGGTACAGCGGCGCTGATATTCACTCCATTGCAGTAGATCCGAATGATTCTTCAAAGATTCTTGCAAATGGACGAAGCGGCATTTTTAAAAGTGATGATGCTGGTGAGAACTGGAGCGGCATCAGTTATGGGTATGCTGCTTTTCCAGAAGGATTCGGTTCCGTTTTCGATCCAGCCGATGTCACCGGAAAAACGTTGCTATGCTCCGATGAACACGAAAGCTATGTCTTACGGAGTGAGGACGGTGGATTGAATTGGACTCCTGTTTTATATCTTGAAACAGGTGAAGTGGGGAACCGTCACGGTGCACGTACCCTCTCATTCGCCCCATCAAACCCATCGATCGTATATGCCGGATTTATGGCCGCTGGTTTTCATGGAGATCCCCATGAGTTAGATTTTGCTGAAAGTAAGGGCGTATATCGATCGGAAGATGGTGGAAAGACTTGGCAAGAAATCAACACCGGGTTACCCTCAGGCGCTCAAGCTAGAAATGTGACCGATATTGCCATCAGTCACCAAGACCCCAATCGAGTCTACATTACCTTGAGGGAAGGAGGGATATACAAAACCACCGATGGTGGCCAAACCTGGATAGATGCCAAAGGAACACTTCCTGCAGGGGAAAGTTGGAATGATGTCTGGCAAGAGGATGACCCCATCCCGCGTAATTCTTTACTTACAGTAGCTGTACACCCTGAAGATGATCAAACGATTTTGGTGGGTTGTAATAGTTTTGGAATCTACCAGTCACAAGATGGCGGGGCTAGCTGGTCTCAGATTTTAACCCCACAAAGACTCATTCAAGAAGGCACAAGAGATCATGGACATATTACCTCCATTGTAATCGATCCGATTGAGCCGTCCAATATCTATGCCAGTGAATGGCATGGAGGGGTATATCATAGTCCTGACAATGGGAGCTCATGGAACGTAATCAATGAGATGTTGTCTACACGCTCAGTAGCTATGCTACAGATATCATCGAAGGCAGAATATTTATATGCAGCGACTCAAGGTGAAGGTGTATTTCGAACTCAGTTGCGTGAAGTGGGTACGTCCAATGAAGATGTAACGCTCGATGTCCCCACCTCCTACTCCCTTGACCAAAACTACCCCAATCCATTTAACCCCACCACGACAATCACCTACTCCCTCCCACAGTCAGGGATGGTGACACTCAATGTCTATGACATTACTGGACGGTTTATCACCACACTTGTGAATGGAACAAAACGTGCAGGAGTACACAGCGTTGAGTTTGATGCCAGCACCCTTTCAAGTGGCATGTATGTCTACACC
>CAJXOH010000034.1 GCA_913057895.1 uncultured Bacteroidota bacterium
TAAACTGACCATTTAAATCTTTGGAACGATCAATCAATACTTTAGGAGTCCCTGACCCTACTTCTCTCATAGAGAAATTTTGAGTGCGAATTTCATCGGGTGCACCATCAATTTTTACCAATGTATCCTCGAATACAACATCATATACTGCATCCGGACGAACGGCAGAAGGATCAACGATTTGTACGTCAACTGTACCACCTGGTGATCCAGATACCAATTCAGCGTTTGGATTATCAGGAGAAATATAGCCAGCTCGATCCTTGGATGGGCGTATTTTTACGACATTCTGCCCGAGGATAACAGTGCCATCCGGATTTAGCGAAATTTGAACTGGTGATTCAGAAGGTGAGATTCCTGCTTCTTCAAAACCTCGATCGTAGGACGTCACTGCGTAATAGTATGTCCTACCATTGATTACATCAGTGTCTTCAAAAATTCGTTTGAGGCCTGAGTCATTGCCTAAATTGAACTGTAAGCCATTATCCGCAACTGGATGAAACCCACTAATCCCGTTTTGAATGTCATATATGGCTAGTGGACTCAAGTAAGTGCCTGAACCAAATCCATCCGTAATAGATAATATCTCTTCAAAGGATACATCTGTTGTTCTGTAAATCTTATATCCTTCAAAATCATTTCCATCGCCCGTTTGAATGTTTATGTAGCGATCAAATGAGCTCTCTGCCGAATCGTCCCAGTATAAAGTGACTTTGCCATCCCCAGCGACTGCTTGTAATATGGGCGGGTTTGGTGCGACTGCAAATTGGTAGTCAGACTCATACGCACGTGTTGCATCTTCTAGACGAAGATTTACCCTATTTCGATCTTGTTGAGGTGTACCGTTTTCCTGTGCAGCTGTAATGGCTAAAGCAAAACGCTCAGAAGTTCCTTGGAGAAGTGGGAACAACCCAGAGGAAACAAAAATATCAGAATCTGTTCCTTGTTTCTCTTCAAATTCACCTGGAATCAAATAATTCAGCCAAATATCAGCATCTTGAACGACCTGTAAAGCACCCGCGTCAAAAATTCTTACACGTGTAATACCGATTAAGTCTGTTTCACTCACATCGGTTTTATCGATATTTGGTTCACCTGGAAACGATGTGCCAGCTCCTGATGACGGCCTTCCATCGCCTTTTCCAGCACTCTCCCTATCAGGATCTCCTTCTATTCCAACATCATCCAGTCTTTCTGTCCAATCTTTGTCGTTATCAAAACCATCTTCTCTTCCTTCATCAATCATTGGAGCCGAAGTATGATACCCTTGTCTAGGGTTTATGGATGATCTGAGTTCATCACTAGAGGGTGCTGAAATCGTTGCATTAGGAACAATCAGCCCTCGGCCTAAAGTATCACCTGGTTGGAAATGGAGGTAGTTTATATATCGGACTGGGCGTGGTTCGAATGTATTGGATGCTGTAATGAATGTACTTTTCAGAAGGTGATTAGGCCTGTTTTCATCAATTAACCCGTCAAAGTCATTGTCTAAACCATCAATGTGATTACCAAAATCGGGATCTTCAGGAGATAGAACATCTTCTGTAATAGTGATAGGGCCATCAAATTCCCATATCCTCCCTTGTGATTCAATAGTCGACCCGTTATACACGTCTATAACTCTTGAATAATCGTCTAGGATA
Organism: uncultured Bacteroidota bacterium; assembly: GCA_913057895.1. Taxonomy (GTDB): domain Bacteria; phylum Bacteroidota; class Rhodothermia; order Balneolales; family Balneolaceae; genus UBA8296. The sequence goes on from CAJXOH010000034.1 coordinate 1,644, forward strand.
CGTACAATTTTGTCACCTGGTTGAATAACACGCTCTTCAAAATTTGACTCATTAAATTGTGGGATAACAGAATCAATCAATGCACTGTAAGAGTAGTACCCACCTTGAGCTGTGGTTAGATCTTGATATAAGTCTGCATTTTCGTCGTTAAAGAGCTCGGTGTTAGTTTGATTGTAATAATCACTATCTGCATCGTTATCGATACCATCAATGGCATTTCCTGGTGTTTCTAGAAACTTCAATCCCATTTGACCAATCAGGCCACCATCAAAAACATTTCCACCACTTTGTCTGTCTTGGTCAGTGATGTAGGCTATAGAACGGATATTATCGAATTCAGGAGTATCTAATGGCCCACCCCCTGCGACAAAGTCAGCGATCCAAAGTCCAAAGGCCATCCTTGGATAATCATAGCTTCCATCATTTTTAATCTCAAAAATATTGAAGTGAGTAGCATTGACTAATGTTTGAGACCATGCAAGGATTCTTGTATCCATGATTATCCCTAAACCGCCACGTGATGGATCTGTTTGATCTGGGGCAAACCTTGTCCCGTTGTATCTGGTATATGTATCGTCTCCAGCTTTGTAGTAAAATTCCACATCAGCATTAAACTGGTCTCTTCCAAAAAAACCATTCCACGAGTTGGGCCATCCATCTCCCCCATCATTTAACTTATCTGGCCACGTATTAGGCCATGTATTACCTAAAGGGCTTGTTGGGCCTCTATCACTTCTCGCGATTTCATCTGAGTCGTCACGAGCATATCCTTTAATTGGATTGAGAGACCAGTTCGTCCGTCCATCTCGACTTGACTTGTAAGAGGCGACACTTACAATGGGAAACTCATCATCCTCTGGCGTGCTCATATCGGGCACTTCCGTACCAAACATTGTACTAATGAAGTATATGTACTCTCTATTGGTGTTTTTTGGGAACTCAAAAATTAACTCGCTGAGGTTATCCGAAGATCTTCGTCCAGCATGACCTGTATTGTGATAACTTGCGCGCAGACGATTACCGTCCATCACAGATACCTTACGTTGGTCAAATGAGGATCGCTCATCACTTGGGGTATACTCTTGAGCTAGCGAAATATCTAGGAAAACGACGCTCAACAAGCCGAGTATTGCAATCGATAAACCTAGCTGTTTGGTTGTGTGGATCATGCTGTCTTTCTACTCTTTAAAAAGCTACCTGAACACCTACTTGCACTCTTCTGGGTTCACCATAAAAGGTTGGATTATGGTAATAATCAGGGTGTGCATTGGGTATAATTCGTGCGGGAAGTGGTCGTGTCGCTAATCCACTGTCATTGTAAACCGCATTAATGAGTTTACTATCAAAGATGTTGTATACATTGCCAAATAGTTCCACGGATGCCCCTGATATATCAAATCGTTTGAAAGCGTTAATGTCAAAGGTTAGTCGTGCAGGAAGTCTTGCAGTATTTCTTAAATCACGATTTGTTGCTACCTCTCCAACATTGACACCTGGAATATCACGTGCAGGTGTGTAAGGAGTACCTGTACTAAAGCGACCAAGTAAATTAACTCCCCAAGAAGGACCTGAATAAAACATGGATCCATTTAGAATATGAGCTCGATCCCAATCTAGTGGCTGAATGATTTTAGTCAAGGCTTGAGACTGTGACGATTCATCAATCTTCCCCCCTTGTGCAATAATTGCAAAAAATTCTGAGGCGGGGTCCGAATTACTTCCTTCCACTGTACTAAATGTATAATCTAGCCCAAAATTGAATCTAGAACTGACGTATTGATTGAATGCAAATGTTAGCCCAAGCGATCTAGAAAAATCACGATTAATATAGGTTCCATAAATAATTGAGGAAGACCCCGTTACTTGAGGTCTACTCGAAACATAGTCCCTTGTATCCTTATAATAACCGGCTAGTTCGATAGCAGTCCCTTCGAAGATTTCTTGTTTATACCCCAGTTCATATTGAATGGACTTTTCAGGTTTTAAATCAGGATTCCCAAAAAGTGATTGATTAGATCCACTTTGGTTGAGCAAAATTTGACTATTGGTGTACATCCTATCGTAGGATGGCATTTGAAAGAAATACCCGTAAGAAAAGTAGATAACCCCACCCTCATTGATAGAGTAGGCAATACCCAGTCTAGGTGACAGTTGATACTTGATACTTGCTGGAGTCCACCAATACGCTTGGCGATCCTCTACAGTCAGAGAGCGTTCGTTTGCATCCTGCTCACCATTACCATTGGTATCATCATATTGGTTAATCGCTTTCGTAGGTAGAAAAATATCTGGGTCTTCCGGATCGCTAGGTATGAGCGTGTTTGGGTCAAAGTAATCGAGCCTAAGACCAATGTTAACGATTAAGTCATCGTACTCCATTTTATCTTGGATGTACGCAGAAAGTGTACGTGGATTTTCCGTGTATTTTTGGTGACCTGGTGTGTTGACTTCTGGTATACCCAATTCTAAAAAGGGCAGAAGATTCTCCGGTGTACCCTCAGGCACTGAAACCCCTTCCTGAGTAAGTGGTACTAATGAGTAACTATGATATTGTAGTTCATCAAGTTGCGCTGAAAACCCCGCTTTGAGAAAGTGTCTGTCAGTTACTTGGCTAGACACCTCCACCTTTGCTATCCAAGTATTGGTTGAGCGGAAAAAACGAGAGTTATTTGTGCCGTACGTATTAAACTGACCCGCGTTTGGAATTTGGTTTCCATACAAGACATTATCGGTTCCAAAAAGTGGATTGGAGAGATTGTCATAGTTGAAATAGCGAGGATCCCAAGGGTCATCAAAAAGTCGTGATGTGAAGGAATTGTAGCGGTTGGCTACATTGAACGTCAAAAACGTATTGATTGAGGGGGTATATGTTGTTTTAAAGTTAAAGGAATAATTATCCCTGTACGTCGTATTCTGGCCACCGGGTGCAAATTTATCTGAAAAACTAAAACCACTCCCCTTTTCATTAGCAAACGTCCCAATTAGATTGAATTTTAACTTTTGGGAAGGCTTAAACTCAAGATTACCTTGGATGCTTTGAGATTGATACTCACTCATATTCACAAGTGAGCTATCTCTTACCCCACTATCACGAATCTCAAGCATTGGAACCCCACTCACAACCACGGTATCAATAGAGTACCAAGGCAAGTTTACGTCCACTTGTTGATTGTAGATTGTTCTATACGTTGATAAATCTGTATCTAAAGGAACCCTATCCACATATTTTCCTTGAGGGGCATATAGATTTCTACCATTGAGCCATCCTTGATTTGCAAAATTTCGTGCAGTTACAAAAAAAGTGAGCTTGTCTTTAATAATTGGTCCTGAAAGTGAGATGGTCTCATTATGCATACGTAAAGGATCTATTGATGACAATGATGTACCAATGCCATCATAAAGATGGGATTTATTAGTAGCAAGATACCCTCCGCTCCAGATGCGTGCTGATCCCTCGAAATCATTATCACCAGACTTGGTTACAACATTAACAATGCCTGAAAGTGCTTGTCCATGCTCTGCATTGAATGACCCCGAGATCACTTGTAGCTCTTGAATAGATTCATTCTCAATGCGCAATCCAGAGCTTCCATCATAATCATCTGTAACCCGAATTCCATCCACCACATAGGATACCTCGGATGCTCGACCTCCTCTAATATGAATGGCTCCATTATTGCCAACATTGACCCCTGCTTGTAGTTGAATAATATCGCCTATCTCTTGCACAGGTAATTTGTCAATCTCTTCACTACTTACCCTAGCCTCTGAACTTGTAATATCTTTAATCACAGCCTGACGCTCTGCAAGCACAACTAATTCATCCCCTTCAACCACACTTGATTGCAGTGCTAAGTCTTGTGTGGTGGTTAAATCTGTACGAACAACGACATTTTGAACTGTAACAGATTGATAACCGATATATCGAAACTCAAGTTCATACGTTCCTGGTGCGACATTTAGGATAAGATATGTTCCATCTAAATCCGCGGATGCACCAATTGTGGTTCCTTTAATGGATACCGTCGCTCCAAATAGAGGTTCATTCGTTTCAGAGTCTGTAATTGTGCCTGTTATTTTTCCCGACTGACCATGAAGTAATAACGGAAGGAATAGCAGTCCAAGTAAAAGAAAATGCTGTCTAATCATAGGGTTCTCAATTGTAGATCTCTATTCTAAAAGTATCCAGCAAGTTTTGATTAATAATTGCCTCCTCCGATTCTAGAGACTGCTGAATAAGATCATGTTTAACATCTTGAATCTGTTTCTGCATCAAAACCTGTTCAACTTGAGAATAAGCCTCAACAAAACTTAACTGTCTACTTTCTTGCCTTCCAAGACACTCATAGATATGATATTCATTAGATGAATAGTCAAAGATTTCAGATATCTCCCCGACTTTTAGCACGGCAAGTTGCTGTGCATATGCACCAAAAGCTTGTATAGATCTGTATCCCAACTCTCCGCGGAGTAGTCGGTCTTGTGGATCTATACTGTGGCTTGCAATTAAGTCTTCCATAGGGACTCCCTGCTTCATTTGCTCGAGCAGTAATTCTGCTAAGGGTTTATTATCAACTTTTAATCGTCTAAGGTTTACTCTTATTGGCTCGACGAAGCGATTTTCGTTGGATTGATACTCTTGAATGATAGCTTCTTCAGTCACATTCACTCGCTTTGAAAACTCTTCCGTCACCAGCTTCTCAAGTTCGTATGAATATGTTTCTTCAATCGAGGCAATCACGTTTTTGTACTCATCAATACCATGTGCTAAACCTAACCTAAACAGATAATTACGGTATGCTAAGGCTTTTATCAGATTTAAAAAAGCGCTTCTATTGCTCAAAAAAATATTTTCTCTCTCTGGGTTAAGACCAAATTCTTTTTCGAAATCACTCACGTTGAATTCAAACTCCTTGAATGTGAGCAAACGCTCACTAGCTATGTTTGAAATGTCAAGGAACTCTCCCTCAGTAGGATTAAGACGTTCAAGAAGTAAATCAGCGATGTCCAGCGAAACTCTTGATGAGTCAAGAAAAATTTGAAGATGCTCTCGCACAGCTAGTTCTTCTTTTTTTCCAGCTACATAGGAATGTAGTTGGGGTTTTGCTCTAGCAAATTGCTGCTGAGTAAGTATTGGCGTTTGTTGTCGACCTGTCAACTTGATGATGCTATACCCTTGTGAAGTACGGACTGGTTCAGAAATCTCTCCAACAGTCATACTGTATGCAGCTTCCTCAAAAGCAACATCCATTTCATCGACTGTAAACCACCCAATATCACCACCATTGGATGCCAGCGTAGGATTTTGGAAAACTTCTGTTGCAATTGATTCGAACGATTCACCACTTTCGACTCGGCGTAACAGTTCATTTGCTCCTTTTTTTGTTGGACTAACCAAGTGTGAGGCTCGGAGTCTTGTGTTAAAACGTAAAAACACTTCGTTCAAATCTTCATCGTTGACTTCGATCGTTGATAGTATAATTCTTTGTTGCACTTCGTCATTTATAACTCTTCGTTTTACTCTTTGGAGTCGCCTGATTCCGATTTCAGTCTTATCCATACCGTTCTTTATTGCATGATTTGCGATGATATACCTATTCAAATCATTCATAAGTAAAGCTCTTCTTGTTTCAATATCTGGAGCTAAAGCCTGCCCTGTTTTTAAGTATACTTCGTTAAAAGTATTTGTAAACTCTGACGTGGTAATATCATAATCACCAACGGCAGCTAGTACATCTTCTGGTAATTCCTCAGAATGATTGCATTGACTTAAGGTCAACAAGCAAAAGATTAACCAGGTTTTGAAGTGATATTTTGAAGAATTCATAGACCCAATGACTTCACACAGTACGATAATAACTGCCTTAGATACACCAATACAATTAACCCTTACTCCACCGTCACTGATTTCGCAAGATTACGAGGTTGATCCACATCGCACCCACGGTTTACGGCTATATAATAGGACAAGAGCTGTAATGGGATAACGGTCAGCAATGGACTCAGGAGATCTTCTGTTTCTGGAATCTCAATCGTGAATTCTGCCAGGTTCTTAACCTCATCATTATTGGCACTGGTCACCGCAATCACCCTTCCTTTACGCGCCTTGACCTCTTCGATATTCGAAATCATTTTGTCATTGGTGTGGTCAGTCGCAGCAATCACAACCACAGGCATCATATGATCTATCAAAGCAATCGGGCCATGCTTCATCTCTGCCGCAGGATATCCCTCCGCGTGGATGTAGGAAATCTCCTTAAGCTTGAGTGCTCCCTCTAAAGCTATAGGGAAATTTAACGTTCGCCCCAGATACAAGAAGTTTGGCGCATAGGTGAAGTGCTTTGCCATCTCTTCAATTTTGTCTGCTTGAGCAAGGATTTGTTCAATTTTACTCGGAATACGAGCCAATTCATCGATGAGTTGAGCGTATCGCTCGTCCGTGATTGTTTGACGACGCTTTGCAAGCATGAGGGCGATGGTCGTTAGCACCACAACTTGAGAAGTAAATGCTTTGGTAGATGCCACACCAATTTCAGGGCCAGCATGTGTGAAGACACCTCCATCTGTTTCTCGAGCAATCGTAGAGCCTACTACATTACAAATACCCAAGGCGAGTGCACCGCGGCTTTGAGCTTCTCTAAGAGCTGCAAGGGTATCGGCCGTCTCCCCACTTTGAGAAATGGCAAACAAGATATCTCCTTCCCCTATGAGGGGTTCGTTGTACCGAAACTCTGAGGCATATTCTACCTCTGTTGGGATTTTGGCAAGGTGTTCGAATAGATACTCCCCCACCAGTGCTGCATGCCACGAGGTCCCGCAAGCGGCAATGGTTAATCGCTTTACAGACAAGAGGTCATCCATGACATCTGTTAACCCGCCCAACTGAATGGTATGCTCATCAAATTGGACACGCCCTCGTAAGCAATCCATGATGACCCTTGGCTGCTCAAATATCTCCTTGAGCATGAAATGCGGATAATTCTCCTTTTCAATCGCCTCCAAAGTCATGGCTAGCTCATGTACTTCCTTTGTGATCGGCTCGTCCTTGATGGTTTTAATCTCGTATCCGTCACGTCGTACAATCGCCATTTCACCATCATCGAGATAGATGACTTTGGATGTATGCTCAATCATAGGCGAGGCATCCGAGGCAATAAACATTTCCCCTTTCCCCAATCCAAGAAGCAATGGGGATCCTTTGCGGGCCACATAAATCCGATCGGGTTCATCAAGATTCACAATAGCCAGTCCATAGGTCCCCACGATTTGCTGCAGGGCCAATTGAATGGCTGCTTCAAACTCTACAGAACCCCCATCATACACCTCTTCAATGAGGTTGACCACCACTTCTGTATCCGTTTCACTTTGAAAAGAGTACCCTTTTTTTTGTAACGACGTTTTTAACGCATGATAATTTTCAATGATGCCATTATGTACCAGTGAAATACGTCCGTTTTGGCTAAGATGTGGGTGAGAATTGACGTCATTGGGTTCACCATGGGTCGCCCACCGCGTGTGGCCGATCCCCAGTGTTCCTTGGGGTGAAGCAGACTGTAGTTTTTTTTCTAAAGCGTCCACTTTTCCCTTCCCTTTGACTAGATCTAACACGCCATTGAGTACGACAACTCCTGCTGAATCATACCCTCTGTATTCTAATCGTTTAAGGCCTTGTACAAGGATAGGGGACGCTTGTTGTTGCCCGATATATCCTACAATTCCACACATAGATGCTAAATTGGCTTACTGTTTGAAATAGAACGGTTTGCACCATCAATCTGTTTAAGGTACGCTTCTTGAAATTACTCAAACAAGAAAAATGAGTTTATATTGCAATTATGTCTACGTCTTATACCATACTGATTGCTGATTCTCCGGTTATAAAGAATCATTTACAGCCATTTACACTCACACGTCCAGGGTGGGATCTGCGGATTGGGATTGGAACATTATTGGAAAAATGGCAATGGCTTTTTGGAGCAAAAGGCTCTGTGGTCGGTGTGGTCCCAGTTGCACTCAAAGGGCTTTTTGATGGTGTATTTGAAAGCAATCTAAAAGCATTTATTGAAGCCAAAGAGGAATCCCCCCATCATACCTGGGTTGTCTTGGATACTCGTGTATTGCCTTCTAAAGAGATCCTTTCATGGGTGATGACAGACTCGTCCGGAGAATCCTCGAATGAGACCTCTAATCACACATCCCAGTTGAGTGTAAATGGATTACCCTGTGGGCTCAAAACCACAAAAAATCATGTTGCAATAGAAGCACTTCAAAACCTATCCAATACTGGGGAGTGCACCACCGAAAACGGCGCCGCTGGACGTACCTCGATCGATGGATCCATCCTTACTAATCTTTGGGACCTTTTTCTACAAAATGGGGATCAAATACGTACTGATCTCTCTTATGAGGGTGTTCCAGAAGCCTTAGGATTGAAGACTGCCAAGGCCTCCAAGTTACCCCGAGGAGTGCTCTGCGATAACCCTAGTGCACTTTGGCTTCATCCCAATGCAACCGTTGAGCCAGGGTGTATTTGTATCACATCAGAAGGACCCATTATTGTGATGGATGGGGCTCATGTCAAAGCAGGAAGTATGCTTCGAGGACCCCTGGTGATTGGGCATCATGCCTCCATTAGCATGGGGTCAAAATTATATGGTAACACAACCATAGGTCCTTATTGTAAAGTGGGCGGGGAAGTCAAAAACACCATTTTCCATTCCTATAGCAATAAAGGACACGAAGGATTTCTTGGGAATTCTGTTGTGGGACAGTGGGTGAATCTTGGAGCCGATACCAATACGAGTAACCTTAAAAATAATTATGGATCGGTTCGAATCTGGAATATGGCTACACGGTCATGGATGGATTCACAGCAACAGTATGCAGGCTGTTTTTTGGGGGATCATACCAAAACGTCCATTAACACGATGCTCAATACTGGCACGGTGACTGGTGTGTCTGCTTTTTTATTTGGCGGAGGTTTTCCACCCAAATTTATCCCTTCTTTTGCATGGATGGATGCAAGTAAACCAAATCAACACACTGCCTATGATCTTGATAAAGCCATTGTCGATATGGAAAGGATGATGAATCGAAGAGGAGTCGAAGTACCTGAGGTCTACAAGACTCATATGCAATCACTGTATCGAGAGCAGTTAGCCAACCCGCATGAGTGAGTCTACGAAAGAGGGAGTAACCTGGCTATCCTGGGCGCTGTTTGTTGTTTTAGCCTTTACGTGGGGAAGCTCGTTTATTTTGATGAAAAGGGGGCTTTTAACATTCACCCCTGTACAAGTGGGCATGCTTCGAGTTACTCTTGCAGGTAGTTTTTTACTTTTAACCTCATTTCGTCGACTTGGAGCTTTGACACGTAAAAACGCACTCCCCCTCGCTGTTGTTGGAATCATTAGCGTGTTCATCCCCTATATTTTATTTCCAATGGCGGTAACAAAAATTGATAGTGGACTGGTTGGAATCTTAAACTCACTTGTGCCACTATTCACGTTACTGATTGGCGTCATATGGTTTCGTACAACTGTAACATGGAGGGCGATTTTAGGGATTGGATTAGGGTTAGCAGGTGCGGTCTGGCTATTGATTCCTGGCGTGGAAATTGAGGCTGCATTTGTTCTTTTTGGCGTTCTACCCATTGTTGCAGGGGTTGGGTATGCGATTGGTGTGAATACGGTGAATCGGTACCTCAAAGAGATGCATCCATTAGAGGTTACCACCTGTAGTTTGGCGTTTGCAATGGGGCCTGCGCTGATCGTTTTATTTGCAACCGATACGGTGGGTGTAATGATGGCATCGCCAGTAGGATGGCAATCTTTAGGGTATATCGCCATCCTGGGAATTGCAGGAACATCTTTGGCAAATTATGCATT
>CAJXOH010000035.1 GCA_913057895.1 uncultured Bacteroidota bacterium
TCATTCCCGTCATCAACGAGGAGCTTTAATTGTTGCTCTTTGATTAGCTCCAATGTAGCCAAAAAAGTGACAACGACTTCAAGGCGATCACCCATTTCGCTACAAAGCTCTGTAAACGACGTCTTTCCACGATGTTGCAAGGTCTCTACAAGAAAGGCTCCTTGTGATTCTACTGTATAGGAGATGACCTCAACCTCATGGACAATGCGTCGCTGTGACACATTCATCAACACTCGCTTGTATGCCGACATTAGGTGGAATAATGTCACATCCTTAAGTATCTCACCCGTTTCTTCCGGTGGAGCAATCCCTTCGTCTGTTTCACCCCTTGGGTGATAGGTTGCAGCATCTTGTTCGTAATCTGAAAGTTTGACGCCGAGCTCTTTGTATCGTTTGTATTCGAGCAACTGCTCAATGAGTTGTTGCCTAGGATCTTCGATTTCTTCATCAGGATCATCCGATTCAACCTTAGGCAAGAGCATCTTCGCTTTAATGGACATCAGCATACTTGCCATATACATGAATTCCCCCGCGATATCGAGGTCGAGCTCTTCCATTAATGTAAGAGTCTCTAGAAACTGCGAAGTAATATGGGCGATAGGGATATCCTCTATCTCAATTTCATCTCGCTGTATAAAAAACAGCAGCAAGTCGAGGGGGCCTTCAAATTGTTGAAGCTGTACTCGGAGCATAATCTTATTGATGCAGGCAATTGTATTACCTGCAATGATGCAGGGTCTTGTACGCCCGGCGAGATTCGAACTCACGACCTTTGGCTCCGGAGGCCAACGCTCTATCCAGCTGAGCTACGGGCGCATCTACGTGAAAAAGATACGCCAATCTTATTCTATCCCGAAATGACTGTTCTCTCTGAGTTCCTGGACAAAAATGCCAATTGTATTTCGCACTTCGAACAACTGAGCATGCATGGAGGCATACTCCTGAGGATCAAACAGTCCTGATTTTTTCAGAATCTGAAGATTTCTGAGGGCGTCATTGGCAGCTTCAAGCCCCTTCTTTGTGTACGCAATATTGGCACCGATATACGATTCCTCATAGCCAAATGTATACCCACCAGCCAGTTTTGCACTCATCAAGAGACATTGGTCAATAAACTCATGAACAGGAATAATGGGCATTTGCTTTGGAAGTGTTTTTGCCCAAGTCATGGCGCGAATCGTCATATCTCGCGCATCACTGTAGACTAGCAACTGATCCATAGACCCAGATGGACCTACAGAATAGTCATCTGACAATGCCTTCCACTCATCTCCTGCATCCTCAGCCTCGTCCATTTCGTCTTCATCCAAAGGGGCATCGAATAAGAACTCATCTTCGTCTAGTTCGTCATCCAGATCGTCAATTTCGTCTTCATCCTCGTCGGGGAAATAGGCCTCATCAAGCAGCATTTCTTCTTCGATAAACGTGTCTACCGCCTCTGAGACGGACTCACTCTCATTGATCAAGTGAAGCCAACGCGGGGCACTTCCTACAGGGTCTGACGTGATAAATTGACGGAGCTGAGCGCTCTTCTCTTCGATGTCGTTTAGATGGGCTTCCCATTGATGTTCATTCCAACGGGAGTCGTGGTTTTGATCACCGTGATTCATCGATTTCGATTGAACCTATGTTAGATTGCCAGTTATTACATATAACGATGTTTCAACGTCATATGCAATTAACTTATTATAAACAAAAGGGGGTTGAATCACCACCTTTCTATCGTTGATTTTACGAGTTTTGTCAGAGAAGGTTCCGCGGATGAGGCGGCTGCCAAGACATGCTCAATATTTAGGGGCTCTAACGTGTCTGGGAAACATTCATCAGTAATGACAGAGCAACCCATGACATCCATTCCAACATGAACGGCAGCAATGACTTCAGGAATCGTACTCATACCAATGACGTCAGCTCCCATGGTACGAAGCATTCGATATTCTGCTCGAGTCTCTAGCATTGGTCCACTCATTGCCGCGTAAACACCTTCGTGTAAATTTATCCCTTCGTTGGCAGCAACCTCTTTGACCAAGGCACGAACCTTTTTACTGTATGGATCACTCATATCGGGAAAACGGGGTCCTAACTCCGGATCATTTGCGCCGATTAAAGGGTTGTCACCCAGCAAATTGATGTGATCTGAAATAAGCATCAACTCTCCACGACGATAGTCAGGGTTCAAACATCCGCAGGCATTGCTGACCATCATTTTTGTGGCACCTAGAGCAGAAGCAACACGAACAGGAAACGCAATTTGCTGCATAGTATAGCCCTCATAGTAATGGAACCTACCCTGCATCACCATTACGTTTTTTCCACCAAGTGTTGCAAAATGAAGTTTACCCGCATGGGATTCTACGGTCGATTGTGGGAAATGACGAATCGACTCGTACGGTATACTCGTTTCGAGGTCAAGCTCGTCTACAAGCGCCCCAAGTCCAGTTCCAAGAATCACGAGTACCTCTGGAGTGCTGGTCGTGTGTGATTGAATATCGGCTATTGCTTCATCCCGTTTGGCTCGAAACTGCTCAATGGTGTCCAGTGTAGTGGGGTCAGAAATCATTGGTTTAGTCTGTATATGCAGTTTAGGGATGATCTAGCTTCACTTAACCCTTTTGAGGAGTCGTGTGATTTGGAGAGTCAAAAGATAGTGTATTGCGGGGTCCAAATATAGAGGAACCAATTCGACATTGAGTGGAACCTTCTGCAATCGCAAGATCTAAATCTCCAGACATCCCCATCGAACATGTTTTAATCTCAAAATTTGGGTGACTGACTTCTTTGAGGTCCTGAAATAAGGTATAAAGTGTCTGAAATTGTCCCCTGAGTAGATCTTGATCATGTGTCAAGCTGGCCATCGCCATGACTCCTTCCACTCGTACATGGTCAAACGTCGGTAAACCAGTTGCAATTTCAAGGAACGTCGTTGGGTCAAATCCCCCCTTTTGGGGTTCATCGCTGATGTTTATCTGAAGATATGTTGCGATGGATCGATTGGAGGCAGCAGCTCTTTTTTCGATTTCGTGGAGATACTTCACCTTATCAACGGACTGGATGACGTCAACTCGATGGCAAATCGTTTTGAGCTTGTTGGTCTGGATGTTGCCGAGAAAATGCCATGTAATGTCTAGATCCGAAAGCTCATCCATTTTTTGTTGGAGCTCTTGCATCCTATTTTCACCAAAGGATCGCTGACCAGCCGCATACACTTCACGAATCGCCTCTACAGGCTTGGTTTTGCTAACCGCAATCAACTCTACCTCGTCGGGTGAACGCCCAGCTGTACGACAGGCATCATCAATCCATGATTGGACTCTTTCAAGATTGGCGGTGTAATCAGGTGAGGTCAAAAAAAACGATGGCTGCTTTACTTTCTGATAATCATCAAATGTAGTAACTTTAATGCTTCAACTAAAAGGATGCTTGTGTTGCTCCATTTCTTTATGCTTTTGAATGATTCGACTGAATCGTTTCTCCCTTCCACTGGGAAACGAGGCCTGAAAACCCGATCGACGATCGTGCAAGGAGGCGGCCTCTAATGTCAAAGCCCACTGTCGCAGATCTAAAACGTACGCTCGAGACCTGGGCACCGCCACAAGCAAAATTAGACTACGACAATATTGGGTATCAGATTGGAAATCCTTCACAGAAGGTTTCAAAAGCCTTGATTTGTCTTGATGTGACCTCTGAGGTAGTACAAGAAGCTGCCGATGTAGGTGCAGACTGTTTGATCTCTCATCATCCTATTCTCTTCAAAAAACCATCCGAGATTTTAACGACTACCCTTCAAGGTGCGTTAATTCACCAAATCATTGAAGCTGGCTGTTCGTTGATTACAGCTCACACCAATCTGGACGCAGCACCCAACGGGGTTTCATTCAAGCTGGCTGAAACACTAGACCTCCATGGAGTCGAATTTTTACGTCCATTTGAGGTAGCAGGTCAAAGTGTTGGCTTTGGCGCGGTTGGAGATTTATCCTCTCCTATGAATCCGACTGAATTTGCACGTCATGTTGCCTCCTCTTTAGGACAACAAACCCTTCGTACGGCAGGTGGACGTGACACAAAAGGGTCCGATTTCACGATTCATCGAGTTGCAGTTTGTGGTGGATCAGGATCCAGCTTGCTCGACGAAGTTTCTTGGAACGGCATTGACGCATTTGTGACGGCAGACATTACCTATCATCGCTTTTTTGTAGAGCAACCAGGCTTATTTCTTGTCGATGTAGGTCATTATGAAAGTGAAATGATGATTATTGAAGCCATAAAAGAGGTGCTCGATCAAGCCTACCCATCGGTCGAATTTCATTCAACAAACATTCAAACCAACCCTGTAACCTATCACTCGTTCTCAGACTCGTAGTTATGTCAAACGACCCATCATCTATCCAATCCATGTTACAAAAACTTGCCAACCTCCAGTATATCGATAGCCGAATCGATGAGATCACACAACTTCAGGGAGACCTACCCGACGAAATCTTAGACATCGAAACAGAAATCGCTCGTCAAGAGGGTAAAGTCCAAAGACTAAGCGATGAGCTCAAAGATCTTGAAGTCGAAAAACGCTCCTTGGAATTAGAGATTGAGACGTCAACGGAAAAAATGGCGAAGTATGAGGAGCAACAGCTTTCTGTTCGTAATAATCGAGAGTATGACGCACTGACCAAAGAGATTGAAAACAAGAAAGTTGTAATCAAAGAATCTCATGAGCGCATAGAGGCCATTGCATTACGGACCGAAGAGGCTACAGAAGAGCTTGCAGTTGCAGAGGAACAACTTGCCAAAGAAAAGGAGCGTTATGAGGAGAAAAAGGCGAATCTCGAACGTGTTGTTGATTTAACTCGCAAAGAGGAAGATGTACTAAAGGATAAGCGTGTAGAGCTCGAAAAGGAGGTAGATGAGCGCTATTTACGATCCTATAACCGTTTGCGTAACGGGCTCAATAATGGAATCGCAGTCGTTGCGATGAAAGATGGGGCTGCGTTAGGGATGTCGTTACCGCCACAAAAACAGGTCGAAGTTCGTAAGAAAAACAAAGTAGTGATCGACGAAAATACAGGCCGCATGGTGATTGACCAAAGCTTCTTTGATGAAGCGCGTAAAACGTTCAATCTGTAAAAATCCGTATCTTTTTACTGGGAATTCGGGTAATCGCCTCAATGCACGTTAATCTTGACATTGGGGAGGAAAGTCCGAACACCTTCAGGCGGCGTGCTTCCTAACGGGAAGGCATCGAAAGATGATAGAAAGTGCCACAGAAAATAGACGTCCGAGCATGGTTCGCCGTGCACGGTCATGGTGAAAAGGTGGGGTAAGAGCCCACCGCTCAACTGGTGACAGTTGGGGCATGGTAAACCTCACGCGGTGCAAGCTCAAGCAGATCCTGTGTTGCCTGACACAACGGGATCGGGTAGAGTGCTCGAGCCATGTGGCGACGCATGGCCTAGATCAATGATTACCCCCTGTAAAGGGACAGAATTCGGCTTATAGAATTCCCAAGAACTCCATGAAAGGGCGGTCGGAAACGGCGGCCCTTTCTTTTTTTCACTGCCCGATTTCTATTTCCCCATCATTTTTTTGATGGATCGATCGGTATCACGTTGATCATCCCGCTCCTTAATGGTGGAGCGCTTATCGGCTACTTTTTTACCCCTTGCAAGACCAATAAGGAGCTTTGCTACGCCACCCTTGAAGTAAAGCTTTAGAGGAACAATAGTCATCCCCTTGCGGTCAATTGCTTTGTCAAGTTCACGAAGTTCTTTTTTGTGCAGAAGCAACTTACGATCTCGTCGCTCATCATGATTCATGTACGAACCTTGTGCATAGGCTTTCACATACATTCCAACAAGCCATGCTTCTTCATCTCTTAGGGTAATATACCCGTCGGTTAAGGCTGCTTCTCCAGCACGTATGGACTTAACCTCGGTCCCTTTAAGAACGAGGCCTGCCTCCATCGTATCTTCGATTTGATAATTGAATCGAGCTTTTCGATTCTGAATGACGACCGATGATGTCGACGGTTCAGCCAAGGATTAGTACCCAAATGGAGCCAATCGTTCCATGACATCAGGGTCTGGGCCTCGATCGGGCATGGTTGAATAGACTCCCAAGATTTGATCAATTTGTCCTCGAGCGGCTGCATTTTGATCATTAATGGCCAAAACCTCTGCAAAACAAGTCAACGCCCAGTTCATTTGAGTTCGCATTTCGGCAGGATCGAACACACTCATGCTGTGATACCCATAGTTAAGCCACACTTTCTCGAACTGACGTTGTACATCAGGGTCATTCTCGTCTTGCGTGCCCAACCACTCCAGTGCAGCATCGTAGTCATTATTTGCAATCCAGGTATCTACTTTCTCTTGCATTGTTCCAGACGGAACACCCATTTCAGCATACTCAGCGGAGTTTGTATCGGTGGTTGCATCAGCCCCTTGATCACTAGACTGGCATTGAGTGAGTAGCAACAAAAATAAGAGTGGGAAAAAACGTGTCATTATCGTGTAGTATGTGCTTTGTACGTGTTAAATGAAAGATAATGAACCTTAGAGGCCTCACCTAATGAGTAGGAAGATGACACTAAACAGGCTTCCGTGTTAAAGGCATGGTCATACACCTAGCGCCCCCTCGGCCGCGACAAAGTTCGTGCCCCTGAAAACTGATGGCAAGTTTATCTGACCCTAGATGAAGCTGCCCCCCATCACGAATCGTTTGCTCTACGCACTCCTCCTGTGTCATGGTTTTGTAGCCGGCCTTTTCAAGTGCTGCAAAGGTATGTTGATTTCGAGCATAGCCAAGGACGACGCCTGGGGCTAGTGCAAACAAATTAGCACCGTCTGTCCATTGCTCTCTAGACTGGTTAATAGGATCCTCTCCACCGCAAGGGATGATTCGATAGCTAGTCCCAGTGGCTGCTTTAAGTGCCTCAATAAGTGAGCCATAGGTCTTAGAGCATAGCTTTTGCCCATCCATTTGAAACCCAATTACCTGACTCGCTTTGTGTTCAATAACGGGGGAGTATGCCACACATTCATCTTGGCTCACAAAGGTAAAAATGGTGTCTAAGTGCATACTCGACCTACGTTTAGGAATATCAATAGCCAAGACCGTCTCGATACCTCGTTGCAGTAATTCTTGGGCTACTTGCATCACCCCACTGATACTTGTTCGCTCACTTAAACCAATCAATACCACTCGATCTGAGACGGTAAGGATGTCGCCCCCTTCCACAAGATTGTCATCGTTTAAGTACACCAAATCCTTCTGCAAAGCCCCAAAATATGGATGCCATTTAGAAATATGTCGCATGATATACGACTCACGTCGACGAGCGTCTTTACTCATGGATGAAAGCACCATCGTAGATCGTGATACAGAGGCTAGGTCACGGGTAAAGAGTAGGTTGGGTATCGGTGCAAAACAGGAGTGTTTTAGTGCTGGATGGTGTCCATCAAGGCTCAAGCGTATCGTCTCCTCTAGTGGCAATTCATCAAGCCATGAGATCCATGAATGTGCATCTTCCATAGTAGTAAATGGAAGTAGACCCTTTTTGAATGCCTCCAGCGACCCCTCGACTTCAAAAGAGTCCTTCAGCAAATTCAAAATCTCATGAATCTCACCTTCAGGCCCCATGACCGCTTGGAATACTTTGAGCATGTCGAGATGCTCCTCGCGTGCATCCTCTTCATAAACAATGTCATCAAACAGCATGGTTTCCCGGTCGTCTGGATTGACCATGGAGACTTCATTGCCTGGTGTATGAACCACCACACGGGTCAACAGTCCAATTTCTGATTGAATATCTAGCTCCATACCTGACGAAGAAAAAAACAATGTTTTGAGCAATACCTCTTGCGTTCGGCTCAATTTCGTCGCAATATACGAAACCCAAAATCGACTTTTGGTTTGAGCTACTCTATTGGTACACGCTACGCTATGCAACATGATCTCGCATCACTGGTTACACTCTACTTGGACCCCGATCCAAAGGTCCATGAAGCGGTAGAGAAGCATATTCTTGAGCGTGGAGAGCAAGTGGTACCCTTTTTAGATCAAGTGAGATCCACCACTCGTGTCCCTGAAGAAAAAGCAAGACTTGACCGGATCCTTCTTGATGTCACGTTTCCCGGTTTGTATGAAGATTTTACACTCCTCGCCACGGAAGGGATTCACTCCTTGGAAGCGCTGGAGAAAGCAGTACTCATGGTATCGCGCCTAGAAGATCCAACCTTACGACTTGATTGGGTGAGTGAGAAACTCGATGGGTTTGCCAATGTGGTACGAGATCGATTAACCGATCTTTATACCCCAGATCGACAGATGAAACAACTCATCGGGTATGTATTTAAAGAGTTGAATTTCTCAGGGGATCGTGAGTTTTATCATGCA
This sequence comes from uncultured Bacteroidota bacterium, assembly GCA_913057895.1. GTDB lineage: Bacteria > Bacteroidota > Rhodothermia > Balneolales > Balneolaceae > UBA8296. The sequence continues at coordinate 8,389 of CAJXOH010000035.1, forward strand.
CCGGTGAATGGGTATCTGCACAAAGTGTTGGTGCGTCGTAAAGGGATGCCACTAACTCTTAGCTTACTCATGCTGTTCTTGGCACGACGTCTAGAATTACCATTGATGGGTGTGAATATGCCTGTCCATTTTTTACTGATGTACACATCGGGCTCGAAAAAAGTTTATCTGGATCCTTTTGATGATTGCTCTATCGTCTCTTTAGATCAGTGTGCGATGTTTTTGAAGCATAACGATATCCCCGTTCGACCAGAATACTTTCAGCCATGCGATGAAATGGATATCTTGCGCCGGTTTTTACGCAACCTAGTCAATAGCTATGAAAAGGCAGAGGACTCTCAGCGTGTGGATCGCCTTCAACATCTGTTGGGCGCTGTAGATGCATCTCTTTCGTTCTAGACTTGTGTAGAAAGAGCGAATTAAAGACGTAAAGGTATGTCATCGATTGTAGAAGAATCACAGCAAAGGCGCACATTTGCCATCATCTCTCACCCGGATGCTGGGAAGACTACATTGACTGAGAAGCTCCTACTCTATGGTGGAGCCATTCATGAAGCAGGATCAATCCGTCAACGAAAAGCTGCCAGACATGCAACCTCTGACTGGATGGCGATTGAAAAAGAACGTGGGATTTCAGTGACGTCTTCTGTGCTCCGTTTTGAAAACGGCGGCATCAAGTACAATCTACTTGATACACCTGGGCACAAAGATTTCTCTGAGGACACGTTGCGCACGCTAGTGGCTGCGGATTGTGGACTAATGGTGATTGACGTGGCGAAAGGGGTGGAGGAGCAAACAGAAAAATTATTTGAAGTCTGTAAGCTTCGTCAGGTCCCCGTGATTACGTTTGTAAATAAATGTGATCGCCCTGGATTGAGTCCGCTAGAGGTACTTAGTAATGTAGAATCAAAGCTTGGAATTGAAGCCCTACCAGTAACATGGCCTGTTGGATATGGACAAAACTTCCAAGGAATCTTTGATCTTCGGACGCAAAAATTGACGCTCTATGAAAAGCAAGAGCATGGCTCCAAGATGGCTGAGACTCAACAATTTGACCTTCAGGAAGGTATTGCCGCAACCACATTGTCTGATGCGGACAAAGAAGCTGTTCTTGAAGAGATTGAGTTAATTTCAGACATGTTCGAAACCATGGATTCTGAGGCGTATGCCGTGGGCAAGGTAACCCCTGTCTTTTTTGGATCAGCGTTGAATAACTTTGGCCTTGACCTGTTTTTAACCTATTTCAAAGACCTAGCCCCTGCGCCCCAAAGTTATCCAGATGCGACGGGGTCAGATCGCCCACTAGATGCACCCTTTAGTGGATTTGTCTTTAAGCTTCAGGCAAACATGAATCCCGAGCACCGTGATTGTGCTGCGTTTGTTCGGGTGACATCAGGTCATTTTCGTCGAGGAGTGGATGCTATTCACGCAGGAACGGGGAAGAAAATGAAACTTTCGACACCTCACACACTCATGGGTGATACACGATCCATCATGGAGGAGGCTTATCCTGGCGATATTGTGAGTGTGTTTAATCCAGGCCATTTGAAGATTGGGTCCACTTTATACGAGGCTGATCCTTTAACATTCAATGTGATTCCCTTATTCACCCCCGAACACTTTATGAAGGTGATGACCAAAGACCCTTTCAAACGAAAACAACTTCGTGAAGGGTTGCAACAGCTTTCAGAGGAAGGGGTCGTTCATGTGTTTGAAGTGCCTGGAGGTGTGGGTAATGAGCTCCTATTAGGGACGGTCGGAGTCCTTCAGTTTGATGTGGTTACCCACCGAATGATGGCTGAATACGGAGTTGAACTCGTTACCCAAGCGGTATCCTATCATACTGCACGATGGTTGCCTGCCGACGATACGGTTATTTCGAAACTCGAGTCATCGTATTCAACACACGTTACTCGAGATATTGACGACCATCCCATCGTATTATTTGATAGTGCCTATGCATTATCGCAGGCAGAAGAGAAGGTAGGAGCAGAGAACCTTTTCAAGTTCAAACAAGAACACATCGGAGCCTAAAAAATCGTATTTTAGCACTCCTTTTAAACCTAAAGAATCGTTATGGCGAAGCAAGTTGATGTTTGTGTAATTGGAACAGGGCCTGGTGGATATGTAGCTGCAATCCGCGCATCCCAATTAGGATTTAAAACCGCTGTTGTAGAGAAGCGATTTCTGGGAGGGGTTTGCCTTAACATTGGCTGTATCCCCACAAAAGCGCTACTTCGTTCTGCAGAAGTGTTTGAATCGGTTCAACACGCCTCCGATTATGGTGTAAAAGTAGAGGGTGTAAAGGCTGATTTTAAAGGTATGGTCAGCAGAAGCCGTGGAGTAGCAGACAAGATGAGCAAAGGTGTTCAGTTTTTGATGAAGGCCAACAAAATTGATGTTGTGATGGGTGCAGGGTCATTTACGTCTCCAACGGAACTTGCAGTGACAGATGAAGCAGGCAAAACTGTTGAAACGATTCAGGCCAAGCATTACATCATCGCGACTGGGGCACGCCCGCGTGAACTACCGCACATTCCTATTGATGGAAAGAATGTCATCGATTCTGAAATCGCAATGCAACTACCGACGCAACCCAAAAAGCTCGTGATCATGGGTGCTGGCGCAATTGGGGTAGAGTTTGCATACTTCTACAATTCTATTGGGACAGAGGTAACACTCATTGAAATGAAGCCAACGATTGTTCCTGTAGAAGACCAAGACATTGGGAAGGAATTAGGGAAGATTTACAAGAAGAAAGGAATCAATATCCTGACGGGCAGCAAAGTCAACAGCGTCAAATCCAAAGGTCGAGGTGTGGAAGTTGTGGTTGAAACACCCAAAGGTGAAGAAGTGATTGCTGCGGACAAAGTACTCTCAGCAGTAGGGGTAACAGGCAATATCGAACATATTGGTCTTGATAAAGCAGGTGTAGCGAGCGATAAAGGCGCGATCCAAGTAGACCCAATCACATATGAAACCAATGTGAAGAATATCTTTGCGATTGGAGACGTAACTGGTGCTCCGTGGCTTGCCCATAAAGCCTCTCACGAAGCAACGGCATGCGTTGAACGATTAGCGGGCCATCAGCCCAAGCCAATTCGTCCT
>CAJXOH010000036.1 GCA_913057895.1 uncultured Bacteroidota bacterium
GTCTTCCCGTGATCCACGTGGCCAATCGTGCCCACATTTACGTGGGGCTTGGTGCGTTGGAAGGTCTCTTTTGCCATAATTCTTTATCTAGTTTAGAGGTCGTTTGTTATGGTTTTTAAGCTTGTGCTTCTAAAATTTCTTTGGCTTTGCTCTCTGGAACTGCAGCATAGTGATCAAACTCCATAGAGTAGGCTGCGCGTCCTTGCGTTAGTGAACGAAGATCTGTGGAGTAGCCGAACATTTCCGAAAGTGGAACATGACAGCGTACCAATGATCCATCCACATTGTTTTCCATCTTCTGGACAATTCCGCGACGTCCGTTCAAGTCACCAATGACATCCCCCATGAACTCTTCTGGAGTTGTCACTTCTACTTTCATCACTGGCTCAAGTAGTTGTGGAGACGCCTTTTTGGCAGACTCACGGAAGGCTAATCGGGCACATAGCTCAAAAGAGAATGCATCCGAATCCACATCGTGATACGAACCATCAAATAAGCGGACACCAATGTTTTGAGCAGGGTAATTGGCCTGTACACCATTGCCCATCGCTTCACGGAATCCTTTTTCGACAGAAGGGATGTAATCACGAGGGATGTTACCACCCACAACTTGGTTGATAAACTTGAAGCCTTCAGTCAATGTAACTGACTTGTCCTCGTTATCGATGTCTGCAAAGTGCTCAATTGGAGCAATTTCAAACTGGACATCGGCAAATTTACCACGACCCCCTGTTTGTTTCTTGTAGACTTCACGGTGGGTAACTGGCTTAGTAATCGTCTCACGGTAGGATACCTGTGGAGCACCTACGTTGGCTTCTACCTTAAATTCACGCTTTAGACGATCCACAATGATCTCTAAGTGAAGCTCACCCATTCCAGCAATCGTCGTTTGCCCTGTCTCGTCGTCTGTGGAGACTTGGAAGGTTGGATCTTCCTCGGCAAGTTTGACAAGCCCCGTCGTCAATTTCTCTGCATCTGCCTTAGACTTAGGCTCAACAGCAAGTTTAATCACAGGCTCAGGGAACGTGATTTTCTCAAGGATAATTGGGTCATCAACCGAACAGAAAGTATCTCCAGTGCGAACTTCCTTCACCCCAACAGCAGCAGCAATGTCACCTGCGCGTACGACATCAATATCTTTTTTGTCGTTGGCATGCATCTCAAGGATTCGTCCGACACGCTCCTTGTTTCCAGTCGTAGAGTTAAGGATGTAAGATCCTTTCTCAAGCGTACCAGAGTAGACACGGAAGAATGTAAGCTTTCCAACGTATGGGTCGGTCGCAATTTTGAACGCCAATGCAGCAAACGGCTCGTCTGGACTTGGCTTGCGAGTCATGGCTACGGATTCATCACCTACCTTGTGTCCATTAACACTGTCAACATCTAGTGGCGATGGTAAATACGCTAAGACCTTGTCAAGAAGCGTCTGTACCCCTTTGTTCTTGAGGGCAGTTCCACAAAGAACAGGTGTGATAGAAAGATCAATCGTGGCTGCACGAACTGCTTCATGAATCTCTTCTTCGGAAATCTCCTCATCCATGAGGTATTTCTCCATGAGCTCTTCGTTTTGATCCGCAATGTTTTCTAGCATGATCTTACGGTACTCATCAGCCTTTGCTTGCAAATCTGCAGGGATATCAATTTCCTCAAATTTTGCACCCAAGGATGCCTCATCCCAAATAATCCCTTTCATCGTTACAAGATCGATGACACCTTTGAAGTCAAGCTCAGCACCGATTGGGATTTGAAGAGGAATTGGAGTTGCACCAAGTTTGTTGCGCATTTGCTCCAAAACATTGTAAAAATCAGCACCGGTACGGTCCATCTTGTTTACGAACGCAATACGAGGTACGCCGTATTTGTTAGCCTGACGCCAAACCGTTTCAGACTGTGGCTGAACCGCTCCTACAGAACAGAAAACAGCAACCGCTCCATCAAGAACACGCAACGAACGCTCTACCTCAACGGTAAAGTCAACGTGACCTGGTGTATCAATGATATTAATGCGGTGGTCTTTCCATAGACAGTGTGTAGCTGCGGAAGTAATCGTAATTCCACGCTCCTGCTCTTGCTCCATCCAGTCCATGGTCGCTGCACCATCATGAACCTCACCAATTTTGTGTGAGCGACCCGTGTAGAATAGAATTCGTTCACTAACGGTCGTTTTTCCAGCATCAATGTGCGCCATGATCCCGATGTTACGGGTACGCAGCATTTGGTCTTTAATTTTTGGATCAGAAATGGTGACTGTGTCTGACATCGACGTGTGTTTTACAGGGTTTTAGCTACTATAATTAGAATCGGAAATGAGCAAATGCCTTATTGGCTTCAGCCATACGGTGCGTTTCATCTTTCTTGCGAATGGCTCCACCTTCATTTTTGGCAGCATCCATTAGCTCACGAGATAGACGTGCAGCCATAGATTTGTCATTACGTTGACGAGATGCATTAATAATCCAGCGGATACTCAATGCTGTACCACGCTCCGTACGTACTTCTACAGGCACCTGATACGTAGCACCACCCACGCGACGTGAACGGACTTCAACGGCTGGGGTTGTATTGCTGAGCGCCGTACGGAACACGTCCATTGGCTTCTCGCCAGTTTTCTCTTCGATAATTTCGAATGCTTGGTAAAGGATTTTACGAGCTACATCCTTTTTTCCATCTCGCATAAGGTTGTTCACAAAACGAGTTACCAACTTATCCTCGAATACGGGATCTGGCATAATTTCACGAACAACTGCTTTTCTTCTACGCATAGTCTTTGTTTAATGATTGGTTCAGATCAATCGATTGACTGCTTGGTTAGCTACCACCGCCGTCTTTAGGTTTCTTCGTTCCATATACAGAGCGGCTTTGCTTACGATCTGCAACACCTGCTGTGTCCATCGTACCACGTACAATGTGATAACGAACACCGGGTAAATCCTTTACACGACCCCCGCGAATAAGCACAATACTGTGTTCTTGCAGGTTATGACCCTCTCCTGGGATATACGCCGTTACCTCGATTCCGTTTGTAAGACGCACACGAGCGACTTTACGAAGGGCTGAGTTAGGCTTTTTAGGAGTCGTTGTGTACACACGTGTACATACTCCACGTTTTTGAGGGCAATTTTGTAATGCAGGAGCAGTTGTCTTGACAACTTTGCTCTTTCTACCTTTACGAATAAGTTGTTGTATCGTTGGCACGTGACCTACCTTTTGTTTTGTCCGTTGTCCGTTAATTTTGACCTGATAGAATACGAAGGAGCATGTCCAACGCACTGACACAAATCAATTAGCCATGAAAAATAGGGATTGTTTGTGCATGAATCCAAATGATACCGATGAGAAAGAATCAAGATTTTGAAGAAAGTAAGACAAACGTCGTTTTTGAGTCGAAATGGATGGGGTGTGAATATTGAGTGATATATATCTTTATATCATTTTTGAGCCTAACGACGTAGGATAATGCAGTGGTCAGACCTCCCATACTGTACTCCAAAGCGAGTTGATGCCCTGCGTTCCTTTGGGTTGCATGCCCCCGTGGATCTCCTACGAATGGTGCCAAGGCGCTATATCGATAAACAAACAGCCCCTACCATTCGTGATTTATTTGAGTCTATACAACAAAGCGGTCAAACCCAGGCTGTACGTAGTAGCGTGCGCGCAGAGGTTGTATCAATTTCGGTGGGTGGCTTCGGCAAAAAAAAGCGGACGATTGTCAAAGTCAAAGATGATACGGGTGAAATGGATGCTGTATGGTTCCACACTGCAAAATGGCTGCACGCAGTGATGAAGCCAGGCACATGGGTGTCTCTAAGTGGTGATGTAAAACTCTATCGATCCAGATTGTCTGTGAGTCATCCAGAATTTGATGTACTAAGCGACCATGATGCATTGACGGAACAAGAAGAAACGCCTTCCACCATGGACCGGCAGATTGTAGCTATTTATCCTAGTGGTAAAGAACTCGCGCAAGCCAAGATTTCCCATCGTTTGATCTCTATATGGGTAGATCGTGTATTAAACGAGGTTGAGAAGGAAGCGCATGATGATGTCTTTCCAACTGAATGGCTTCAGCGCATGGATTTACTCTCACATCATCACGCCATCCAATATGTGCATCAGCCCACGTCCATTCGAGATGCTGAACAGGGATTACGACGACTTAAATTTGAGGAGTTTTTCTTCTTCGAAATGGCCATGGCTAAGATTCGTGGGGAGCGGAGACGTACACCTGCTGGGTGGGTTTTGGGGAAACCAGGCCCTTTGGTCCGACAATTTGTCCATGAAATCCTCCCTTTCGAGCTTACTGAAGGGCAATCTGAAGCACTCTCCGACATCCGTGCCGATCTAGAATCAGGCACCCAAATGAACCGTCTCATCCAGGGAGATGTGGGTTCTGGAAAAACGGTCGTTGCTATGATTGCCATGTTAATGGCTGTGGATGCAGGGTATCAAGCAACACTACTGGCACCCACAGAAGTACTGGCAGATCAACACGCACGGTCACTTCAGCCATGGTTCCAAGCATTGGGTGTGAATGCTCGGTTGCTTAAAGGCGCTCAAGGATCGTCCCTTCGTCAAGAGGTTTTGGATGACGTAGCTGGAGGTGGAGCTCAGATAGTGATTGGAACGCACGCGATTATTCAACAAGGAGTAAGGTTTGCCAGGCTAGGTCTTGCCGTTATCGATGAACAGCATCGATTTGGAGTAGGGCAACGATCTGCCTTGCTTCAAAAAGGGGATCGACCCCATTTGTTGGTCATGAGTGCCACACCCATACCACGCTCATTAGCCATGACACTTTATAGTGATCTTGAATTATCTGTCATCAAAGGGTTGCCCGCAGGACGTAAACCCATCAAAACTGCTGTTCGTGGGGAAAAACAGCGAGAAAAGATCTATGACTTTATCGCTACGGAGCTTGATGCAGGGGGGCAGGCGTATGTCGTGTATCCTTTGGTAGAGGAATCGGAGAAACTTGATCTGAAGAATGCAACCGATGGGTTTGAGGCGTTAAAGGCTCGATTCCCCACTCGACGTGTTGCCCTTATTCATGGAAAGCAAGATGCCAGTGAAAAAGATGCTGCCATGCAGGCGTTTGCCAATGGAGACGTGGATATTTTGGTCAGTACAACCGTGATTGAAGTGGGGGTAAACGTACCGAATGCAAATGTGATGCTTATAGAGCATGCAGAGCGGTTTGGGTTGTCGCAACTTCATCAACTAAGGGGTCGTATTGGGCGTGGCGAGCGAGCAAGTACCTGCATTCTCATTCACGGGCATGCACTCAGTGACCATGCCAAAGTGCGCCTCAAAACAATGGCTGAAACACAAGATGGATTTAAAATAGCCGATGTTGATTTGGAGCTTCGTGGTCCGGGTGATTTTCTCGGGACTCGACAAAGTGGGCTCCCTGAATTTCAATTTGGATCGATTGTTGACGATCAAGACCTGCTAAAAGACGCAAAAATCGCAGCTTCTGTTGCATTAGAAGAGGGTGCCATGGAGTCAAGCACTGACGAATGGAGCGAATTTCGACGTGCATTTGGTCCTTATTTTGAGGCAAAGATGGCCTTTTATCAAGCCTAGCGCATTGCAGGCATCTCCCATGCAGAGTGAATTGGGCCACTCTCGTCGTTGGGATTGACGTGCCAAAGTCATTAAAAATAGGGAACTCACACATCTAAGGTGCTGTTGTGGCTAATAGACTGACTTTAAAGCTCTAAACCATTACTCCACCAGACGTAAACCCTATTCATGAAAAATACTGATAGCATCATCTCATCCGGTCAACTCTCTCAGACAGACCTAGAGACTGGTCTCGAAACTTCGGACGCATCTTCAAAATCGCTGTCGAACAGTTTGTCGAACACTTCTTCGAACAAGCCAGTTGATCGAAGTGAGTTTCTTCGAACCGCTGGCTCTTGCGCCCTTGTCATTGCCATGGGACTACCTATTGCAGGGTGCAGTGTAACAGACTCTGAAGGTGAGGAAGCGACTGACACACCCGCTACAGGTGAAAATGGGATCACTGTGAACGGTAATGTCGTAACGATTGATCTAACCAAGTCCGGAGGACAGCCACTTGCTTCTTCGGGGGGATGGATTGTAAGCTCAGCTGCTGGAATTATCGCGTTGAATATCGATGGAACCGTCATCCGTGCATTCACCAACCGTTGCCCCCACCAAGGAATTAGCAACCAATGGAGCTATTCTAATGGAAATTTAGTCTGTAACGCTCATGGTTCTGTTTTTAATAATCAAGGATCGGTGACCAATGGACCCGCAGACGCTGATTTAACAGAGTACGCCGTCTCACGAAATGGTAGCATTGTGACAATCACCAAGTGATGATGACTAGCCATTCGAAGCAATTCTTTGATAGAGTAGTGGTCTGGGCGTTTGTTGCCGTCTTGGGCACCTCCTGGGGATTTGTGATTCAACCAGTGACTTTCATGCCATTGGTTGCGCAAGAGTTGTCTGGCAATGAACATCAAAACACGCTACAATGGGTTACAACCCAGGGGGAAGCCAAGTTTATTTCGAGAGCGCCACTGCTAGAATTTGAAGGCGTTAGCGATAAGCTTCAAGGACTCATTGACCTGGATAAGAACCTCGTGGACTTTTATATCGATTTAGAAACCTTAGATACCGGAATTGAACTCCGTGATAAGCATATGCGAGATAGCTATCTAGAGACAGCGACCTATCCATTTGCTGAATTTACAGGGACATTCTTGCGACTTCCTGATGCTACAGCACTAGGAACGCAGTCTGTCACCGTCACTGGCACCTTTCGAATGCATGGAATCGATCAGGAGATTACCGTTGATGGTGAGCTTGATTTTAGTGATCCAGAAGAGGTACAGCTTCACGCATCATGGACAATTCTTCTTTCCGATTATGATATCGATATTCCAAAGGCTGTATTTTATGAACTCGATAACGAGCAAGAAATCGTGCTCTCAGCGACACTACGTCCTTCCTCCCCCTAACGCAATGCACACAACTTGAATAGCCATGAATGCCAATCCATTTTTCCGTTTTCTAGGGTTTACTTCATTTGTTGGAGGGAGTAAGGCCCAATCTCTGATAGGTTCCTTGGTATTAACCGTTGTTCTGTCTTTGGGTCTGCATGATAATGCATTTGGCCAGTTGACTCGAGAACGGGCCAATCCCAATGCACCCGTCGAACTCACCTTTATGGCCCCTCGACATATCCAGGTGATGACAGTAGAGCCCTTGAGCAAGGGGGAACTACATTATTCGATCATGCATACTTTTGGGGAAATTGGCTCCGGCGCCCGTAATGCTTGGGGCATAGACTATGGGGCGAATGTGAGAATGAGTCTAGAGTATGGTCTCGGTGAAAAACTCTCTGCCTACGCTGGGCGATCATCCATGGATAAGGTCTTTGATGGAGGCTTCCGTTGGCATGTTGTGCAACAAACACGAGAGGGAGCTACCAAGTCACGCCCGGTGAGTGTGTCGCTTCAAGGAGGCTTTGGATATAATGGTAGTGACTATGGCTATTTGGCGACTGATTATTCATTTGAGGATCGCTGGCATGGGGTTGGATTCGTCCATGTGGCGCGAAAAATGTCGGAAGATCTAAGTCTGCAGCTCTCGGGTGGGGCTGCTGGATTCTCTCGTGTGGGTCTTGAAACACAAGTGTTTGATACCCGTAGTAATGTCTATGCTGGAGCGATGTTTTCTGGTCGATACAAGGTAAGCTCACGATTGGCACTCACCTGGGAGATTATGCCACGTTTTAGCGAGAATGTTTCCTCCACTGTCTATGGTGGTGGGCTCGACATCGAAGTAGGCGGCCATGTGTTTCAGCTTTACGTGGTTTCGAGCCAGTCCCTGAATGATGGGTATTTACTCGCCGGCGAATCGGCGAATGACTTTGATGGATTTCGTCTCGGATTTAATATCAATCGGATCTTTGCACTGTAGTTGATTACCGGGTAGAATTCTTGCTACCGTTTGATCTACTTTGCTAGGCGCTTTCGCTCATTATGATCGAGTGTTGCCTTACGAATACGCAGTGATTCGGGAGTAACTTCCAAGAGTTCATCCTGCTCAATGTATTCAATCGCTTGTTCCAAGCTCAATACCGTCGACCTTGATAATTTCACCGCATCTGCCGTTTGTGTAGCTCGATGATTGGTCAGGTTTTTGCGCTTCACTACGTTGATAATTAGATCATCCGCGCGGTTGTGCATTCCAACGACTTGGCCCGCATAGACTGGATCCCCAGGCTGAACCATAAACTGACCTCGATCCTGTAGCCCTTCCAGTGCATAGGATGTCACCTCACCTGATTCTAAGGCAATTAGCGCACCTCTTGAACGACTCACTACTTCACCAGCAAATGGTACATATGTATCAATCTGCTGACGCATGATACCCGTACCACGAGTTTCTGTAAGCATCTCGCTACGGCTACCTATCAGACCTCGGGAAGGAACTCGAAACGTAAGTCGATGATTATCCCCTTCCGTATCCATCGACAAAAGAACCCCTTTGCGCTGCTGAAGCATATCAATCACTTTACTCGAATAATCCTGATGCACATCCACTACCACTTCCTCATAAGGCTCATAGGTTTGACCATTCTCTTCACGGGTCAACACTTCAGGCCTAGACACCGAAAACTCATACCCTTCCCGACGCATCGTTTCTGTGAGAATCGCTAATTGCAACTCTCCTCTTCCAGATACTTTATAAATGTCGGGATTTTGTGTTGGCTCAATGACAATCGATACATTGGTTTGGACCTCTTTGTAAAGTCTATCCTTGAGTTGATTGGATGTAACGAATTGCCCCTCTTTTCCCGCAAATGGTGAGGTATTCACCCGAAAATACATGGCGAGAGTAGGTTGATCGATAATTACATGCTCCAATGGTGTTGGGTCTTCTACTCCAGTGATTGTATCACCAATATGAACATCCTCAAAACCAGCAATGGCTATAATATCCCCTGGCTCTGTTTCGTCCACAGTAATTCGCTTTAACCCATCAAATGTGAATAGCTTACTAATGTTCCCTTTCTGGATAATGTCTCCCGTTGGTCTAACAAGTAAGAGTTCTTGTTTTGCTTTACACGGTTGACCATCTAAGCGACCAATCGCAATTCTCCCTACATAATCATTCCAATCCACATTACTCACAAGAAGTTTCGGTGTTGTGTGATTTGAAACGGTAGTTGTTGGCGCAGGGATTTTTTGCAGGATGGTTGTAAATAAATCCTCTAGGCCTATTTCATTTTGAGTGTCTTGGTTGAATTGGAGAGCAGTGTCTATAGAAGTAGCTGCTACACCTTTGAGTCCTATTGCGTAAAGTACCGGGAAATCTAATTGCTCATCTGTTGCATTCAATGAAACAAATAGATCGAAGATCTCATTAAGAACCTCATCAGGTCGTGCATCGGATCGGTCAATCTTGTTGATGACGACAATAGGGTGATAGCCTAACTCAAGTGATTTTCTAAGGACGAACTTTGTTTGTGGTAGAGGTCCTTCAGCAGCATCTACAAGCAGAATGACCCCATTCACCATTTTTAGAATACGCTCTACTTCCCCACCAAAATCGGCGTGACCTGGTGTATCTACAATATTAATCTTCGTGTCCTTCCAATTAACTGCGGTGTTCTTTGCACTAATCGTGATACCACGTTCCTTTTCAAGATCTTGAGAATCCATCACACGTTCATCAATTACCTGATGATCTTGGAAAGTCCCACTCTGCTTGAGCATTTGGTCTACAAGCGTAGTCTTACCGTGATCAACATGTGCGATGATCGCAATATTTCTAATATCAGTCATTTGTTGTGGTCGATAGGATGAGGAGGAACACGATAATGCGGAGAGAGAGGGATTCGAACCCTCGGAACCCCGTGAAGGGTTCAACACCTTAGCAGGGTGCCGCTTTCGACCACTCAGCCACCTCTCCTTTCATTTGTTGGTTCACACAGAAGGTTAGTGTGAGTTATAAAGATAAGACCTATTCTCTGAAGTTGGGCAAAAAAAAAGCACCCAGTCAAACTGAGTGCTTTAAATTCATTGAATGATGCTTATTTAATTAACATCATTCGTTTTACTTGTGTGAACTGACCTGCAGATAAGCGGTAGATATACACGCCGCTTGCAAGATTCGTTGCATCAAAGGTTACTGTATGTGTACCAGCACTCATTTGACCATTTACAAGTGTACCCATTTTTTGCCCTAACATGTTGTAAACATCCAACTGTACTACAGATGCATTCGGTAGAGAGAACTGAATATTAGTAGTAGGGTTGAAAGGGTTAGGATAGTTTTGACTTAAAACATAGTTGGAAGGAATGGTTTCGAAATCTTCGTTACTTACTCCAGTAAGGTTCACTGTGATTGTACCATTCTTCTCTGCGACTGCAAACTCAAATTCGTCAAAGCTGAACTCCCCATCAAATGAAAGAGTGTGTTCACCAATTGCTTTTAGAACTGTCTGTAAAAACACAACAGTACCAGCAGAAGTTATCTCATTTGCTCCACCAGCTGCAGCTATAAGTTTAGCAACTTCTCCAGTGGTTGAAGATGCAGCGTCATTGAATGTTGGATCACCCCAAGCAGCTGTTAATGAATTGGCACTAACTGCGCCAATGACTTCAATTTTTGCACTATCATAACTTACCTTGAATTCATAAGATTCAGCGGCCGTATCTAGTGCTGTGGTTGTAACAGGGATAAGTACTGTATCACCAAGAGTTCCTGAAAAGTCTTCTATCTCTACAAATACATTAGCAGAGTTAATGGTTCCATTTGTAATCTGACTTTCAGTACCAGACTCATTAAATGTGGCTGATGTTAATGTAAAGTCCACTGCACCTTCAACTTTAGCCTTCATGTTCAATGTAACCAACGCGCCAGAACCGGTAATGTAACTATCAGATGAGACACCAACTTTGTACTGATTCTCAACTAGGTTACCAACGACAACAATATCTGGGAAGTTAGCAGACTTACTTGCACTTAGAATCTCTACATGTGATGTGTCAACTGTAAATACTAAATCTAACGAGTTGATACTATCAGTCGCAGTGATTTCATCAACTTTAACATCTAAATCAAATGCTACATC
>CAJXOH010000037.1 GCA_913057895.1 uncultured Bacteroidota bacterium
ACATGTTCGTAATTCCACTAGTACAGGTCGTTTCCGCGTTAGAGGTAGTGATCTGATCCTTCGTTCTTTTGGTGTAAATCACACCATTCACCTCACCTTTATCACCAACCGCTGCATCTGGACACATTACGGTGACATTATTCTCATGTAAGTAGAAATCGCTGTTGGTTTCATCACTGGGACAAGTCCCCCATACGGGTTTGTTTGCATTCGAAAGAGGGGAGCCACTTGCGAAGTTGGTTGGCTCTTCTGCGATTGAGCTTACACACCACTCTGAAAGATTTTGGTTGAAGACTTCCGCACCTTCGAACATTCTATTCATACTTGTCACTGCACTTACATCCCAGGTGCTGATATTCTGATTAAAGGTCTCTGTCATCTTGAACATGCTGTTCATGGTCGTAACGGAGGACACATCCCACCCACTGATATCTTTATTGAATTTGGATGGGTTGTCATCCGCTGAACCTGGGGCAAACATAAACTGCATATTCTCAACCTTCGATACATCCCAATTCCGAAGCTCACGATTAAAGGAGCTTGCCCCATTAAACACAGCCTGCATATTGGTCACATTACTCACATCCCATGAACCCACTTGTTGATTGAATGCAACTGCATCTTTAAACATGTTGCGAATATTTAAAAGACTCCCCGAGGTGGTCCATGTCATTGGCTGTCCACCATTATTAAAGGTAGCTGCCCCTTGGAACATGTAGGACAAATCAGTCACACTTGAGATATCCCAGGCGCTTAAATCTTGATCAAAATCGGTGGCATTCATAAACATCTCCGACATTGTAGTCACTGAAGACACGTCCCAATGCCGAAAGATGTCAGTATTTATTTCGTCACTAGAGTCAGTGTCTTTAAAAGCACCTGATAAATCAGTGATTCCCGATGTGCATACAACGTGTGGATTGTAATCCCCACCTTGGGTTATTAGTGAATTTTTAGAGTCAATTTTTATTAAAACAGTTTTGACACTATACACACCTGTACCTGGATTTAACTCTAAGAGCGTTCCTGTATCCCCAACATCAGCATCAGAGCAATCAACTGTGATTCCATTTGAGGCAAGACGAAATCCATCACCACTTACTTGATATGTTTGAGCTTGGGCTGGTGCTGCACCCATCCATAGGAATCCACAAATTCCAGCTAACAGAAATAAAAGAAAATGATTTGATGGACCATTCATAGATGAAGATGATTACTGATAGTGGCTTTTCGCAGGCTCAGCGTGCACAGCAATTACCAGGCTGAGCGTGTACGGTGCATAATTCTCCTAACTACAAAATCTATGTCATTGATGTTTCAGAGTGTATGCATGGTTCTAAACCTTCATGATTAGTCACTAAAGAATTCAGCAAATCACTATTTTTATTTGCCTTAGGATAGGATTTGGCAAGTGTAATGTGAGTTTTTATTCATTCATCTATGGAAGGGTCATTTTTTAATCCATTTCAACTAGTTGTTGCCACCGTAGCCATCGTTGCGTCTATGCTGGTCTTTGGTCAGCTATTATTGCGACGTGATACCAACCGGTGGGCTATGTGGCTTCTGGCACTATTTATGTTGTTAAATGGTGTCATGAACTTAATGTTCATACTGGTTGATTCAGGACTGATTTTACGTTTTTGGTACCTCTTTAGAGTCACTGTTCCATTTAACTATATCATGGCAGCGATGATGTATTTGTACTTGCGTGCGATGATTGAGGACGACTCTGGACCCAAAAAAACAGATTGGTATCATGGAATCCCCTTCATCGTTGCCATCGTCAATTACCTTCCGTTCTATCTTTCGAGTGCTGACGAAAAAAAAGCGAAGCTTGAAGCTGTCGTTCAAGATTATGCTGTATATGTTCAAGGTCAGGATGGTTGGTTGCCCGAAGACATAATGATTGGGCTTCGAATGACACTGCTTTTGGTCTACATCCCGTTTTATTTCAGGCTCATACGTAAACATTATACTCTTATAAACGAGTCAAATCGATTTGATCGGTTACTGCATAGATGGTTGTGGATTCTTACTTCCTCTGTATCTATTTACTTTTTGTCTGTTTGTGTATTTCTCTTAACCCAATTATTACCAGCCTCTGTACAAAACAACCCACAGTATCTACTGTATCTTGTAGGACTGAGCCGATTTGTTGAGATTTTTTGGACGAGTTCATTTGTATTTATGAGTGTATACCAAGTCCTAGTGCCTTCCGTTGGGATTGGACAATTTCAAAGTGACTCTGTGTCTTCTCTGATGCCAGGAGAAAAAAAGAGGAAAGGTGGTACACCTAACGATGATACTAGCGATTCATCTACTGAATCCTACGCCCATCCAGACCTCAAAAAGTTAGTTTCATTTTTTGAGGAGGATAGGATATGGAAGCATTCAGATGTGAAATTGCAAAGTCTTGCCCATCAACTCGGCTTCAGTCAGCGAAAGACGTCTTATCTAGTCAATAAGTTTCTTGGTGGAAATTTTAATCAAGTAGTCAATCGATATCGAATTGAGCATGCCAAAGAATTGATTGCACAAGGATATCTTTCCAAACACAGTGTTGAAGGTCTATGGAAGGAATGTGGCTTCTCCAATCACACGACGTTTTATCAGGGTTTCAAAAAGCATACCGGTAAGACGCCAAGTGAGTATGAAAAACAAGTACTTGGCTTGGTTTAAAGCGTAGTTTTAGTATGTTATGGGTTCGCACATGCGTTTTCTCATGCGTTCGCACAGGGATCGCACATGCGTTTACACTTTACGTAATCTATCGACCCATGAAACAACTTCTCTCTCTTTTGTCAATCGCTCTTGTAGCCACAGCCTGCCAAACAACGCCGACCCTACAGCCATACCCTGAAACGACTCAGATTCCTGTGGTGGACACCTATTTTGGCACGGAAATCACGGATCCATATCGTTGGTTGGAGGATGATCGTAGCCCTGAAACCGAGGCATGGGTGAAAGCCCAAAATGAGGTCACCTTCGATTATCTCGAAGATTTACCAATGCGCTCTTCGATTGAACGACGTCTCTCCACACTATGGAATTATGAAAAAGTAGGTTCGCCATACACGGAGGGGCAGTACACCTATTTTTCCAAGAATGATGGACTTCAAAATCAGTCGGTCATTTACCGTACACCAGTCGATGATCCCGAGGCAGAGCCAACGGTTTTTCTTGACCCTAACACATTTTCTGACGATGGCACAACATCGCTTGCAGGGTTGAGCTTCTCCGACGATGGATCCATGGCGGCCTATTCGATTTCAGAAGGGGGGTCGGATTGGCGCAAAGTCATCGTCATTGATACAGAGACCATGGAGCAGATTGGTGACACGCTTGTAGATATCAAATTTAGTGGCATTTCGTGGCGCCTGAACGAAGGGTTTTTCTATAGTAGCTATGACAAACCAGAAGGAAGTGAGCTTTCAGCCAAGACCGATCAACACAAGCTCTATTATCATGTAGTGGGAACGCCTCAAGCCGACGACGAGCTCATTTATGGTGGCACAGAGGCCCAAAAGCACCGATATGTTCGTGCTAGTGTAACCGATGACGGGCGTTATGCATTGATTGATGCGGCTGTGTTCACCAAAGGGAATCGATTGTTCCTCAAAGATTTAACCAATCCGAGTGCTCCATTGGTTACTATGTCGCCAACATTCGACTACGACGCATATTTATTGGAAAGCGAAGGGGACAAGCTTTACCTAGTCACCAACAAAGATGCCCCAAATCAACGCTTGGTTGTAGCCGATGTCAATCGTCCGCAGGAGCAATACTGGCAAGATGTAATCCCAGAAACGGAGTATGTGTTAAGCGTGAGTAGTGGCGCAGGGTACTTTTTTGCGGAGTATATGGAAGATGCGATCTCCAAAGTCTATCAATATGATATGCAAGGCAATAACCTTGGCGAAATTGAGCTCCCAGGACTTGGTTCCGCAGGTGGGTTCGGTGGTAAAGATGATGCGGATGTGCTCTATTATAGCTTTACGAATTATCACACACCTGGGTCGACCTACGCCTACGATCCAGAGTCGATGACGAGTGAGCTGTACTGGCAACCTGCCATTGATTTTGATCCTGAAGCGTATGAATCGACACAGATCTTCTATGAGTCGAAAGATGGCACCCAAATCCCAATGATGATTACCCACAAAAAGGGTGTGGAGTATGACGGCTCAAACCCAACGCTGTTGTATGGCTATGGTGGGTTTAATGTAAGCCTCACTCCGTCGTTCAGCGTGACCAATGCTATTTGGATGGAGATGGGAGGGGTCTATGCAGTACCAAACCTTCGCGGAGGAGGTGAATATGGTAAAGAATGGCACATAGCTGGGACCAAAATGAATCGTCAAAATGTATTTGATGACTTTATTGCTGCTGCAGAGTATTTGGTTGCAGAAGGGATAACCTCCAAGGAAAAACTAGCCATCCGCGGTGGATCTAATGGTGGGCTTTTGGTTGGTGCTGTGATGACACAGCGTCCAGATTTGGTAGGTGTCGCTTTGCCAGCGGTGGGTGTGTTGGATATGCTTCGTTACCATACCTTTACAGCTGGAGCGGGTTGGGCGTACGATTATGGCACATCGGAAGAGTCTCAGGAAATGTTTGAGTATTTATTGGGCTATTCGCCAGTGCATAATGTGGAGGAAGGAGTGTCGTATCCTGCCACATTGGTGACCACAGCAGATCATGATGACCGTGTGGTGCCAGCCCACTCATTTAAATTTGCGGCGGAGTTACAAGCCAAGCATGCAGGGGAGGCACCCGTGTTAATTCGTATCGAAACCAACGCGGGCCACGGTGCTGGAACGCCAATTTCGAAACGAATTGAGCAAACGGCCGATATTTATGCCTTCACACTGTATAATATGGGGTATGCTTCGTTGCCAGGATAATAAGGTGCAAAATATTCATGGTTTAAATAGACGCTTTTCAGATGTATGAATGTGATTGTTAATCAAGCTACAAGCCGATGAGTCAACGCAAACCTTACATACTCGCCATTGATGCCGGCACTACAAGCTCACGTGCCATTTTATTTGACCATGATGGAGTACCCGTTTCCATTGGCCAGCACGAATTTCCACAATACTTCCCTCAGGAAGGGTGGGTCGAACATGACCCCATTGATATTTGGAAAACACAGCGAAAGGCTATTCTCGATGCCTTGGAAGGGGCCAATGCCACACTGGATCAAATCCATGCCATTGGGGTGACCAACCAACGAGAAACAACGGTCTTGTGGGATCGTGCTACTGGGGAGCCTGTCCACCGCGCCATTGTCTGGCAGGATCGACGTACGGCCGGGGTGTGTGATAAACTTCGAGATCAGGGTCATGCTGAGATGTTCCATAAAAAAACCGGTCTCATCCTAGATGCATACTTCAGCGGCACCAAGATTGCATGGATTTTGGATCAGGATCCTGAGTTGCGTGCAAGGGCCGAAGCTGGAGAGCTCTGCTTTGGGACAGTCGATAGTTGGCTCATCTGGCATCTCACCGGTGGCCAATCCCATGTGACTGATGTGACCAATGCAAGCCGCACTCTTGCTTTCAATATCCACGAATTACAGTGGGATGATGAATTGTGCGACCTCCTACGCATTCCTACTACCGTGCTTCCTAAGGTTGTTTCCTCTAGTGAACGTTGCGCGCATCTCGATCCCTCGAGCTTAGGATTTACTGAAGCACCAAATGCAGACTCCAAGACGGACGCATCGACATCGACATCCACGCAAATCCCCATTGCAGGCATTGCAGGGGACCAACAAGCTGCACTCTTTGGGCAACTATGCCTTTCCCCAGGTGAGCTCAAAAACACGTATGGTACGGGATGTTTCACGATGATGAATATTGGTGAAACCCCTGTCTTGTCAGAGCATAACCTCCTCACGACAGTTGCCTACCAGCTTGGCCCTGAATCCAAGCCTGTATATGCGCTTGAAGGAAGTATTTTTGTGGCCGGAGCGTTGGTGCAATGGCTCCGCGACCAGCTCGAAATGATTACACAGTCCTCCGATATTGAACCACTTGCCAAAACGGTGGAGCATGCCGGTGGGGTTACCTTTGTCCCATCACTATCGGGTCTAGCCGCACCGTACTGGAACCCGTTGGCAACGGGAGCGTTAATGGGGCTCACTCGAGGTACGCAAAAAGGGCATATTGCTCGGGCAGCTCTCGAAGGGATTGCCCATCGAGTGCGTGAGGTCGTAGAGTTAATGCTCAAGGACGCGGGTAAGGCGTTGCCAGGGCTGTCCATTCCAGCACTCAAAGTTGATGGAGGAGCTGCACAGAACAATTTACTCATGCAGATTCAGGCAGATCTGCTTCATGCACCTGTTGTTCGTCCACAAATTACCGAGCTCACTGCTTTTGGAGCGGCTGCACTCGCTGGCCTTGCAACAGGATATTGGTCTTCTCCTGAATCGCTGCAATCGATTTGGAACGAAGAGCGAACCTTTGAACCTTCCCCTAGTGAACACACCAAGCGTTCGCTCGACCTCTGGCAGCGACGTATTCAGGCAGTTAACTCGGACCATGAACCGCTCGGCAAATCTTCAGACTCTTGACCAAACCTCACAGTGGGATGTCCTCATCATAGGGGGAGGTGCCACCGGGCTGGGAATTGCAGTCGATGCGGCGACCCGCGGATACAAAACGTTATTGATCGAAAAGGTTGACTTCGCGAAAGGGACGTCATCGAGAAGCACGAAATTGGTTCATGGAGGGGTTCGATATCTCCAGAACGGGGATGTGTCTCTAGTCATTGAGGCGTTGAAAGAGCGCGGCATCATGCGCAACAACGCGCCCCACCTGGTTCGTGATTTGAGTTTCATCATTCCATCGTATGATTGGTGGTCAAGCCCTTTTTATGGGATTGGGCTCAAAATCTATGATATGATGGCGGGCAAGTTGGGTCTAGGGCCTTCGACACTACTCAATCGGGAGGAAACCTTGGAAGCGATCCCGAATGTAAAACAGGAGGGACTGATGGGTGGTGTTATTTACCATGATGGACAATTTGACGATGCTCGCATGGCGGTAAGTCTTGCTATGACAGCTGAGGATCATGGTGCTACGCTGCTTAACTATATGTCTTTTGAGCAGTTCCACAAACAGGGTGACCTTATCACAGGGATTCAAGCCAAGGATCAACTCAGTGGCGAATTGCATGACATCTCCTCAAAAGTCGTTGTGAACGCGACTGGTGTTTTCTCCGATGAGGTGATGCAAGCTGACCAACCTGACCTCCCTGCATCGATTCGTCCTAGCCAAGGTGTACATATTGTGTTGGAAGCTGACTTTTTGCAAAAAGATCATGCCATTATGGTACCACACACGACGGATGGTCGTGTCTTGTTCGCCGTCCCATGGAATGGATATGTCGTGGTGGGGACCACTGACTCTCCGATGGATGAAGCCTTGGAGGAACCGATAGCCATGGAAGAAGAAGTTGATTTTATTCTGGCGAATGCGGGCATGTATATGACCCGAAAACCAACTCGTGAGGACATTCGAAGCATTTTTGTGGGGTTGAGACCTCTTGCAGCAAGCTCCGGAGACTCTGAAAAACAAAGTACCAAGGAGGTCTCACGTCATCATAAAGTCCTGGTATCGCCATCTGGGCTGGTGAGTATTTTGGGTGGAAAGTGGACTACCTATCGTAAGATGGCTGAAGATGTAGTCAACACAGCTGCCACCGTCGGTACCCTTGACGAAACGGACTGCACGACAGCGACGACTCGAATCCATGGATTTGACGAAGAGAGTGACTGGGCCGACCCATTGCACGTGTACGGCTCGGATGCCAACGCCATCCGGGAGCTTGATCCAAAAGGCAATCAGAGTCTCAGCGATAAATACATGATCTCGCCAAATCAAGTTCGATGGTCTGTTCGCCACGAAATGGCCATAACCCTGGAAGACATGCTTGCAAGACGATCTCGAGCACTGTTTTTGGATGCGCAAGAAGCCTTATCCATAGCGCCAAAGGTGGCTCAGATCATGGCTGAGGAATCGGGCCACGACGAGGCGTGGGTTGCGAGTCAAATTGCTGCATTTAATCGCGTTGCCGCATCCTACGTGCCGAAGCGATAAATCGTAGCATAGATACTTACTAGCGTGATGTAAGGTTTTGATGATTTGAGGTTCTTTATACTACTTGGTAACAGGTTATGAAGACTATTGAAAGTCAGAGAGATATTATCAATATTAAAAGCAGATGGGTGGACAATCGGGTATCTAGAATGAATCAAAAAAATCATACGCTAATTATCGAAAAGACAGATAATGGATACTCTGCATTTGCGCCTGATTTCCCAGGTTGTGTAAGTGCTGCTGCCACTAAAGAAGAAACCGTTTCGTTATTCAATGAAGCTGTTAAGCTGCATGTTGAAGGCCTTCGAGAGAATGGGCAAAAAACAATCTCTCCAGGGGCTTTTGTTGAGCGCTTAGACTATTAGGAATACATGTAAGGTTTTGATGATTTGAGGTTCTAAGTAGTAAACCCAAATCATTTGTTTCCTTTTAAGGAAACAGATACATTCCCTGAAGCATTGAAATTCGATGTACTGCTTTTACCAGAATCTTTAGAATTTCTGAATCATTTTACCGATAAGGAGAAGCAAAAAATCTACCGTTGTATCGATGTTTCAAGGAGAACGGCAAAGCCGAAATTTGTCAAGAAGCTAAATGGAGATATTTATTCATTTAGAATAACAATAAACGCCAAGCGGATTCGCTTTCTTGCATTTAAGCAGAAAGCAAAACGAACCATACCAAAACTTGTCATTACCCATGGATTCATTAAAAAAACGAGACAAATACCTTTAAATGAATTGGCAAAAGCAGTTAAAATCCGCAATAAGTATTACTCAGAACTATGAATGCAAAAGAATTCGATGAAGTCCTTGATGAACAAATAGGTATTAAAGGAACACAGAGAAGGAGTAATTATGAAAATGAATTAAATGCGGCCCTTTTTGGTCTATCTCTGCAGGAATCAAGGAGAGCAATGGGGATGACACAGACGCAACTAGGAGAGATGATTGGAGTCAAAAGAGCTCACATTTCCAAAATTGAAAATGGCACGAGTAATCTTACTCTTCAAACCATGACAAGAATTGCTTCAGCTTTGGGATTATCAATACGTTTTACTCTAAATCCTATCAATGGAAAGTAAACGTACTGATCAAGAATTAGAGTCAGAACCCTCCCAAATCGCAGCGCCCTACACCTGCACCACACCCAGCTCGACCAATGACCGAGCCGCCGCCCGTACGGCTTCGCGACCCGACCTCGGCTCCCATCCAACCAACTCACGGGCCTTAGCATTCGAAGCGACAGGGTAATTTCCTAGCTCAGGCACAATCAGCTTTGTTTCACGGTCAAATAGGGCAAACAATCGCACAAAAAAGTTTGGTAATTCTCTCGGCTTAATTTTGCCCTTTAGCTCAGGAAATTCTTCCAAAATGGCTTCACCCATTTCGCGGAACCACAACGTATCTGCATTGGCGATCAAGCGCTCGCCGATCGTAGAATCATGCTCCAAAGCCAGCAAATGCAATGCTGCGACATCGCGTACATCCACAAACGTCATTCCCAGTCGTGGAAACCCAGGTAGTTCTCCTCGCATCACCTTGGCGATAATCTCCCCGCTAGTGCCCATCGAGCTACTTAGCTGAGGACCTTGCACAAAACTTGGGCATACTGTCGTCACTTTCAATGATGGATGCTTATCGACAAGTGACCATACATCCCGTTCCGCCATGGTTTTACTTTTCACATATGCTCCAACACCTGGCCCCTGGACTACAGTCCAGTCGGATTCATTGAATGCGCCATCGGGTCCATGACCTGACTTCCCATCATGCCCATACATGATAGCAGCCACAGATGAGGTCTGGACAATTCGTTCGATACCCAATTCAAGCGCCGCCTCAAACACAACTTTCACCCCATGGCGTGCCGGGCGAATGAGCTCATTTTCATCTTTTGGAATCCCAGACGGAAAAGGGGAGGCGACATGCAACACTGCATCTGCCCCACGTAGGGCATCGACCCATCCATCCGCTGCATCCAGAGTGGCTTCACGGAACTCTACGGCTGAGGCGTTTTCGTCGCCAACATGCTTGGCCAGCAAGGCTCGCACCCGGTCTGCTTTTGCCGTCGAGCGAACAGTTCCAATGACCTTATACCCCTTCTCAAGGGCTTGAATCGCAATGTGAGAGGCAATAAATCCCGAGATTCCGGTAATAGCGAGTGTTTTCATGGTGGATGTACTGTGAGTTCTATGATTCTATAAAGGAACAAACATCTACCATTGCACAGCCGTTCTGCCTCGACCACGACGAAATAACATGTTTTTATCCTCTTCGTCCAGTTTTAGGTAGACAATGTTTGTTTGTGTTCGAAACAGCTCATGAAAAATAGAAACATCAAGCTCGATGGCCTTAGGGTCATCTATCGGCTCAGACTCCAAATAACACCAAGCTACATCCATCTCATCCTCACGCCCAATCCACGTCCAGGATAATGGTTGGTTGTTTGCCTGCACACTCGCCTCATCGCTCACCGCCCAAATCCTCGTGTGTTCTCCCAGGTATTCAAAAATCCACTC
>CAJXOH010000038.1 GCA_913057895.1 uncultured Bacteroidota bacterium
TTGATGCTCAAAATTAGCGGTGGTAGAATTCACTCCTGTCCATTCTTGAGGTTGTGCGTCAGGGGACTGGTTAAACACACGATTGAGTAGATTTTTATCCACGGGAATACTCACCTGACCTGGCTGATGCAGACTCAACTGCCCAGTGACTTGATCCAACTGAATATCATTATAACTGATTGGTAGGGGGCGTGACTCATGCGAAAATAGGTCTCGCATTTGCTTGATATACCACTCAGTATTGAGCAAGCTCAAACATACAATGCGGACATCTGTTCGAACCCCTTCGACCTCTTGCAGATACCATAATGGGAACGTGTCGTTATCACCATTGGTAAACAAAATAGCGTTGGGTTCCACTGATTGAAGCAAGTTCCAGGCATAATCACGAGCTACATAATTCCCTGTACGATCATGACTCTCCCAATTTTGGAAGCCCATCCACACAGGACTAGCAAGGAATAAGAGCGCAGCCAGGCCATATTTGGCAGGAACGCCCTTGACCGCTTGACCCAAGGCTTGAAGCAGTCCTGCAGCCCCCATCCCAATCCAAATCGCAAAGGCAAAATAGGAGCCTACATAGGCGTAATCTCGTTCCCTAGGTTCGTATGGGGATTGGTTCAAGTACACGATTATGGCAAGCCCTGTCAGGATAAACAGGGCAAACACCGAGAAGGCTCGTTTGGGATCTCGCCTCGCA
The DNA here is from genome assembly GCA_913057895.1 of uncultured Bacteroidota bacterium. Lineage (GTDB taxonomy): Bacteria > Bacteroidota > Rhodothermia > Balneolales > Balneolaceae > UBA8296. Next base: position 701 of record CAJXOH010000038.1, read on the forward strand.
TGAAACGTCATTCCAATGAGTCCCAGTGCAAGCGGGATAAAGAAATAGGCTGTATGAGCAGGATTATCCTCGTGCCTCGAACTTGTGAACCCTGTATTCCATCCAGCATCCTGCACATCATGATCTCGCCCAATAAAATTCCAGGCAAAGTACCGCCAATACATATGATTCACCTGATACTTGATAAAGTACTCTAGATCACTGTCAAATTGTGCGTAGTACTCTAAATGTCTTGCTTGAGAGGAATGACGACGAGGGAATACAACCTCCTTGGTCTGATCAATTTGTCCCGTAGCATTGTTGTAACTGAAGCCACGAATTAGAGGCGCACTGCCATACTGCTCTCGCTTCAGGAATGAGACCATCGCGGCAGGGGTAGAAGGGTCATTCTCGTTAATCGGTGGATCAGCTTGTGCACGGATGAAAATCAAGAAATAGGTACTAAATCCAACGAGGACAAGTGCGTAGGATAGAATAGCAAGATTGGCTAGACTGTACTTCTTTTTGTGTGTATACCATATTCCGAAAGCGACGAGGCCAAGTACAAGTGCGATGTAAAGGCCGGGGCCAATTAATCCAAGCGTAAGCCCACTGATATTATCGATAAGGTCCGTGAGGTTAAACATCATAATGGGGTAAATCGATACAAAGGCAGCAGCAGCGATACCCACCATGGCCAAAAAGCTTACTATACTAAACTCATATTTCTTGAAGTAAATGATCATGGCTACAAAAAAAAGCGCCAGTAAATTGAGCAAGTGAACCCCTAGAGCCAGTCCAAACATGTATGCGATGAGCAAAATCCACCGATTGGCATAGTCTGTATCAGCATCTTCACTCCATCGCAGGGCAAGCCATACTACAATACCCGTGAAAAACATGGAGGGTGCATATACCTCTGCTTCAACGGCATTAAACCAAAAGGTATCTGTGACAGCGAAGGTAGCCGCCCCAATAAGCGCTCCAAGCATACTAATCAGTGTTGGATTGTGTGAGTCAACCCCAGAAGATGCTAGACTGGCTGAATCATTTGCATCACCACCTTCTTCTGTACTGGAACCAGAGCCTGTGCCATCATTAAAGCCCTCAGCAACCCCAGGAAGTGAAGGAACAAACATGTCTAGCAAACGAACCGTCACCCAATACAAAAACAACACTGTTAGCGCAGATGCCAATACACTAATCATGTTGATACTTAAAGCGACATACGGTAGTGGGATGGCCATAGAGAAAATGCGGCCAACCAGCGAATAAAATGGGGCTCCTGGCGGGTGATTCACTTGTAAGCCATGAGCCACAGCGATGAATTCTCCAGGATCCCAAAAACTAGTGGTTGGAGCAACCGTTAAGGTGTACACGAGAAAGGATCCCAAGAAGGCAATCCCACCAAAGAGTTTATGAAGCGTTGAATTTGTCAAGGATTCTCTGAAGTTATTGTTAAGTTGGTTCAGCGTAAATCAGCACTAAACGATGTAAAATCGATAATCTAACGACGAAATGGAAAGGTTATTTTCCAACGAAGGCACTACACGATTTCGATCACGATTAGGATTAATCCTAAGTGTACTTGGTATTGCCGTCGGTACGGGTAATATATGGCGTTTTCCACGCATTGTAGCACAAAACTCAACAGAAGTTGGTGGGGGAGGGTTCCTGATTGCGTGGTTACTTTGTCTATTTTTGTGGTCGATTCCACTAATGATTGCGGAGTACGGACTGGGTAAATCAGGCCGAATGGGAGTGATTGGCTCCATACAAAAAGCGATGGGTGGACGACACGGATGGCTTGGTGGATTTGTCGCCTTTGTCGCGACAGCGATTCTTTTTTATTACAGTGTCGTCACGGCATGGTGCCTTTACTACTTTGGACAGCTAACCTTTGTGGGGCTACCTCCTACGATGGATGCAGCGATGCAACAATGGGATGGCTTTCAAGCATCTAATTGGCCCGTTGTATTGCATGGATTGATCATTGCAGCAGGTAGTTGGATTGTATTCAAAGGAATAGGGACCATTGAGCGGGTTAATAAAGTTCTTATCCCCAGTTTGCTTCTCATCATATTGATTGCACTCGTTCGAGCGCTCACCTTACCCAACGCTGGGGAAGGACTCACCTTTTTGTTCACGCCTGATATGGGTGTGCTGACCGAACCAACAGTATGGTTGGAGGCGCTCACCCAAAACGCATGGGATACAGGTGCTGCTTGGGGATTGATCCTTACGTACGCGGCTTACATGAGAAGCCAAGACTCAGTAGTTCAATCTGCTTTCATTACTGGCATTGGCAATAATATTGTCTCATTGATTGCTGCCGGACTTATTTTCTCAACGGTTTTTGGAACACTTTCCGCTACTCAAACGCACGCTGAGATTGTTGATATTATGAAGACGTCTGGCCCTGCCTCAACGGGTCTTACCTTTATTTGGATGCCCCAACTATTTGAAAAAATGGTGGGTGGACGATGGTTGGGATCATTGTTTTTTCTTGGCCTAACGATGGCCGCGTTTTCCTCACTGATCTCTATGATTGCCCTCGCTCAACGAGTATTTAAAGATGTGGGTGCGAAAGCCTCTCATGCTGCTTGGGGGGTTGGCTTAGCAGCCTTTGCATTTGGAATACCATCGGCAGTGAACCTGACTATTTTTGAAAACCAAGATTTTGTCTGGGGTGTTGGTTTAATGGTCTCTGGAGCAATTATCGCATATGCGGTAAATCGACAGTCTGCCAAACACTTTTATGACCAACATGTTCACCTCGATGAAAATTCAACGACTAAACCGTCTCGATTACGCGGAATTTGGGTGTTTTTAATAAAATGGGTTATCCCAATTGAGGTTGCTACGCTTTTGGTTTGGTGGCTCACTCGTACCATCTTTGTCTATGCACCTGACACCTGGTACAATCCATTGGATCCATTCTCACTTGCTACGGTACTGGGCCAATGGGCACTTGCTGGATTACTCCTTTATTTATTTAGGCGCAGGCTTGAACCCAAGAGCAGCGGAGTTGATACAGTAGCGTGAGCCAGTAGGAGCGGGTCCATCAGGGAATACATGGCCTAAATGACCTCCACAGGATGCACAGGTCACCTCCACGCGAACCATGCCATGTGACGTGTCGGTATGTTGCTGAATTTTGTTTGGATCAACAGCATCCCAGAATGCAGGCCATCCAGAGCCAGAATCATACTTTGTGGTACTGTCAAAAAGATCCTCTCCACACCCAGCACAAACATACATTCCAGTCTCTTTGTGATGAACATAGGCATTGCGATGCGGTGGTTCTGTGCCTGCCTCACGAAGAATACGGTATTGCTCAGGTGAAAGGTGTTCACGCCACTCGGCGTCCGTCATAGTTTTGGGGTCTTTTGGCAAACTCATACAGGGAAAAATAAAGTTACTGCTGGAAACGTAAGGTTACTGTGGGATTGTACTTGGACGCAATCGTTGCGGGAACCCAACTGGCTAGGATAGAGAGTCCCAAAGTGGCTCCAATCACAATCACACTATCCAAAACTGTCGGGTATAGGGGCATCGTTTCCATATAGTAACTCTCTATGGGGAGAGTAATTACACCTGTTGTCCATTGTATCCAATGGATTAGAGTTGTCAGAACCGCAGCGCCAAAAAGTCCGAGTAATGCAACACGCACGCCTTCCATTAAAAAGTATACACGAAGTCGAGATTGAGGCATCCCCAAAACTCTGAGCACTGCAATTGCCTGAGTGCGTTCGAGGACCATCATCATGACTGCTCCTACCAAATTAAATGCTGCAATAAGCACCAAAAACGTTATTACAAGGGGAATGGTCTGCTCTTGAAGTTCAATCCAAGCAAATAGTGACCGCCATCGTTGATACACGCTTTCTACCACAAATGTGTAAGGTAGCCCCGCTAAAATCGCATCTTGAAGAAGAGTAATCTGTTGCTGAGTTGACCCATCTACATTCACCGCGATTCCAGTGCCTGTACGATTATCCACCTCTAAAAAGGATTGGGTGTGTGATAATGGTGCGAGCACAAGTCCATTATCGAGTGGAGCAATACCAGTGGCAAGAATTCCACACAACCGAAACATCCCAATCGTGGGTAGATCTTGAGCCAGTCTTTCCATATCGAGACGCAGTAGACGTCCTGATTGTCCAACCGTCAAACCAAGTTCTTGAGCCAACCCTTGTCCCATCCAAACTGGTATGCCACGTTGAGATCGCTGTAGTGATTCCCCATCAGTGTTCCCATCCAGCCACGCCGTTTCAACACAAACATCCTGTTCAATAAAGGGGCTTAAAGGCTCAAATTGTGTTTGCTCGATTCCCCGAAGCAATCCACCTGTCACAATGCCATTATGTTGGATCATGACTTGGTCATCAAGAATCACGGAGAGGCTAGGTTGTGTTTGCTCTGGTTGTTGAGCACGTACAAACCGTCCGGATTGCTCCAGTTGACTTGAGATCGTCGTTTCGAGTCGCTGTACTAGGGTGTCAGATCGAGTAAACCGTTCACCACTCGCCAATGAAATCGTTAATTCGGGAGCAAATTCAATGGTTTTATCCGTGATTACCGTTGAAAACCCACGCACAACGGACAACGTAATCCAAAGTGCTGTTGCACCCACTAGAATTCCAAGTACTGCGGTTCCTTTGACAAAGGAGCCAAACCCACGTCCCTGATTCAACCGAGAGGATAAGAAAGCATACAGCGCCAAAGCATTTGATGGTTTGCGCTGTGACATGATTATTCAGGTCTCATTTGAGGGAAAAATAAGACGTCACGAATCGACTCTGAATCGGTCATAATCATGGCAAGTCGATCTATACCCACTCCTAAACCAGCGGTAGGAGGCATTCCGTACTCTAACGCTCTCAGGAAATCCTCATCGATTTGCATGGCTTCTTCATTGCCGGACGCTCTCTGTCGTGCTTGCTCTTCAAAGCGTTCACGCTGGTCTATCGGGTCATTAAGTTCAGAAAATGCGTTTGCAATCTCTTTGCCATTACAAATTGCTTCAAAACGCTCCACGAGTGCAGGATTATCGGGATGACGTTTTGCCAGTGGGCTCATTTCAACGGGGTAATCGGTGATGAACGTCGGTTGAATTAGACCCGGCTCAATCAGCTCGCCAAATAGCTCATCAAGCACAGTGGCTCGATTGTCGCTTGGCTCAACAGAAATCCCCTTGGACTTGGCAAGCGCGACTAAGGCCGCATCATCCAATGTGGATACATCCTGACCCACCGCTTCAGCAATTGCACTGAGCATTGGAATTCGTTTCCATGGTCTCGTGAAATCGATCACTCCTGCTTTGGTTTGCACCTTTGGAGAACCATGCAAAGCGATTGCAACCGCTTCAATCATCTCTTCAGTAAATTCCATCATCCAGTTGTAATCCTTGTAGGCAACATAGAGTTCAACCTGCGTGAATTCTGGATTATGAAATCTAGAGAGACCTTCATTGCGGAAATCTTTCGAAAACTCATACACACCATCAAAACCGCCTACAATTAATCGTTTCAGATATAACTCATTGGCAATACGCAGGTAAAGATCCATATCCAATGTGTTATGGTGCGTCATAAACGGGCGAGCAGATGCACCTCCATACACAGGTTGCAAAATGGGGGTTTCCACCTCTAGGTAGTCCCGCTGATTCATAAATTCTCTCATAGCCTGAACCATCTGCGTACGCTTACGGAATACATCACGAACCTCAGGATTCACAATTAAATCTACGTAGCGCTGTCGGTATCGTAATTCTTTATCACTAAAGGCATCATAGACCACTTTTTGACCATCTTCTTGCTCTACTTCTTTTGCAATTGGAATCGTACGAACTGCCTTGCTTAGCATCTCAAAGTGGAGGGTGTGGATGGTGAGTTCACCCATTTTGGTACGGAAAACAAAGCCCTCAATTCCTACGATATCCCCGATGTCAGTGAGTTTTTTAAACACTTCATTAAACTGTCCCTCTGGTAAATCATCCCTCCGAATATAAATCTGAATCACTCCAGTGGCGTCTTGGAGATTAAAAAACGCAGCTTTTCCCATGATTCGGCGCGTCATAATCCTCCCAGCCACACGGACTCGCTGCCCATCTTCTACAGGTTCATGAATCAATGTATCACCCGCTTCATGCAATGCTGATGCATGATGTGTAACCTCAAATCGTGTAGGATAGGGGTTGACCCCTTGCTCGCGTAAGTCTGATATTTTTTCCACACGAATCGCTCGTAGCTCCTGTTGACTAACTCCTTCTTGAGACTGTGTAGTGGGTGAATCTGCTGGCTGATTGGATGATGAAGCCATAAAAAAATAGTTGAGGGGTTCCTAAGCGATTAAGCTACAAAATATGCATTTTCAAACTCTAGAATGAGTAAGACTCACACTTCAATGCAAACTCAGGGTCCAACCACAATTTCAATACTTGGTAAAGGTGCAGTTGGTACAGCACTTGCTACCCAATGCAGGGCAATGAATCTAGATGTTTCTGTGGTGCGTATGCACGGATCACCCATGACGTCCGGGAGTGATTCATTCAAGGAATATACATTGGGTGCGTGGCTCAAGGGGGTTTCAGAAAAAAAACCTTCGTCTCACTGGGTTTTTTGCACGGTGCCTGACGATTCTATCCCAGATACTGTAGAAAGGGTCTTAGACAGTTGGACCCACGTTAGTAGGGATCCTCTCTCAAAGGGTTTACAGGCAATTATTCACACCTCAGGTGTTCGCACCAGTCAAGACTTCGAGCGAGTTAAACAGCAGGGAGTCACAGCAGCATCAATGCACCCCATTCAAACGTTTCACAAGGACTCTCAGAGTCTCAGTAATCCCTTCTCATCGATTCAGATCACGCTAGAAGGAGATGAGTCACTACTCCCGTCCCTGGTTGTTTTCTGTGAACAAACCCTTCAAGCCCAGCCAATACGTGTCACTCAGGTTCAGAAGCAACAAATCCATGCTGCTGCAGTGCTTTCGTCCAACTTTTTATTTCCAAACCTCTCACTAGCATCTGCACTTCTACGAGATGCAGACCTTTCCCCGGACATTTTGGACCCATTGGTTCAAAGCGCAGCTCATAAGGCACTCCATGAGGGTTTAACGGCTATTTCAGGCCCTATTGCTCGTTTAGACACCCAAACAGTACAGCGAAATTTGGATGCATTACGTTCTCATCCGACAGCACTCAAGAGATACATTAGTGAGTCTGAGTTTTTGATTCACCAATTAACAGAATTAGGCCACTTTGAAGGAAAAAGCGAAGATCTTCAGGATCTACGAGCGGTTTTGACAAAAGAATCTGAACGTCTGTCTGACGAGTGAAGATTATAAAGCAACTCAAGATTTTGCCAACCATGACCAATGAGCCTGATATCAAATACCCAGATGTCACATAACCCCATTACTCAAAATGATCTTTATGAACGAATCTACAGACTTGTTCAGCAAGTGCCTCATGGTCATGTGACGACCTATGGAGCCATTGCCAAACACATTGGTGCAGTATCCAAAGCGAGGCTTGTTGGCTATGCACTCAATCGATTACTATCTCAGTCGACAGCGTCACCCTTCAGCGACCTCACAGTTCCAGCGCATAGAGTGGTGAATCGACAAGGAGTTTGTACTGGTCGACGGTTTTTTCCAGGCAACTCCATGATTGAGCGGCTTGAGCAGGAAGGGGTGGTTTTTATTCATGAAGACCAGGTCGATTTGAAGGCGCATTTTTGGGATACGTTTGTAGAACCGGATTCGTCATACGCATCATAATCGACTCATTCACGCCCTAGCTATTCATTCTGTGAAAAGAACACCGTACCTTTTGGTTTATTAAATTTTATCACCAAATGCCTACCTGGACTTTACATACCGTTTTTACCTTTGACGCTGCCCATTACATCGATGGATACGATGGGAAGTGTGCAAACATGCATGGACATACCTATAAAGTGCAAATGACAGCCAAAAGCTCCACATTGCACCCGTCCAAATACCTCCCAACCGCTGATATGGTCTGTGATTTTAAAGAGTTGAAATGGCCAGCTACAGATACACAAAAAGGTGGGTTCGACCATGGGTTACTCAATGATGTGATGGAGACTGCTACAACTGCAGAACGATTGGCGGAATTAATACATAAGCGAACGGTGGAGCGTATTCCATCAACCATTCAACTTACCGTCACTGTATGGGAAACACCCACAAGCTGGGTTGAGTATACGGATGAGTAACCTTACACAGACGTACCCGGTCATGGAGCACTTTTACACCATTCAAGGTGAAGGGGCCCATACAGGAAAAGCCGCATATTTTATTCGATTGGCTGGATGTGATGTCGGTTGTTCATGGTGCGATGTAAAAGAGAGTTGGCAAGAAGAGGGGCATCCAATACTGTCGATTCAGGAGTTGGTAGATGCAGTGAAGACCTCTGGCGCCAAAATGGTTGTGATTACGGGTGGGGAGCCATTGTTGCATGACTTAGATCCATTAACAGAAGCTTTGGCACAGTGTCAAGTCTCCTTGCATATTGAAACAAGTGGATCTTCCCCATTTTCAGGCAAGTTTGACTGGATAACGTTATCACCAAAGAAATTCAAACGACCCGTTACAGATATTTATCCAAAGGTTGCTGAACTCAAAGTCGTTGTGGTGAATAAAAAAGATTTCCAATGGGCAGAAGAGCACGCAGCTTTGTGTCCAGAATCGACCCAACTCTACTTGCAACCAGAGTGGGAGACACCCCAAGCAATGGGATGGATTGTTGAGTACGTCAAAGAACATCCTCATTGGAATATTAGCCTCCAAACCCATAAATACCTTGATGTTCCCTGACCCACATAGTGATAATCGTCCTTCGATAGAGGGAACATTAACTGGAGAAACCGTCGTGATCACGGGCGCTAGTCAAGGCATTGGTCGTGTCA
>CAJXOH010000039.1 GCA_913057895.1 uncultured Bacteroidota bacterium
CCGATCCACATGGGACCCATCAACTCTGTTTGCAGGCAATAAAGCAAGCAATTCAAGAGCTGCATGATCAGGAATGGATGAAAGATTGCTATTTCTGGCTTTATCGTGGTGCATGGCAAGAGTGGAGTATCGAAGATATCGATATGGCTGTGCCTTTAAGTCCTGACGAAACCGATCAAAAACGACGGGCGATCTTCAAGCATCAGTCTCAAAAAGACCGCCCAATGTTTCCAGGAACAGATACACGCGAATTTTGGCAACGTGCCGAAGAGCGCAACAAACGAACCGCACAGATCTACAATCAACTAGGTCTTGCTGAGTATGAAGCGATTGAGGGATTTGTTCGATGGCGTGATGTTCTATCGAGCTCATGAGTCAATGCACGTAGCATAGTAACATGCTTCTGCAATTGGAAGCGCTTACATAACAAGTATTTACAAAGAACTTTTACTAACCAAAACAAAACGATCAGCAACATGAAACCTAAAAACAATCATTTACATCTATCTAGCACGATTCTTGGTGCATTGATATTGATGTTTAGTTGGGGCTCAGAACTTCTGAACGCTACAACATCGTCCACTTCACTAGATGTGACTGTGGTAGAAAAAACACTCACTGGAAGCGTGGTGGATGCATCCACAGGGGAAAGCCTTCCCACTGTGAACGTAGTCGTTCAAGGAACAACCATTGGTACATCTACAGACTTTGAAGGTCGTTTTGAATTGGTTGTCCCCGATGATGCCCAAACACTTGTGTTCAGCTATGTAGGATATGTCACACAAGAAGTGGAGATAGGCTCACAAACGACATTTGATATTGCACTGCAGCCAGATTTTGTTGCGTTGGAGGATCTTGTCGTTGTGGGGTACGGTACTCAGCAACGTGCAGAAATCACGGGATCTGTAAGCTCTATCAACACTGAAGAAATTGAAGCAGTACCTGTTTCAAGTTTTGAGAATGCACTGCAAGGTCGATTAGCAGGTGTGAATGTTGCAGAATCTACTGGTGAGCCAGGCGCAACGCCACAAATCACGGTGCGTGGTACTGGATCCATCTCTGCAGGAAATGATCCACTTATCGTCATCGACGGTGTGCCAGTATCCAAAAACTTAAATCTTCAGCCTGCCTTGACGTCACAGCGCGCGTCATTTCAACCTCCAAAAGTAAATCCATTAGCCACGATTAACCCTCGTGATATTGCATCTATTGAGGTGTTAAAGGATGCATCAGCTGCTGCGATTTATGGTTCTCGAGGCTCAAATGGTGTGATCTTGATCACGACTAAAAAGGGTCAATCTGGTCGACCACGAGTTTCGTTTAGCACCTATGCTGGTGTCAGTGATGCGTTTAACGTGCCAGATATGATGAATGCAGAGGAAGTTATTGCTTACACCAAAGATGCGCGAAACAACAACTATCTGGATGATATTGCTCTTGGACGCGCTCCAGACAATCCACTCTACAATCCAGACAACAATGCAGGGCGTCCTAATGTGGCAAACTACCTTATCCCTGAGAAGTATGTGAACTGGGATGGTACAGATACAGACTGGTTGGATCTTGTGCTAAGCTCTGCGACCATTCAGAACTATGATGTATCGGTTAGTGGAGGTACTGAAAACTCAAACTATCTATTCTCTGCTGGGTATTTGACTCAGGAGGGTATCATTGATGGGTCTAAATTTGACCGCTATACCATCAAGGTCAATTTAGGGCATTCCTTGAATGACAAAGTCGATTTTGGGTTGAGCCTTAACGCAGCATTGACACGCCACGATCGTATGCCTGCAAACGCGCCTTACTTCGGGAATCCTCCAGGTATTATTTATAGTGCCATGGTTCATTCTCCAGTTATCAAGCCTTACAACGCGGATGGAACGATCAACCAGCTAGATAACCAATCCTATCTTGGTGGTGGAACTACATCGGCGAGTAATCCGCTTGCAATTATGAAGTACATTAGTGAGGATATTCAAACCAATCGTATGTTTGGTTCGGTGTTTGGTGAGTATGATGTATTGCCGAATTTAACGTTTAAGTCACTAGTTGGATTCGATGTCGAGAACTACCAACAAAATTACTACCGTGGCAATGAGTTCTTGTATAGAACGCAAACCTCAGGAAATCCATATGGGCAGGCAAGTGCAGCGGATGCCTTTAACTGGCTATGGGAGAATACGTTGAACTATGCTGAGGACTTTGGAAAGCACTCTGTAAACGTGATTGCGGGATACACCGCTCAAAAGCAGGAGGATAATAGCACATACCTTGTGGCCCAGAGCTATCCTGATGACCAAGTTACTACTGTGAACGGAGGTCTATTGACGGGTGGATCGCAAAGCAAGGAAGAGTGGAGTTTGGTCTCTGCGTTGGCTCGTGTGAATTATGCGTATGATTCAAAGTACCTACTTACTGCCACGATTCGCTCTGATAAGTCATCACGATTTGGTGCTGACAATCAAACAGGGGTGTTCCCATCTGTTTCTGTTGGTTGGAGACTGAGTGAGGAAGACTTTATTTCTTCTGAATTATTCAGCGAATTGAAAGCTCGTGCTAGTTATGGAGTCACTGGAAACTTCTTTATTCCTAACTATGGCGCTATTGGATTGCTAGGAGAGGCCAATTATCCAACAGGGGGTAATGAGGAAAGTGGTACGGCTCCTGCAACATTTAGTAACAGTGAACTGACGTGGGAAACAACCTATCAAACCAATGTTGGACTTGATTTTGCATTGCTAAGCGATCGAATCTATGGATCATTGGACACCTATTGGTCCACTACGCAGGACTTGTTACTCTTTGTAACCGTACCTGCAGCTACAGGTTTCTCAACGGCTCTTCAGAATATTGGAGAGGTTCAGAACAATGGATTTGAGTTTAGCCTTACCAGCCGAAATCTAGTTGGTGAATTCACATGGTCTACGGACTTCAATATTGCGGCAAACCGTAATGAAGTGACCAAGCTTGGTCCAGAAGGAGATCCAATCCTTAGTAGTGGTGGTGCCGGTCAACGTCACATTACAATGATCGGTGAAGAGCTCGGTAGCTACTATGGCTATGTAGTTGAAGGTATTTATCAGAATGCTGCAGATATTGCCAATTCACCATCTGACGCCCTAGCACCAGCGCCGCAACCTGGGGACTTCAAATTCAAGGATGTGAATGGAGATGGAGTGATCACTTCTGCAGATCGCACAATTACAGGAAGCTATCATCCAGATTACACCTATGGAATTACGAACCGTTTCTCCTACAAAAACTTTGATATGAGCATCTTCATTCAAGGTGTCGAAGGCCGTGAAATCCTAAACCTAACGGCTCGTCACATGAAGAACGGGGAAGCGAATTTCAATTCCTATGCTGCACTTAATGATCGTTGGATCTCTGAGAGCAATCCTGGAGGTGGCATTCACCCAAGAGCAGACCGTGCAACAGCGCGACATGGGAATAACAACCGTCCATCTAGCTATCAAGTAGAGGATGGATCTTATGTGAAGATTAAATCTTTGACGGTTGGCTATGAGCTACCAATGTCAATCATCCAAGACAAACTTAGCCGCGCAAGAGTCTATGTATCAGCGAACAACTTGGCCATTTGGACAGACTATCTCGGATTTAACCCAGAGGTAAGCTTACAGCCAGGAAGTTCATTAACACCTGGAGAGGATTATGGAGCGTATCCATTGTCTAGAACTATTCAACTTGGACTAGACATCTCCTTTTAATTGACATTGTTCACTTTAGACTTCAAAAATCTACAATCATGAAAACACGATTTTTAACACTACTTATCCCTGCATTGCTGCTTTCAGCATGTAGTGATGATTTCACAACACTAAGTCCAATATCCGAACGGAATATTGGAAGCTTCTATCAAACTCAGGGTGACTTTGAAGTTGCCATAAATGGTGCATATGACGCCTTACAAGATCGCGGTACATTCGCTACGAATTTTGTACTGTTGATGGAAATGCGGGCAGATAACGCAGCAAATGGTGGGGGTGCAACAGGACTTGCAGCCACACTTGAGGCACTGGATACCTTCAATGAAATCGCCACAGCAGAGGAATTACTCACCACGTGGGAAGATGCATATGCGGGTATTGCGCGAGCCAATACAATCCTTGCACGTATTGATGGCGCTGAGTTCACTGATGAGGGAGTTCGAGACCAAATCAAAGGGGAAGCGTTGTTTGTGCGCTCGTTGCTCTATTATCATTTAGCTGTGATATTTGGCAATATTCCTTTCCAATTTGAGGAAGCAACAACCCCAAATATTACAGTGCAACAAGTACCTGCTAGCCAAATATTCACTCAGATTTCAGAAGATTTGGCAACAGCGCAGAGCTTGTTACCATCGACTGTATCTTCATCTGATGAGGGTCGTGCAACATCTCATGCAGCGGCTGCATTACTGGGTCGTGTCCATCTTGCTAATGGCAACAACAGTGCAGCAGCTACAGCTCTACAAAGCGTTGTTAACTCAGGACAGTATCAATTACTTGACAATTTTGCCGATCTATGGGGTGAGTCCAATGAGTTCAATGCTGAATCCATCTTTGAAGTGCAGTTTGTGGGTGGCGGAGTTGGTGAAGGGAGTCCCTTTATTGACATGTTTACTCCTAATGGACTTGCTGGAGGTGTTGGTGGAGGAGTTGCACCACAGGATGTGACGCAAGATTTTGTCGATGCGTTCGAGCCAGGTGATGCTCGTTTAGCTGCGACACTTGATTTGACCAACGCTGATGATCCATGGGTCAAAAAGTTTGACGGGGTTCCTTTTGATGCTGCTGAGTCTGGTATTAACTGGATGGAAATTCGCTATGCTGAGGTTTTATTAAATCTTGCTGAAGCATTGGGCGAAGGTTCCCAAGCGTATGGATACATCAATCAGGTTCGTGCACGTGCTGGACTTGATCCAATCGATGCGTCAACACCGGGATCATTCTCTGAAAAACTGCTTCAAGAACGTCGTGTTGAATTGGCGTTTGAGAACAAGCGTTGGGCAGATCTGATCCGTTTTGGTCAAGCCAAGTCTGTTATGGCTTCACATCTTGGTGTTTCAGAAGGGACAATTAACTTGTTGTTCCCTATCCCACAAAGCCAGATTGATGTGTCACCTAACGACATGACACAAAATCCTGGCTACTAGAAAAAGACCTTTAACTAATAAATAATCATGTTTTTACAGAAACTTACTCAACCACTCAAGAAAGCAACCCTCCTAGGGGTTGCTTTCTTACTTCCTCTACTAGCTATTGCTCAAAACCCAAATGTGGGGACTGATGATGGCGCAGATGATCGACTCCGTGTCATTGCAATATTTGCTCACCCCGATGATGCAGATTCTAAAATGGGAGGGACTGCAGCACTAATGGCACAAATGGGTCATGCTGTGAAGTTTGTATCAATCACGAGCGGTGATGCTGGCCATCAGTCTCAGGGTGGGGGTGCCCTGGCAAAACGTCGCCGTGCAGAAGCACAAGAAGCAGGTCGTCGATTGGGAATCGATGAGTATGTAGTCCTTGATAATCACGATGGGGAGTTGCTCCCTGAGCTGCATATTCGTCAGCAGGTAATTCGAGAAATACGGAAATGGAATGCAGATGTAGTACTTGGACTACGACCCAATGACTACCATCCAGACCACAGGTATGCTGGAGTTTTGGTTCAAGATGCTGCCTATATGGTGGTGGTTCCAAACGTAACTCCTGATACACCGCCACTAAAGAAAAACCCTGTTTTTCTGTACATGAGTGATCGGTTCCAAAAACCAAACCCTTTCAGTCATGATATAGTAGTAGGGATTGATGAGGTTATGGAAACCAAAGTACGTGGACTTGATGCCCATGTTTCCCAAATGTATGAGTGGTTGCCTTGGGTTAATGGCACCCTTGAGGATGTTCCAGAAACATCAGAAGAGCGTATTCAATGGATGATGGACCGTCGAACTTCATGGAGTAATGTAAGTGATGAGCAGCGAGAAAGCCTGATCAAATGGTATGGTGAGGAGAGAGGTAGCCAGTTCCAGCACGCAGAATCTTTTGAGATCTGTGAGTATGGATACCAGCCTACAGAGGAAGATATCCGTCGGATTTTTCCAATGTTTGCTCAGCCTTAACCATTAACGTACCCGATCTATGAAACGAAGCTATAGCCTGGTTGCGCTTATTCTGCTGACCTTTTTTGTCATTTCGTTCTTGACAAATATCATTGGTCCACTCGTCCCGCAAATCATTGAAGACTTCGATTTAAGTCTTACGCTGGTTGCGTTGTTACCCTTTGCCTTTTTCATTGCCTATGGGATCATGTCGATCCCATCAGGAATGTTGATAGAGGTTCTAGGTGAAAAAAAGGTGATGATAATTGCCTTTTTAGTGGCATTCTCCGGGGCGATGTTGTTTGCGCTATTCCCTAGTTACCTAATCGCAGTAGGCTCGCTGTTCCTGATTGGAAGTGGAATGGCGATGCTTCAAGTTGTCATTAATCCTCTGTTACGAGCTGCAGGAGGGGAGGAGAACTTTGCATTCAATTCTGTGATTGGTCAGTTATTCTTTGGCTTGGCTTCGTTTTTAAGCCCTTTGGTATACTCTTATTTGGTCCTCAATATTGGAAGTGAGGGCCAGGGTGCACTGCTTCAAGCTTTGGACTCTGTAGTCCCCAGTGAACTTCCTTGGGTGTCACTGTACTGGATCTTTGCTGTGATTTCCATGTTAATGATAGTTGTGATCGCGATGTCAAAGATTCCAAAGGTGGAATTGCAAGACGATGAGCGACCAGGACCTTTGAAGGTCCACCTAGATCTACTAAAAGACAAAAAGGTCATTGCCTTTTTCTTTGGCATCTTCTGTTATGTGGGCGCAGAACAGGGTGTGGCGAACTGGATCTCAGAATTCCTTTCCTCCAACCATGGCTACGATCCTCAAACCGTGGGAGCGACAGCTGTTTCACGTTTCTGGGGACTTATGACTGCCGGGACGCTACTTGGTCTTTTATTATTAAAAATTCTAGATAGCAAGATTGTACTTGTTACGTTTACCTCAGGTGCGATGATTGCCTTGACGGTTGCACTCTTTGGTACTGGCGAAATGGCATTGATTGCATTTCCTGCCATTGGATTCCTTTCAGCGGTGATGTATCCTATCATATTCTCATTAGCCTTGAATTCTGTAACAGAAAATCATGGATCATTCTCGGGAATCCTAGTAACAGGAATTTTTGGAGGAGCAGTTGTTCCATTGATTGTGGGCTCATTGGGTGATGCTTTTGGTCTCCGAACGGGGATGTTGTTTTTGTACATCACTTTCGGATACATCTTATCGATTGGAATCTGGGCCAAACCTATCATCCGCAACAAAACAGTGGATCTATTTTCATCATCGGATAAGGGGTGAGAGTGATGCACTCTGTGCACTCAAACGGGGCGATTGGTGTAGATTTAGGAGCTACGAATCTGCGTGTTGGAGTCATTGAGAATGGGGAATTGGACATTCCTTACTCGGTTCCTATTCAGAATACAGAAACACCCGAGGATCTCATCGAACAACTTGTTGAGGGAGTTCGGATGGTTGTCGGGCCCCACACTCCAAGTATAGGGATTGGAGTTCCTAGTGTGGTCGATCCAGATAAAGGCATCGTCTATGATGTGCAAAACATTCCGTCGTGGAAAGAGGTCCATCTTGCAGATATCCTTGAAAAAGAATTTTCTGTCCCTGTCGCGATTAATAATGATGCCAACTGTTTTGCTTGGGGCGAATATTGCCATGGGGTAGGTGCAACACATTCGGTTCGAAGCATGATTGGACTGATTCTAGGTACTGGCTTTGGGTCTGGATTAGTCCTCGATGGCCGACTATATTCCGGGCCTCATTGTGGTGCTGGTGAAGTGGGTATGTTGCCATACAAAGAGAGTATTTTTGAACACTATTGCTCAGGCCAATTTTTTGAACGAGAAGTTCAGCAATCTGGAGCTGAGGTTTATGAACGTGCGATTCAAGGGGATCCAAAAGCCATTGAGCTTTTTCAAGAGTTTGGACGACATGTAGGGATGGGTATACAGGCTGTGATGTATGCGTATGATCCAGAATTAATCGTCCTAGGAGGGTCGGCAGCCAAAGCACTTCATCTGTATGAGGACGTATTACACCAAACATTAGATGCGTTTGCATACAAACAACAAAGAAAGGACCTTGTCATAAAGACCACAACCCTTCAAAATGCAGGAATTTATGGTGCTGCATCATTGACCCATTCACGTTCTCAGTAGTATCGACCAAACACGCAAGAACACCCATTAACGTTGAGTAAACAAAAGAGTAGAATCCCATGTATCGTTCAATAATCCTTTCACGTATGAAGCATCAACAAACCAAATCTACACATGTTGCACTGATGGCACTGTTGGTGTTGTCCATTGGATCTAGCCTAGCTTTGGGACAAAGTGAACCCACTCAAACAACTCATGAAGTTGCTGTTGAGGTAAGTAATCATCAAGAGGGGCAGCCTCAACTGTTTGGTGTGCCTATCAAACAGGGGACTCTATACTCCCCAGATCATGTCAGAGTTGTCAATCAAAGCGGTCAAGAAATTCCCTCTCAAATTACAAAAGTGACCACCTGGGAACCTGCTGATGAGAGTATTAAGTGGATATGGGTGTTTTTCTTTAGTGATGAGGGTGATCAATATACAGTTGAGTATGGAGAAGGGATTCAAAATGGACGACTGTATGACGAGGTGTTAATGGTGCGCAACAACCAAAGACCTAATGGTGATGTTGAGGTTCAAACGGGGCCCTTACGCTTCTTGATTCGTAAAGGTGAAGGCGGTGGCTGGAGGAATGTCCCTGCAGGGAGTGGATTTTTGGATGAAGTGCAACTTGATCTCGACGGCGATGGATTTGATCCTTCAGATATGATTGCCACGGGTTTGCCAGGTCGAGGCTCTTTTGTTGATTTAGTGGATCCATCCGGAGAAGATATCTCTAAAGCGGTCGTGACTCGCACGGTAAAAGAAAAGGGAAGTGGTCCCTTGCATGCGATTATTCGGGTTGAAGGGGAGTATCAGTATGAAAATGAAAGCCATCCAGCGGCTCCATTTGTTGTGAGGGTACATGCATTTGCAGGCAAGACATTTATAAAAGTAGATCACACCTTTGTCTATACGGGTACTCCAGACCAATCTCCCAAGCTCGAAGAAGGCTTTGAATATGAAGCAATCGCCACGCAAACGGAAAAAATTGTGGATGAGTCTGTTTTGCAAGACCATCCGGGATGGACCCTTCCTAATGATCAAATTCAAGCAGCTGGTGTGCGTCTTCAGTACCAATTTAGTGATCAAGCAACGGTTACAAGTCAACTCTCAGAGGGTGATTGGTGGCAAAGTACTCCAGGAGACGTTCGCTCCACCAAACTAAACAACCGAGCTACTGCTTCTCTTACCCAATTGGGGCCAAACCCAAGTCAAATTCCACCGTTAGCCAATAGTTCATCCACAAACAGGTTATCTGACGTCTTTGATGCTACATTTGAGGCTCCAGGTGTATCTGAAGAAGCAGAACGTGCTCCAGG
>CAJXOH010000040.1 GCA_913057895.1 uncultured Bacteroidota bacterium
AACCTAGGATCAGGTTGCGCTGCAAGTTCATCAAGGTAGGCAGGGCGTGTTGCCTCGCGAACATATTGTGGCGCTCCTCCTCCAAGAACCAACGACTCAGCGGGGATATCGGCCTTCACCTCACCATCCTTTTCATAAACAACTCGATCCCCTTCCGTCACTTCGCCAATAATCACCGCCTGAAGATCCCATTTGTGGTACACATCCAAGACCTCCTGTTCACGACCCTTCTCAACAACCACAAGCATGCGTTCTTGCGACTCACTTAACAAGAGTTCATAGGCTGTCATCCCCTCTTCTCGAGCTGGAACCAGATCCAGATTAATCCGCATCCCCGCATCCCCTTTTTCCGACATCTCTGAGGTTGAACAGGCAATCCCAGCGGCTCCCATGTCTTGCATTCCAACCACAGCACCCGTTTTAAGTGCTTCCAAACTAGCTTCAAGCAGCAATTTCTCTGTAAATGGATCCCCAACCTGAACACTAGGGCGCTTGGCTTCGCTCTCCTCGCTAATCTCTTCCGAGGCAAAGGTTGCTCCATGAATCCCATCACGCCCCGTCCTAGAACCTACGATGATGACTGGATTGCCCACTCCATGCGCAATTGCTGAAACCGTTTCACCCACTTTAACCACCCCTACCGACATCGCATTCACCAATGGATTGCCTTCATAAACAGGGTCAAACACTACCTCCCCACCCACAACCGGCACGCCAAACGAATTTCCATAATCGCCAATTCCTCGAACCACACCATCAAGCAGGTATTTTACGCGTGGCGCATCAGGGCTTCCAAATCGGAGTGAATTTAGACTCGCAATCGGGCGAGCCCCCATCGTGAAAATGTCCCGGTGAATCCCACCCACACCGGTTGCTGCCCCTTGATACGGCTCTACGGCAGAAGGGTGATTATGAGACTCAATTTTGAAGGCACAGGCGTACCCATCTCCGATATCTACCAACCCCGCATTCTCTTCTCCTGCTTCCACGAGCAATGCTGGGCCAGACCGAGGGAGTTTTTTGAGTTCAAGAATGGAGTTTTTATACGAACAATGCTCACTCCACATCACCGAATACACACCCAATTCTGTCCAAGTAGGCACTCTATCTAGCCTATCACATATCATCCCATACTCTTCTTCCGTTAGGCCGTGTTCTAGTGCAATCTCGAGGGTAACTGTGGGATCTGTCATGGGGTAAGAGCAGGATGGGATTTTAGTGAAAGATGTTTATGACTTAGTAAAAATTGATCGTGTCTCGATAAAACAGACAGCAAAATATAGGGAATTTGAGACACCCTCATCCCATCGCTTGATCCAAATCGGCAATGATATCGTCCACTGCTTCAAGCCCCACCGATAATCTCACCAGCCCGTCACTAATCCCCGTTTGACGCCTCACCGTAGGGTCCACTTTTGCGTGGGTCATCGAAGCAGGGTGTTGAATGAGTGTGTCGACTGCGCCAAGCGATACAGCTAGCGTGCATAACTGCACTCTGTCCATCATCGCTGCACCCATGACAGCTGCATCCTTCCCATCGCGAGCGGCAAGTTCAAAGCCGATCATCCCTCCAAAGCCTCGAGGCATTTCTCGTTTGGCCAGTGCATGATCTGGATGACTCTCCAATCCTGGATACCACACCGTTGATACTCGTGGATCCTTTTCTAGCCACTGTGCCACGGCCATGGCGTTCTCCCCATGTCGTTCCATTCGAACCGCCATCGTTTTGAGGCCTTGAAGAGTCAACCACGCGTCAAAAGGTCCAGGAATCCCACCAAAAAACTTTCGATAATTCTGAACGTCTCCTCCCAGAAGCAACCCCTTTCTTCCGACCAATACTCCTCCTACGAGATTGCCATGCCCCCCTTGATATTTTGTCGTAGAATAAGCCACTACATCGGCCCCTAAAGCAATCGGCTGCACGAAATAAGGCGTACAAAATGTATTATCAATCATAACGAGCGCTCCTGCATCATGTGCAAGAGCTGATATTGCCTGAACGTCTGTCAAACGCATAACAGGATTTGCAATCGTCTCTAAATAAACAAGCTTGATGTTCCCCTTTTCAGCAGCCAGTGCATGCTCAAAGGATTCTACGCTAGTTCCGTCAAACGTCTTTACCGTGACACCATACTCTGCCGCTAATCCGGCCTTTAGCTGATCTGTCCCCGCGTACAGTGCCTCTTGGGCAAGGACCACACCCCCTTTCCCTAACGCCATGATTCCAGCCGAAATCGCCGACATTCCCGAGGCAAACGCAAGTGCCTCCAATTCCTCTTGTCCGCCATGTGCCTCTACATCGGCCATGGCTTTTTCCATCAATTGGACCGTAGGATTTTCAATGCGTGAATAGCAATGACTTGCCCCTCCTTCCTCATGTGAAAAGTACTTTGCACCTGCTTCCACCGATTCAAAAGAAAACGTGGAGGATTGATAAATAGGTGAAACATGCGCTCGATACGGATCGCCTTCCATGTGATCCACATGCGTGCATCGAGTTCTGATATCTTGGGATTTTGTCTTACTCATAATCAATATTAGCTAGGATTACTTCGCATTTGATTGCTGTGGCGCTTGGAATGCCAAGGCCTTTGGTGTGGGCCGTAAGCCAATGTAGGAAATCGTCCGACCACTGGCGATGTGCTTTTTTTCGTAATAGGTTTGTATAGACCACAATTCTGCAGGTATTGGGTGGAATTCTTGGTGGGCCTTAGCATGATCAACAGCGCTATAGTCAACAGTAAATTGCCCTGCTTGTTCACCAATCCCCCCCTGACCCTCATAAACATCAGGCACATCCCACGCGCATTCAGCCAGTCCCTCGCTTATTTGCTCGCGCGTGTAGTCAGCAAGCTCTGGCGAATCAGTTTTGACATGAACCATTCCATGCGGCCGTAGAATCCGGTAATACTCCGCCAAGAAACGTGGAGAGGTAAGTCGTTTGGTCTCTTTTCCTTGTTTTAAATAGGGGTCCGAAAAAGGAATCCAAATTTCATCGACAGATGCCTCTGGAATGTATAACTCCAAGTGATCGATATATACTCGCAAAAAATGCAAGTTCGATAGACCCAACTCTAACGCCTCTTTGGCCCCTCGCCACAACCGCTCCCCTTTGATATCAACACCAATGAATTGTCGATCTGGATAGCGCTGAGCTAAGGCTAGGGCATACTCCCCTTTACCACAGGCAAGTTCAAGGGTCAAATCCAGTGTATCTACCCCAAATGTGTCAAGCCAAAATGGTTTTTCCAGACTCTTCCACATCCCAAGCTCTGAGACCTCTGTCACATTAGGTAACTGCTCAACCTCGGCGTATCGACCTAGTTTATTTTTGGCCATAATCAGCGACCCTCATTACTGTATAAGCATATCGAGTCGTTTGTGTATGTAATCCCTTCAAACACTACGGCGCAAGACGCTTCCTGGTCCACATCGTCTCACCCTCTTGACCTGCTTCCTGGCTAGCCCAATACCGAAAACGGTCATGCATTCGCCCACCTCGACCTTGCCAAAATTCAATCTCTTCAATGATCATCACATATCCGCCCCAGTTAGGTGGCATAGGAATATCATCCCCAGGAAAACGCTCTTCTGCTGCAGTAAATAATGCGTCCAACGCCTCACGACTTGCAATCTCTTCGCTTTGAGGTGAAGCCCAGGCACCTACACGACTGGCACGTGGACGAGACTTGAAATATGCCTCTGACGCCTCTTGAGCTTGTCTGTGGATAGCCCCACGAATACGAACCTGCCGCTCCAGCGGTCCCCACCAAAATGTGGCAGACGCATAGGGGTGCTGATCAAGCTGCTTCCCTTTGGTTCCATCATAATTGGTATAAAACACGATTTCACGATCAGAAAGGCCTTTTAAGAGCACAATTCGAACATCTGGATGGCCATTCGAATCAACGGTCGCTAACGCCATTGCATTGGGCTCAACCACCTCAGCTTTAAGCGCCTCATGTAACCAATGCTCAAAAAATGGAATTGGGTTATCAGGCATCGAAGCATCATCAAGACCGCCTTTGGTGTAGTGCTCGCGTAGTTCTTGTAAGTTCATGACTACAAAATAAAAAAACCCGGTATCGCTATGAAGAATGGGAACCAAAAACCTTCGCGAAATACCGGGTCACTCACACTGGTAGTATAACGCGAAACACAGCTCGATTATTGCATCATTTTTGGACTAATGACTTAGGTTTTTTGGTGAAAGAGTAATCCATCTCATTGCCTCTGGCCTGCCTTCACTAATGGCAAGTAGTCTTGAATTACTTCCCAGTGAATCCAACACCTTGAATTCCGTTAGGTCAATGGGAACCTCTTTAAGTTCGTCAACCACATGAACTTTTTGTGCTCTTGAAATTAACTCTTGGGCACGCTTTGTTCCATTTTCAATGAATTCATGAAGCTCAATAATCATACTCGTTCCCTCTAGCTGCTCCAATAATTCATGATCCAAAAAGTCATACTCAGCCCCCTCTATGTCGCAAAGTATGAGAACTTCCGAAGGGTGATACAGTGACAGTATTGACAATAACGTCTGCTGGTTGGCTTCCCCATGAACTTCAATCTGTTCAGAGACGTTGTTTAAGGATGCATTTTTTTGAATAAGTGTTTGGCCTTTTTTGGAGATTTCGAAACAGTACGATTTTTCAAATAGGCCAGATGTGACTGCACCAATCCCAAAAAATCCATCTGCAGCTCCAATATCAATAAATACATGACGATTAGAAGATTCAGTAACCATCCGTTCTTGAACATGCTTTTCATAAGTGCCCAAAATCATCGGTGATTGATCAAATAATCCCCACCACGATTCCTCACCTAACTTCATGCCCTTAAATGGTCCATAGGCAACAATATTTCCAAAAGATTTCTTTAGAATAGTACTAGAATAAAGTCGTATAGGTGCAGTCGACACGTACACATAGATTTTAATCAAAAGGTTTTTGAATCCTACTTTTGATAATAATTTATGGGCTGTTTGTACTTTAGATAGCAATTACAAAGAAGATTATAATAGAATATCTATAATGTAATTAGATATCTATTTATTCTTCAATGTTATTGAATAATATATTCTAAAGTTAAACGGATCACCCTACCCTTCCGCCACAGCTGCCAGCAAAACCTCATACGCCTCTCGCAAACGATCAAGATCGATAATTAATGGCGGTGCAATCCGAATCAAGGAATTGGAATGTAGTGTCCATCCGAGTACAACACCCGCATCAAAACACCGTTCAACAACTCGCTGCGTCAATCCAGAAGACTCGAGCTGAAGCCCCATCATCGCGCCACGTCCTCGAAGTTCCACAATTCCGTCACCTTTCAACATGGATTCACTCAAAGCCCAAATCTCAGCGACTTTCTCCTCCACATTCATTGAAAGGAGTTCCTTCAGTGTGGCATGAGCTGCTGCTGCACTCAATGGGTGTCCACCAAACGTTGTCACATGATTAAGTGGTGGATCTTGACGAAACGCCTGAAACAACTCATCACTTGAGAGTATTGCTCCCATAGGCATCCCACCTGACATCGCCTTGGCCGCAGTCAAAATATCAGGCTGCACCCCAAGCCCCTGAAACGCAAACAAGTTACCCGTCCGATAAAATCCCGTCTGAATCTCATCAAAAATCACCAAAGCCCCCATCTGCGTTGCCCGAGCACGCAACGCCTCTAGCCAGTCCTTGCGAGCGGCAACCACTCCTCCTTCTCCTTGGATCGGTTCCAATATCACTCCCGCAACATCCTTATCAATCAGTTCAAGGGCTGCCATATCGTTATAATCCCCAAATCGAACCCCGGGCAACAATGGCAAAAATGGATCGCGGTACACATCGCGTCCTGTGACGCTCAACGACCCATGTGTATCGCCATGGTAGGAGTTCCTAAATGCTACAAACTCCTGACGCCCAGTCGCTTTTTTGGCAAGCTTCATTGCCCCTTCATTGGCCTCAGTACCACTGTTAACCAAATAAATACGTTGTAACTCCGCAGGCAATTGTGAGGCTAATAGACTTACAAAATCAACCTGAGGTCGCTGAATAAACTCCCCATACACCATCACATGCAAGTGGCGATCAAGTTGCGTCCGAATCGCCTCCACCACCGCAGGGTGACGATGACCTAAGCTACTCACAGCAATCCCAGAAATAAGATCCAGGTATCGTTTACCATCCGTCGTGACAATCTCACACCCTTCCGCGTAGTCCACTTCTAAACCCATCGGCTCATCTGACGTTAAAGCGAGATGACGATAAAACAACTCTTTCATCGGGTGATTCATGGCACTATTTGCTGAATTTGGTCTGTGTGATGAAGTATAGTTTAGCCGATTACTCTAAGCGACTCTAAATTATTAAGAAGAGATCGATTTATTCCTTAATAATCTATCTCATTAGACAAATAACGTTAATTATTATTTAGTTTATTACGCACAATGACATTACTTTATAACATACTTTAATCAAAATACTTAGACTATTTATGCTCTCCTCCATAAATACCTACAAAAACACATTAAAAAGGTATTCCTTCTTCTTGCCAATCTCATTTCTGCTTCTTCCCACCATTGCCATTGCACAGCAGTCACCAGACCCCATCGCTGAAGCTGCTTCCGTTCAAAACAATTTAAATATCATCTGGACAGTCATCGCTGCTTGCCTCGTCTTCTTTATGCAAGCTGGATTTACGCTGGTTGAGACAGGCTTAACAAGGGCCAAGAATGCTGTTAATATCATTATGAAGAATGTGATGGATATCTCTGCTGGAGGAATTGCATTTTTTCTTGTTGGATTTGGATTAATGTTTGGCACAAATCCATCAGGCTGGATTGGGACAGATGGATTCGCGCTTACCCAACTAGGAGAGCAAAGTGAAGTTTGGGGCTATGTGTTCTTCTTCTTCCAAGCAGTCTTTGCTGCGACAGCAGCTACAATCGTGTCTGGGGCAGTTGCTGAACGAACTGCCTTCAGCGGCTATCTACTTTTCTCAATCATCATAACCGCCTTCGTGTATCCTGTTTTTGGTTCATGGGCTTGGGGAAGCTTATTTAATGGGAGCGGTTGGTTGGAAAATTTAGGATTCATCGATTTTGCAGGATCCACAGTTGTCCACTCCATAGGTGGCTGGGCAGCGTTAGCGGGTGCACTCATTGTTGGCCCGCGAATGGGTAAGTACAAAGACGGTAAACCCCAAGCTATTCAGGGGCACTCTCTCCCACTGGCAGCTCTTGGAATCTTTATCCTCTGGCTTGGCTGGTTTGGCTTTAATGCGGGTTCAACAACGACAGGTGATGGCTCTGTGGCCAAAATCATTGTGAATACCTTCCTGGCAGGTGGTGCAGGCGCTCTGGCAGCTATGACAATGAGCTGGGTGCGAAAGGGCAAGCCAGACGGTGCTATGACCATGAATGGGGTCCTTGCTGGCTTAGTTGGTATTACTGCGGGTTGCGCTGACTTAAACCCAGCTGGAGCACTGGCTGCAGGACTATGCGCTGGGATTATTCTGTATATGTCTAGTGGTTTCCTAGAAAGATTCGTGGACGATGCAGTGGGTGCGGTTAGTGTGCATGGCGTCTGTGGTGCATGGGGGACCATTGCAGTTGCATTATTTCATCCAAATGGTCTTGACCTAGCATTATTAGGTGTTCAGTCTTTAGGGGTATTGGTTGCATTTGCATGGACATTCCCACTTTGCTATGGATTATTTAGTCTGATTAATGTGTTTATCCCACTCCGAGTAAATGGAGAACTTGAGGAGGCTGGTTTAGATCTTCATGAACATGATGCACAAGCATACCCTGAGTTCAGTTTTGTGAAGCAAACAACTTCATAAGCTCTTTTCTGTACGGAATTGAGTATGGTTATGGAGGTGTAATTTATCGCGATATCATTGTTGAGAGGGCGCGTTTCTAGTATCTTAGAAGTGCCCTTTTGACTAATGATTCGCATATGGAGACTCCAGACCCAATCCATGATTTTGAAGAGGATATAAAGTTCCTCGTTCAAGCCTTACAAGACTCCTTTGAAGCCGATGCTGCTCAAGCAAAGGTTGACGATCATAACAATCTGTTATACATAGAAATAGAGGGGCTACAAGAATACTCTGATGATGAAATAGAAGAGATTGCTGGGCCAATTCTTGAAGAACTGGACCTCGATTTTGAGGAAATTCTATTGGTCCCGTTGGCTTCATGATGGTAGACGTTCAACCAACTACCCAGTATACACTGGAATGTGTCCTTTGTCAGAAGGAGAATGACGAGACAAAAACCTCGACGTACTGC
>CAJXOH010000041.1 GCA_913057895.1 uncultured Bacteroidota bacterium
ACATTACCAACAATCGTAATGGCAGAGAAGTAATACCTAGATCGAGCATCATACCGTCGTTCCAAGAACTCAGGCATGGTGTAGACCTTCGATTTGAGATAAAACGGCATAAAGAACACCGCAAAGAACACCAAGACCACCGCAGCCATCCATTCATAGTTGTAGACAGCGGTATTGGTCTGGAATGCATCGGCACTCAAGCCAATCAGTGTGTTACTGCCTAAATTGGCTGCAAGGAGTGAGAGCCCTACAATGGGCCACGTCATATTCCGACCGGCAAGAAAGTAGTCCTCTGATGTGTCCCTTCGACCCTTACGAATCCCGTACCAAATAATCCCCACGAGATAGACCACCAAAATTACAATATCAATGGTGCCTAACGATAGATTTTCCATAATCTAATGGTTTGAGTCCCGATCGATCCGTTGCCCGATCGGTCCGTTGATAGTGCAGGCGGTTGTTAAGTGAACAAACCAACTAAGCCTATCCCCATAATAACATTGATTTAATGTAAGGCATGACCATGGACTTCACCAAGTTTTTTAGCTCAAAAAAGCGGTTTTTTTGTCACTGTCTGAACTCAAGATTCTTGCTTGAAGTTGAACCGCATCAAGACTTGGCTATACCGTCACAGAACAGCGCCGAACGCCATCAGCGAGAGCCTCAAGCGGGCGGTCACTACTAGGGATGAATTCCTGACCCACATACCCGTCATAACCTGTGCGAGCAATTGCCTCCATAATGGCGGGGTAATACAGCTCCTGGGACTCATCAATCTCGTGACGCCCTGGCACTCCACCGGTATGATAATGGGAAAAATAATCCCCATTGGAATCACTTGTTGACAAAACTCTTCGAAGGGAATGGACTCGTAGGGCCACCGGCACACACTATGACGAATAGAGGACTTTTGGGTCGAAAATAGCGATGGCTTTGCCTCTGACCATTTTGGGGTAAAGGGTGTTCCAACCAAAGCACCAAAAGAAACTCCTAATCGTTTAAGGGCTTGTTTACGATTCAAAAAATTGGTGTTTATTTAGGTCCTTTTTCACGTGTGAGGTACCGCTTCCGCGCCTGATACTGGCTGACTTCGACTTTGCCACCAGTCCTCAATCACAAGGGCAATGGGACCAACGATAAAGAGCGCATAGAATGGTGCATACACGACTTCACCCAAACGTAGTAGCATTTCAACAAATGCAATGACCACCACGACTGCCGATTGTGCCCATGGATTTTTAACTGTCGTCTTAGGGTCAGTCATCATAAAGAGTGCAAACAATTGGTACATAGGTCCTGTTAGCGGAGCGACCTCTGTTAAAAATGTATCCCCCGTGAAATAGGTGCGAATCCAGGCAAAGAAGACAAATGCCGCCAAATAGGTCCCGGTGATGTTAAAACGCCCCACTTTCATCAATGTGAAGATGCCAACAAGCCAAATGATCACCATTGCCCACATGTGATTCCCCCATTGTATGGAAAGGACTGCCGTACTATCGGCAGCGATGAGTAGCATCATAGCAACCCCAAAGTTGGTAGGGTTCCAAAGATGGCGCCCTTTGTATCGTAGCACGTACTTAGATGCAATAGAAATCATCGCCGTGAGTGCAAATGGCCAGAAATAAGCAGATCGAATAAGGATGCCAGCACTAATGCCTGAGACATAGGCACTACTAATCCCTTTAAATGATCCTTTGGTGTATTTATGTAGAAGATTCTCCATCACAATACTTGTGATCACTGCAAGGAGTAGCTTTTGATACCCATCCAAAATACCAAAGGATAAATGAGCGCCAATTAGCAGCGTGGTAATCAGCACAGGGCCTATCAACGATTTGGGCAAGGCTAACCCTGCAGGAAGCATCAAATTTGGTGACGGAGTAGGTGATGAGCTCATAATTCTAAGAGTACAACACTCTTTTTAATTATCAAATCTGGCTGAGGTAGATTCTTGCAACGTGTGTTTTTGATTATGAGGGACCGCCTCATAGATGTCGCGTTTCCCCCCGGGCCAATGGATGGTGACGTTTTCTACTGTATCTGAGTCCATGACGCCCAATCCAAAGTGAAGGACTCTTGACGACTGTGAGCTAAAGGCCTCTCCCCCGCTGACCGACTGTTTCTGTCGTTGGGCTTGCCCTTGTGCGTCTGTCCATTCAACGGTGACAGAGGCTCCAATTGCACTACGATTTGCTTGTGTTCCCTCCAAGGAAATCTGAATCCATGCATGGTCTTGGTTTACCTGATTTTTGAAGACACTCACAGGAGCATGTTGATTAGCCACGACCATATCCATCGTGCCGTCGTTGCGGATATCAAGAAAAGCAACCG
The DNA here is from genome assembly GCA_913057895.1 of uncultured Bacteroidota bacterium. Classification (GTDB taxonomy): domain Bacteria; phylum Bacteroidota; class Rhodothermia; order Balneolales; family Balneolaceae; genus UBA8296. Next base: position 2,332 of record CAJXOH010000041.1, read on the forward strand.
CTCTAGAGTCTTTGTCGAGGGCAGCCCCTACAGCGCTTGATACTTCACGAAATCGCCCTGAACCATCATTGAGCATAAGCCGGTTTTGTTGATATCCAGAAAACGTTCGCTCTTTCATGGCTGGCCAATTCGAGGCATTAATAATTACTTGGCTATTAGCGCCCACCACTTTGGTGTAATCGTACCAATAATCAGTATTTGGGGTAGCAGAATAGAAACCATTTGCAATGTACAGATCTAATGTCCCATTATTGTTGAGATCGGTAACAGCGCCTGAATAAGCCCACTCCCCTTGTTCCACGCCAGCGCTCGTGGCGGTATTGGCATAGGTTGGCACCTCAATACCATCGATGGTTGTAGATCCTGTAGGAACCCACAAATTGTTGCCCTGCATAAGGACTCCAGCCTCAGAAATATTTGTGACATAAAGCGCAAAATCCCCCTGGTTATAAAAATCGGCTGCCGTGATACTCATGCCACTTTTTGGAATATCGCCCATACTTGATGCTGGCCCCATATCGACAAAGCGTTTGCCCTTTTCATTGAGAAAAAGCTCATCGACACCGTAATCATTTGCTAGTATCAAATCTGGAAAGCCAGAGCCATTGATATCCACCGAGGTGACCGCTAGGGTCCATTTTCGGTTGTCAAGCCCCATCTCTTGAGTGACATCGGTGAAGCCACGACCTCCATCATTTCGGAAGAGATAATTTTTGCCACCATTGGTCGCAAACTCATAACTATCCGGCATCATGCGTGTGTCATCCAAATCCCAAATATCGACATCCTCTTTGAAGTAGCCTGTCAAAAATAGGTCGACATAGCCATCGGCATTGTAGTCAAGCCATACAGCAGAATTGGAATTGACCCAGTCTGGAAACTGTGTGGCCCCTTCAAAAGGCTCAAATTTCTGTCCCTTTTGATTGACAAACAACACTGGCTTTCCATAGCGATACACAAAGAGATCTTCCCAACCGTCATTATTGACATCGGCCCAAATAGAGCCCATGGAGGACCCTTTAGGATACTGGTTAAGGTCCGCTACCCCATAGATGGAGGCTTGCTCCTCAAAGGTTCCGTCAGACTGCTGAATGTAGAGATGGTTTGGCTCTCCAAAGGCTGAGTTTGTCACATAAAAGTCTTGGTATCCATCGTTATTGACATCGGCAACTGATACAGACGCGCCCATCGCTGCAATTTGAGGTTGAATGTGTTTGAGTGGATCATCTACGTCGCATCGTTGATGCACGAAGGTGACGCCAAGCTCTTGAGAAACCTCTTCCATGAAAAAACCATATCTCTCAAGCGATTCTTCAGCAGATGCTTGGGCGCGATCGGTTTGATCGGTGAACTGGCGAATGAGCTCTGGCACAAAAAATAGGGCAACAAACATTAGTGCCACGCTTCCATATTTTAGGGTGCTAGGTTTCATAAAGTGTGCGTTTTTATGACACGCTCTACGCCATTTTTAAAGTTGAACTGTATTAAGGTTGAACAATCGCCGTTTGGAACCTTCTCGGGGTAATATAGCGAGTGTGATATTGTTCCCAATCTTTCGGGTTTAGTTGAAAGGCAGGGTTTTCAGTACCGGATGGTAAGCTAGTGTAGTCAAAGTCTGCCATATCATGAACAGGGTAGGGTTCGACCGTTCGGGAAGCCTCAGTGTTATAATCTCCATCCTTGACCCATCCATCCGAGACAAAAAAGGTTGTGAGTTGTTGGGATGATGAGATCGTGGGCGCCTCAAAGGAGAGATGCATTTCATCGCCAGCTGTCATAATCACGTAACGATCGTCAATCTCCTCAAGCAAAGGCGAAATATCACCAAAGCGAGTATGATACCCCTCGAGGTCGTTCCAACGTTGCTGTGTTCCGGATATGACATTATAATTGGGTCGTAGCGGTGTGGTTGTATCTGCCTGAACCCATTCCGAAAAACCACGGTAGGACAAGTTTTGAGCCAATGGCCTTAGGGTGAGCGTCTCTACGTCTTGGTCCAAGGGAACACTCCATTGAATCGCATCCCAAAAAATCTCTGAAGTTGTTCTGAGTCTGATTTTAGGGTTGGTTGGATCTAGTTTATCCAGTGGAACAGGCAGCAGTATGGTTTTATCCTTTCCAGCAGGGGTTCCATAATCATCATGTAAGGTGGTCCAGCCTCTTTGATCATCCCAAACGTCAATGGTTAAGCCGCTCGGTTTTGGAAGATCTCCTTGGGCTAGCAAAACATTTAATGAACTGTCGGTTGGATAGAGCCATCCACGCATAATCATCAAAACCTCACTAGCATTATGTGCTGCCACCTCAGAAAACACCCTAGCTGGGAGCTCTAAAGTGATGCTGTGTGATTTAGCTACCCCTTGAATGGCTGTTTTCTGGAACGCTTGAAGATGCTGATTATCTTTGGCTTTGAGGATTTCGGTGGCGTCCATGGCTGGTTCCACAGTTGGTTTCACAGTCGCCTTCTCTACTGGTTCAGGCATCGTATGTAGCACAGGTGAAAGATCTGGGGCTGGGAATACAAATCGTTCATCCACAGAAACCATCGTCCCTTTAGGATGTGTAATCGCTTCAAGGGCCACATGATCAAAGAAATGGCTTTCCCACAACTCTGCTGTAATGCGTAGATCATAACGCCCCTCTCGAGGTTGGAGTTGTGCAGGGTCAATCCTGACACGATCGGTTGTTTGAATAATGCCTGCTGTTTCCTGAGCATTGATTCGAAGGCCAAGTGGTGAACGCCACAACACATCTGTCACAAAGGCAAAGTCCTCCCCATCATGCGTAAATAGCCAGGGGCAAGAACCTTTAAGTATTTGCTCATTAAAAATTGTAGCGGCTAAACCTAACTCCGCAAACTCTGTTTGCACAGATCCATTGGGCCATAGAATACGTAGCATGTCTGTTTGCTCTCGATCACCAAGACCCAAGTGAACAATGGGGCTCTCAATTTGCCGTTTTTGATACAAGGGACCCGAAACCATTTCAACGGCTCCACCGATACCGAAAGAGTTGATTCGCCCATCTCCCGTTGAGGAAGAAGCACGGAGTCGAAGGGAGCTCGCATTGTAGGGATTGGGGCTCAGGCTCATCCAGGAATTGAGTTTACCAAGAAGATCGATTCGATCGTCCCCGTCCACGTCAAATACACCCTGAATGTCAGCCTGGAGAGTGTAGGATAACGAATAGGATAAGTCTTCTTTTTGCATGAACACCGCCGATTCATTGGTGTAGGATGTGATGAGGTCGACTCCACCGTTATTATCGATATCTGCTTTAAATAGATCCGTCGGTGTTTTTTGACCTGAATCCTCTGAAGATGCAATCGTTTGCGCCGTAAAGGACTGCGAATCAGCACTCCATGACCATGTTTGCAGAGACCATGTTTTCATAACACCCTGCTCGGTCACAGCAATAATTTCGTAGTCTCCATCAAGGTTCACGTCAAGAGTAACCACATCAGCTACCGTTGAAGATAGAGCAGCTTGGCTCGTTTGTCTGTAGACCCCACGCCTCTGGTTATGTAACACTCTTAGCTCTCCATCGGCTGTCATCATCACTAAATCAGGGTCGAGTAATTGATCTACGTCCGTGGCGTGAACTTCCACAACATCGAGTGGTGCGTCAGGTAATGGATTTTGTAACCACGATAAGGTTCCATCACCATTATTCTGAAAGACCTGTGGCCGCTTCCCGACTGGTGACACAAGAATGTCTAAATCCCCATCGAGTTCAAAGTCGATAATCCATACACCATGGAATTGTTGCTTAATGGCTTGTTCTGGCAACCCCACATCAAACGTGACGTCTTCGAAGGTCATCGATTCGGTTTGCCTTAGATATTGAAACCCATTTTGTCCGGCGAGTACCAAACTATTTCGAAACGAAAGATCTAAATCGACTTGCTGGAGCTGATTGGAAAGGTCAACAGTGGAAGCATTAGGGGATTGATTGAGATTTTGACCCTGTACCGACTGGAACACCTCAACATCAAGCCGCTGATCATTCAATAATCTAAGCTCATTGCCATGAAGTGAAAGCAAGAAAGGTGGCTCGCTCTCAAAAAGAAGGACAGATCGGATGGCATCAGCTCCCTGATGAACAGCCTCGTAGGGATCTCTTTCGAGTGTGGTGTTGTCATCAATTGGTGAGAGTGTAGTCGTCCAAGGTGGGAGCGCCAAAAACCTTGGCAATAAAAAACCCACATCATTCACAGGCAATGCGATACGAGCGAGATCTCGCTGAAATCGCTCAAGGGGCTCAATTTGTGATCGTAGAAGGGAAAGTTGCAAGCCTAAGTCTTGTGTGGATTGTTGCGATATCGCTTGCTCAAGTTGAGGGATAAAAGATTGAGCTTGGGCAGGCAAGAACGACCACGACGTTAATTTCTCAGTGTATTCGCGCAGCACCTCCAGATCATTTTGTTGCGCTGCATATTGAGCCCATTCCGTCCAGAAGGCGATGTTCTCGGATTCTAAAGAGCTCAAAACTTCAAATTCAGACTGGATTTGGGCCTTATTTGCCACTGGATCGAGCCTTTCGAGCTCAGTGAGATACCGGAATCGGGCTAGACTTTCGGTAAGGACCTGCTCTGTCGCATCTGTGGATGGAGTAGACTTAGTGAATGCCCCGATGGCTTGCTCAAAGTAACTCACGGCCTTTTCGCTGGCACCAAATCTTGATTGAGCATCACCAAATAGCCACAAGATGTCAGGATGATCTGGTTGTTCTTGGAGCGCACGTTCAAACCTAGATATTGATAAATCTCTGTTGCCTTGACGCATCGCCATGACCCCCAAGTTTGTCCAAGCAGCAGCCTCTTGTGGGTAGGCAAGGACAACGTCATTCATTTTGTTGAATGCGAATCTCGACTCATCGGTTTGACTCGCGGCTAAACTCACGCGAAAGTCATTGACCGCTTTTTGATATGTCTCTGAGGTTGTGGAAACCTCTTGAGTTTGGGGTGAGCAAGCGACAAAGACCCAAACAATGAGTCCAACAAGCCAGATTTTGGTTGTACTCATGAAGGGGCCAAAGAATTGAAATTATCCACCTCTAAAATGTGAACATGAAATTCGCAAAAAATATAACTTTCCATTCACTAAGTTATTCCATTCAACTTCACTTTATGACTACGTAGCCCATGTACGACCTACCTCCTCTAGTGGAACACATCCACGATATGGGCCTGGAATTAGCGCATATCTCAGAACTTGTGTTGCACCAGGTTCTGAGGTGAAATACCCCACCACAGTCATTGACTTCATTTTCATGAAAAAGTTAGGGATTGACGTCTCTTTTAGTGTCTCTCCCTGTCCTGACGCAGTTCTATGAATATCCATCAAGTATTCGTGCTGCATTTCAGCATCTGCTCCAAAAAATGGAGTTCCCAAGTCCGCTTCGGATTGAGTCATAAAGGTAGAAAGCTCTGAGGTGAATTCTTCTTGATCTTCTGGTGAGGAATTTCGGGTTAATAGCTCATCAATATACCCTGGAATCCCCGCTTGTGATGCAGATGGAGTATCGGTTTCTGGGAAAATGGTATCGACAATCGCTTTGATCGTCGCAGCTTGATCCGCGTCAAATGCCACGGGTGTCCATTCTCCTGCTTGAGGGGTACACCCATTCAAAACACCTGTGATTGCTGGAGCGAATACAAAACCGCCCATCATAAGACCCGCGCGCTTCAGAGCTTCTTTTCTAGAAATTAACTGTTCCTTGCTCAGTGACTGATTGTCCTCCTCGTGTCTCATGATAATT
>CAJXOH010000042.1 GCA_913057895.1 uncultured Bacteroidota bacterium
CAGGAACTTTTGCTTGTCGGATAAGTCTATCTGTAGTAGATCCTCTCAACCAATGGGTTTCACCAGCGCCTCTCTCACCTATTACCACAAGATCATATTTGTGTTTTTCTGAGAACTGAGCAATTCCTCCTGCTGTACGAGGCTCAATGATACTATACAACTCACCTCTGTGTTCCTCTTTTAGATAGTCTTGAGCAGCCTGCTCCATTTTATGTTTTGCGTCTCGCTGAGCATGGGGGTAAAAATCTTCGTCCATATCAAATGGAATGCCCATCATTTTGACACTTTCCCTGAAATACTTCAGGGTCGGTATCACGTGAAGAAAGTCGACTTTGGCTCCAAACGTTTTTGCTAGATTTGCCGCGACGATATATGCTTTTTCAGAGCCTTTAGAAAAATCAGTTGGTACTAGAATTTTTTTGATAAGTGTGTCCATGCTCTCCCTCCCTTCGGCTTAATGAATGCTCTTAACGAGTTAATTTTGGATTTGAAACTAACCTTATGAATTCCTTCCTAAACCTAGTTGAAACATACAAGAAAACAGATCCAAATGCACGAAGAGTATTAATCTAAAGTTAACATTGGCGTTACGTTATGGTCACTTTGTAGGTCTAGTTTTGTGATTAAATAATGTGTTTCACAAGTCACTCAATCACGTACTCACATGAAATTTATTGCGACTACTTTTATAACTATTCTGCTGGGAGTCTCTACATATGCTCAGATTGGCCAACTTACTGGTGTCGTACTTGACAGCGAAAGCAACCTAGCACTTCCTGGTGCTACGATTCAGGTTGAAGGAACATCGTTCGGTACATCTGCAAATCAATTTGGAGAGTTCCGTTTGTCAAATCTTCCTGTTGGCGAGCACGTATTGCTCGTATCGTACATCGGGTATCAGTCTGCAGAAATCGAATTTGAGATTGAAGCGTTTCAGACGACCGCTCTTGAAGTCGTATTAGAGTCTGGCGTTCTTGAAGGTGATGAAGTCGTTGTCCTTGGTGTAGGTCTGCGTGGTCAAGCAGCTGCACTTAACCAGCAAAAAGCGAATGCCAATATCACGAACGTTGTCGCATCTGATCAAGTGGGTCGCTTCCCTGATGCCAACGTAGGAGATGCACTTAAGCGTATCCCTGGTATTACGACTCAAGTCGATCAAGGTGAAGCACGCTTTGGAGTCATCAGAGGTACAGCCCCAAGACTGAATTCAGTTACAATTAATGGTGAGCGTATCCCATCAGCAGAAGCTGAGGATCGTACCGTTCAGCTTGACCTTGTCCCTGCAGATATGATTCAATCTATCGAGGTAAATAAAGCGGTAACTCCTGATATGGACGGTGACGCGATTGGAGCTTCTGTAAATCTAATTACACGCGCAGCTCCAAACGGACTACGTGTATCGGGAACCGTCGGATCAGGATACAACTTCCTGCGTGAAGAGCCCATTTATCTTGGTTCAATTGTTATTGGTGACCGTTTTGCAGATGGCAAATTAGGTGTCCTTGTCTCTGGATCCATCCATGATCACAAGTTAGGTTCTCATAACTATGAAGCAGAATGGGATGAAGGAGCCCTAGATGACTTCCAAATTCGTTTGTACGAACTACAGCGTATTCGCCGTTCAGTCTCTACAACCATTGATTACGCGTTCAACGAAAATAACTCTGTGACATTTAAGGCACTTTACAACCACAGAGATGACTGGGAGAACCGTTTCCGTGTCGATTTCGATCGATATGAGGATAATGGAGATGGCACTGCGTTTGCTCGAATCCAAAGAGAGACCAAAGGTGGCATTGGTAACGATCGTGTTGATTATCGTCGATTAGAGGATCAACGCGCAATGGCCTTCTCCTTGGCAGGACAACATGTGACGTCTTCAGGACTAGAAATTGACTGGGCCGGCGCGTATGCAAAAGCCTCAGAGAAACGACCAAATGAGCGATATATCGCTTATGAGTCTGACGATAAGGTTCTCATAGCATATGACCCAAGCGATACGGAGTTCCCTGTTATTGAAGAATTAACGTTTGGTGGTACAAATATGGTTTTTGATGAATTAACTGAGGAGCGTCAGTATACAGAAGACGTTGATCAGTCATTCCGTCTAAACCTGGAATTACCAATTGGTAATTATGCTTCTTTTGTAAAAGCAGGTGCCTCCTTCAAGCAAAAAGACAAACTCCGTGACAACGACTTCTTTGAGTACAAGCCCATTGGATCCCTTGAAGACCAACTTGCGACAATGGGATCTGCTGGTTCTATCGATAAGACACTCTCAGATTACGAAGCGGAAGGGTACAAATCAGGAAACTTTGTTTCAGAGCGTCTTCTTGGTGATCTAGATCTTCAAAACAGCTCATTGTTCGAGAAAGAAGCTGTCTATGACGAGTTCTTTGCAGACAACTTTGAAGCAACTGAAACTGTAGTTGGAGCCTATGCTATGACCAACTATGCGTTCAATGATCGTTTTTCTGTGATTGCAGGTGTTCGCCTCGAAGCCACAGAAATTGATTACACAGGAAATCAACTCGTATTGGACGAAAATGGTGACTTTGATGAAGCTGCATCTCGCGAAGGAATTTCTAACACAGAAAACTACACAAGCATCATGCCTGGGTTGCATGGTCGTTTTGCTGTGGATGCCAATACCGTGATTCGCGCTGCTTGGACGAATACGATTGCCCGTCCAAACTACTACGACCTTGTTCCTTACCGTGCAGTGAACCGTGAGGACAATGAATTAGGTGAAGGAAATCCATTGCTTGAACCAACCACATCGATGAACTTTGATTTGATGCTTGAGCGCTATTTCGACAATGTTGGTCTTATCTCTGGGGGTGTGTTCTACAAGTCGCTTCAAAATTACATCTATGTTTTCGAGGATAAAGATTACGTAGATGCAGTGACTGGAAACACCTTTGATTCACGATTCCAGCCTAAAAATGGAGATGATGCGTCGTTGTTTGGGGCAGAAATCGCCATTCAGCGCCAACTCGATTTCCTCCCTGGAGCACTTTCGAATTTGGGAATCTACCTCAACTACACATATGTAACGAGTAGTGCAGATGGTATTAGAAATGAGGACGGTGAAGTTCGTGAAGACCTTGACCTTCCTGGAACTGCAGAGAATACACTTAATGCTTCATTAGCGTACGAAGATGCAAGATTCTCTGCTCGTGTATCATTGAACTACACGAGTGATTACATCGATGAGATTGGTGAAGACGCATCGTTTGATCGTTATTATGATGAGCAAACATTTGTTGATGCCAATGCTGCCTATGCAATCACGCCAAAATTGAGATTCTTCGTGGAAGCGAACAACCTGACAAATCAACCGCTTCGTTATTACCAAGGATTCAGAGATTACACAATGCAAGCTGAATACTACAGCATCCGCATGAATGCTGGACTCAAATTTGACTTCTAGACATACAGTCTGATCAAGAGAGCCTTGGGTAGCGCAATGTGCGTGCCCAAGGACCCCATGTGAAACCCTGGTATGGATCATGCCAGGGTTTTTTATTTTGAGGGATGAATACAATTAGCTTCCAAGGCATTGAAGGGTCTTTCCATCACGAAGTTGCGGTTGGATACTTTGGGCAAGATCACAAGTGGCTGGGACGAGACCACTTTGGTGAGGTGTTTGATGATGTGGCTAATGACCTAGCAGAGTTTGGGGTGGTCGCCATAGAGAATTCGAATGTGGGGACTATCGTTGGGAATCTGGATCATTTTGATCGAGGAGACCTGCAGATTGTTGCTGAAGTTTATCTGTCCGTTCAACAATGTTTGTTAATTCACCCAAATGCTACGATGGATACCATTACCGAAGTGCGGAGCCACCCTATGGCACTGGATCAATGTAGAGGGTATCTGCGCAACCATTCAGCCTGGGATCGAATCGAAGTTTCTGATACAGCTGGAGCTGCAAAATGGGTCATGGACCAGTCGGCAATTCATGTCGCTGCAATTGGAAGTGCATTAGCAGCTAATGTGTATGGGCTGTCGATTGCAGCGCGCTCTATCCAACAAGATGCGACCAATCAAACTCGCTTTTGGGTACTTGCAAAACAAAGTGGGGGGATGCAGGCCGGTCTCACGAACATCGAGAGTAAGAAAGGTTCAATCTCATTTGTGACGTCTCATGATTCAGGTGCACTAGCGGATGCACTAGTTGCTATGAAAGCTAATGGGTGGAATCTTACTAAAATTGAAAGCCGCCCTGTTCCAGAAGTGCCTTGGAGATACCGATTCTATTGTGATATGGAGCTAAGTTCCAAGAGCTCTATTCCAGAGATTGTATCGTCGTTGAATTCACTTGAACAACAAAATATCATTGAATCGTCACGCGTACTTGGGGTGTATCCAGTGAATCATTTCTGAGGGATGAGACTTACAGGCAAGCAAGACCATAGCGATACTTGAAGCTTTTTAAAAAAATGTTACTTTGACAGTTGGCTGAATTCTAGGCTTAATATTATTAACACTTTAATCTTTCTCTATGAAAAGAGCTCTACAATCTATTCTACAGTTTAAATCTGTTTTCTTCTTTCTGGTTGGTGCTTTGACACTTGCGGGTACAACCGCCTCAGCGCAAGAAAATATTATTGCTAACGGTGACTTCAGTACGGGTGATTTGACTAGCTGGGCGACATATTTTGCAGATTTTGCAGGTGTGTCTGGCACCGTATCTGCTGAAGACAGCGTAGCGAGTATTACAGGAATTACGGGTGCTGGACAGGAAGTTTGGCATGTGCAATTATATCAGGATCTCACAAGTGATCAGCTCGCTTCCCTTGAGCTAGATTCTACCTATCTGATTTCCTTTGACGCCAGAGCTGGCACTGAAGGGCGATCATTAAGGATGTTTTTTGGTGAGTCTGAACCTACTGTGGTGATTCGTGAAAAAACATTTTCACTGACGACAGAAATGGCGACTTACACAGCGAAGGTTGCTCTTTCTTCTAAAAATGCTGGAACAAAGTTGGCCTTCGAAATGGGACTTAGTAATGACGATGTTTTCATCGATAATGTCTCCATCACTAAGACCGAGCCTGAAGTATTTACGCTACCTGTGACATTTGAAAGTGCAGATTTGGATTACGCACTTACTGACTTTGGTGGAAATTCATCCTCTGTTGTTGCTGATCCGACCGATGCGACCAATACGGTTGCTCAAACTGTGAAGCCAGCAACGGCTCAAGTATGGGCTGGAACCACTATTGGTCCAGCATCTGGTTTTGCTACTGCGATTCCATTCACAGCCTCTGCGACCAAAATGAGCGCACGTGTGTGGTCTCCTATTGCGGGCGCAACCATTCTTATGAAAGTTGAGGATTCCAATGACGCGAATATCTATGTCGAAATGGATGCTACGATTACTGAAGCAGAAACATGGGAAACATTGGTGTTTGATGTCACGCAACAAAGAGAAGGTACTGCTGCGGTGAACTTTGACAACACCTATGATAAAGCATCTATTTTCCTTGACTATGGGAACCAAGGCACAGCCCATACCTTCTATTGGGATGATGTTGTTTTTGGGGAAGGTGAAACAAGTACTAGTACTGAACAAGATGGCGCAACGATCCCATCAGAGTATGCGCTGAACCAAAATTACCCAAATCCATTCAACCCCTCGACTACAATCGAGTTTTCTATGCCACAAGCGAACTTTGTAACGCTTGAAGTGTATAACATGGTAGGTCAGAAGGTTGCAACGTTGGTGGAAGGTACTCGCCAAGCAGGAGTCCACACAGTTTCATTTGATGCGTCGACTCTGTCAAGTGGAACTTATTTGTATCGCATGCAGGCAGGTGATCAAATGTTGATGCAAAAAATGACCCTTATCAAATAAGCGTCACTTCATATATTTTGAATGCGCGGGTTACTTGGGTAGCTCGCGCATTTTTTATGTAAATCGGGCTGCATGTCAATCCAAATCCTACCATCCTTGAAATTTTTTCAGTCTATACTATTCGGATGCCTGATGCTCATATGCGTATGGGCTAAGCCTTCTTATGGGCAACAAAAGGTAGAGGTGGTAGAGACCGAACAAGGGTGGACACTTTTAGTAGATGACCGCCCCACGATAGTCAATGGGATGAATTGGGACTATTTCCCAATTGGTAAGACCTACAATTATAGCCTTTGGACTCAAGACCCTGCCTTCATTCAAAAGGCACTCGACTATGAGATGTCACTTCTACAGAATATGGGGGTGAACGCCATTCGGGTTTATACAGGGATTCAGCCCCAATGGGTTGAATATATTTATGAGAATTATGGCATTTACACCATGATTAATCACTCGTTTGGTCGATATGGCTTGACGATTGATGGAGCCTGGATGCCAAACACAGATTATGGTGATCCAAGGGTTCGCGAATTACTACTTGATGAGATCACGGCACTAGTGGAAGAGTTTCGAGGAACCCAAGGCTTGCTGCTCTACTTACTGGGTAATGAAAACAACTACGGCTTATTCTGGGATGGTGCAGAAACGGAAGACATTCCAGTCGAAGAGAGAAAAACAACCCAACGAGCTCGTGATATGTACCTCTTGTTCAACGAGGCAACACAGCGTATCCATGAGCTTGATTCTTCAAGACCTGTGGCAATGGCGAATGGGGATTTATTATTCCTAGATATCATTGCAGAATTGGCACCAGACATCGACATATTTGGGTCCAATGTGTACCGAGGACCCGATTTTACAGATATGTATGAAAGGCTCCGAAACGAGTACAATAAACCGGTTTTACTTACTGAATTTGGGTCAGATGCCTTTAATGCCCGGGCACGTGCGGAGGATCAACGTTGCCAAGCAGAATTACTTTGGAACCAATGGCGTGACATCTACAGCCATGCCGCAGGATTGGGTCGTGAGCAAAATTCAATTGGCGGATTTACGTTTCAATGGAATGATGGCTGGTGGAAGCTTAACCAACAAGAGGAGCTATCGCTGCACAATACAGAAGCTACCTGGGCCAACGCAGGGTATTCATGTGATTTCGTAGAAGGTGAAAATAACATGAATGAGGAGTGGTGGGGAATCATGGCCAAAGAATTTCCTAAGGCAGATGGTACATTCGAAATGACACCCCGCGCAGCCTATTATGTTTTGCAAGAAGCACACACATTTGATCCTTACGAGGCTGAGATGTCATTGCAGGACTTGGATGACCACTTTGATAATATTTCTATTGTTGATGCGATTCTTCGGGCCAAAGGAGGGGGTGGGTCTACGTCTAGCCAACCCTCCAAAATCCGACTTAGCCAGTTTCAATCAACATTTACAACATTCAATACGGGAGGAAAACTGATCACAACCCCTGATGAGGCTGATCCTACGGTATCTGAGTACCCCAATGAACGTGGCTTTGATCACATGCAATCGTTTTTCGTTGGTGTGGAAGCAGAGCCAGCACCTGGAGTACGTGGACATGTCGAGTTTAATGTGCTTGGGAATGTGGCAAAGAACCCAATTGATGAGATTTTTTATGAAAACCGAGGTCGTCCTGTCATCGTAGAGGGTCGCGATGGTGATGTGTCACTCGAGTCTTTAGAAAGAATTAAGGTATACCGAGCATCGTACAGTTGGGATCATTCAAACTTTGTAATGAAAGGGTTCTACCGTACGGGACATTATCACTGGGGGTATGAGGGAGACTTCTTTGGTCTCTACCCAGAGGCAAATTACGGACCACAAATTGACATCTACAATGGGATTGCCCCGTTTGGATTTGAAATAGAGGGAAAAAAATCCCTTCAAGGCCTTAAAGTAGCGTTTGGTCCACAGTTATGGTGGGGTGCAAATCCAGCAGCCC
>CAJXOH010000043.1 GCA_913057895.1 uncultured Bacteroidota bacterium
GAAGTCGATTGGATTGCCTACCTCCCGAGGTGTTAAGATTCGAGAATCCGCATGAATATAAAGTTGGGATTACGCCGGAACTCATGGAGCTTCGGGATCGGTTTTTAAGAGAGAAGTTATAAGGTGGTGTTTGACCCTGTTCATGAAGGCATTTATCACCCTCTATATTTTTTCTGACCATTTAATCCTTTGTCTCGCATGAAAAACGTACTCCTAATTGTCGATATCCAAAATGATTTTTTACCAGGTGGGGCGCTTGCTGTGGCTGACGGCGATGCTATTATTCCTGGTGTTAACGCATTGACGGAGCTTGAGGGATGGGATTCTATTGTGTTGACCCAGGACTTTCATCCGGCAGGGCACTCGTCGTTTGCCTCAGCACATGATGGCAAGGCTGTGTATGATACCGTTGAGATGCCCTACGGAACCCAGTCGTTGTGGCCTGATCATTGCGTGATCGGGACACCAGGTGCTGAGTTTGCAAGTACTCTGAATTCAGATGCAGCAAATGTGGTGATTCGGAAAGGATTTCGGATGCATATTGATTCCTACTCTGCATTTATGGAAAATGATGGGGAGACGTCAACAGGCTTAGCAGGAACGCTTACTGATCTTGGAGGTGGTGATCCATCTAAGGTTCGGGTTTTTGTGGTAGGCTTGGCAACTGACTTTTGCGCAGGGTATTCGGCTGTGGACGCTCGCAATGCTGGCTTTGAGGTGGTGGCTGTGCGCGATTTGATGAGAGGGATTGATATTGATGGGTCGATTGATGCAATGTGGGAGCAATTGCGTGATGCAGGTGTTGAGATCGTGGCGTCCAGCGATGTGGCTGGAATGATTGGATAGTTGGCATGCTCGTGAGAGGGATCGGGTTGTGTTGAGATATGTCTTGGAATCAAAACATTAGATGAGTCAGAGTGTGTCAAGTGATAAGCCATTTATAATTCTTGGGCAGGGTATTGCTGGTCTATCCTTGGTTTGGGCTTTGATACAGGCTGGCGTGGAACCGGAGCGAATTTACTGGGTAGGGTTTGGGAAATCGACTGAGAGCGTGCCAAGTGGAGCGTCCTGGACGCCGGTTGCATTAATCAACCCAGCAACTGGACCTTCTGCCAAACTCATTCCCGATGCGGAAGTCGCGCTGTCACACACGTACTCTCTAATTGACTGGATTCAAACCATGAATATTTTGCACTCCTCGCCAAATTTTCATGTTTTGCGTCCCGCAGCATCGCGCGATATGGCCGAGAAAATGAGGCAAAGAATTCAGCAGGATTCATGGCCAGCGGGGTGGCAACAATGGCTTGAGCCTGATGAATGCGCTGCTCAATTTCCAGGAATCTTTCATGAGCATGGTGCACTTTGGATTAAGCAGGGAGGTCATGTACCGATGCCCTCTTTTTTGCAGCAGGCCATCGAAAAAGCCTCGTCCGATGGCATAACGCTAGCGTCAACAACAACGTCTGATATTACACAGTGGCTTGAAAAAGGGACCGTTCTTTGTGCCACAGGGGCTTCCACACAAAGCCTTACGACCAATCAACACCCTATATGGCCAGACCTTGGGCTCCATCAAGTCAAGGGACAAATGATGACGATTCGTCTTCAAAACCCTGATGAGGCTCCCAAAATCGCTATCTCCATGAAAGGGTACCTCGCTCCTACCGAAACACCTGGTGAAGTAGCCGTTGGCAGTACCTATGAACACCACTTTGAGCATACCGAGTTTGACGAAAAGGGTCGTCAAAAACTACTTGGCGTTGCAAAAAGTATCCTGCCAAACGCCAGCTTTGACCATGAGTCAATCCGCGGGTGGGCTGCCGTGAGAGTGCATCAACCCCCAGAACGACTACCTGTAATTGCGAAGCACTCAACGATATCTGGATTGTATGTGTTTACTGGGTTCGGGTCCAAAGGACTGACGCTAGCCCCGGCAGCAGCCGTACGATTCACGCAGCGCTTGCTTCGGGCGGTCTGAACTTCGGGCAGTCTAATTTCCGGTAGGGTCCGCCTGTTGTTCGTAAGGGCTGTTGTCCATATTTGTTTTTCACAGTTGATTTCAAAACGATTTACACATGCCAGTTGATACACTATCCGCACAACCTGTTGTAGTATTTGCGATCTATGAGGTATTTGCCCTAATCCTGGCACTGCCATTAAGCTACGCACTCGCAATTTGGATGCGTCGAAACAGCCGAAATCATTGGAGTAATGCAGTGTTTGAGCGATTCCAGTATCACTGGAATGGCAAGCCAGAAGATGAATACTACGCCTGGCTAAAAACAAAGCAAGATTTTCAGGCAGAGGTACGCGAGACCAAACTCATTAACCAGAAAATTCGCGATCTGAATCGTGCCAAAATGTTGTCAGATTCGTTTGTTGCTGACCGTGGCGAGGTTGTTTCCAATATTGAAAAGTGATACTTTAGTATCACTTTATATGAATAGATAACGTGTTGCTAGACAGATGCTCTGAAAAACACCATAATTCATAGATCAACGTCCAACAAAAGAGTACATTATCAATGAAAACTGAACTCGTTACAACATTAAAAAGAGAAGCCACGCGCCTATTGGAGGAACTGCGTGAATCCAAAGAACCGATCATGGTTACAGAGTATGGAAAACCTGCAGCATATCTTGTAGATGTAGACTCTTATCATGAAAAAATGGATAGAATCGCTCTTCTGGAAGGAATTGCACGTGGTGAAAAGGCCATTCGTGAAGGAAAAACAGTTTCAAATGAAGCCGCTAAAGAGAGACTTCAAAAATGGCTACCGTAATCTGGTCAGATCCTGCTCTTGAGGATCTAGAACGGATTTTGGACTACATATCATTAGACAATCCAGAGGCAGCCCAAGAAGTGGTTACTCAAATTTTGAGCTATGTCGAGCAACTTGAGTCTCACCCCCAATTAGGGAAACGTATTGAAAGCATTACCGGTGAAAGTTATAGGCAGTTAATCTACAGACCATGTAAAATGATTTATAGGATCGACGATGAATGCATCTACATCCTACATGTGCAGAGACTTGAAACGACACATTATTGGTGAACTACCGTGTAATTGGATATTGGAAAGATGATTCGCTCAGTTCACTAACAAATAATAGACCCATCTACTTCTTCCGGCTCGCAAAAAACGCCTGAATCATCTCCTTACTTTCATCTGAAACAGCGACATGTTTGAAATGCTCTTTTTCTACAGCCAACGCTTCGGGCAGATTAAGCTCAGCCCCTTTTTCAACGGCATTTAGTAAGGTTTCAAGTGCCATTTGTGCTAGCTTGGGAGATTTTTCAGCTTCAACCCTGCCACTTTGCACTGCTTGTTCGATCGCAAAGGGCTCATTCTCCCCTACTCGACCCGCCAGTGCACCACCGCGAGCTTTAAACTGAGCCTTTTGTGCCAGGATTTCTTTGATAGTACTCTCGAGTCTCGAGCCGCTGGATTGATCCGAATCACCGGATTGATCCGTGTCATTAGCAAGCTCAACGTCACCAGCCAACAATTCATGGTTCACCAAGAGATCGGCCAATCCCAAATCAACGGCTTTTGCCCCATCTACAGGCGACCCACTCATCATCATCTCAAGCGCAGCTTCTACCCCAATCAATCGTGGCAAACGCTGCGTCCCACCAAAGCCTGGAATTAATCCAAGATGAACTTCTGGAAGTCCCAATTTCGTCTTGGGTCCATCCGTCGCAAGGCGAACATCACACGCTAGTGCTAACTCCAGGCCGCCTCCAAGCGCTGCACCATCAATGACAGCAATAGTGAGCACATCCAAGCCCTCCAACTTTGCAAACAGATCATGGGCTCTCTGGACAAACATGTCTACGTCTTCTGGCTCGTTGAGCCCTTCAATCTCTTTGATATCGGCCCCTGCAATAAAAATGCCTGGCTTGGCAGATTGAACAACCAGTGCCTCCATGGCGTTGGACTGATCACTCGCGAGGACTTCATCCAAGACACGTTCAAACTCCGCCAATGTAGCCGATGAAAGAGTATTCACCTTAGAGTCTTGCATGTCCCATGTCAGGGTAGCAATTCGATCGTGTAAGGTGTGGGTGATATTAGGCATAACTGTTTTTTTAGCTCTTGAGATAGTGAAAAATAAGACAAATGCTAGATTATGTTCGTGACTCCCAATACCCTGGCCTCTGCCTTATATGTTTTACCGCAATAAGAGTAACTATCTCTTCTTTTACATCGTATATCAATTCAAATGGAAAGCGCTGAAGTAGTATCCTACGATTATGCTCTGTAAGTAACTTGCCTGATTTAGAATGAGTCAAAGCTTGGGCTATAGCTTCTTCAACCTCATCAAGAAACTTAGCACCAAGTCCAATGGACTTACTTTCGTAATATTGAATGGAGCTCGTTAATTCTTTTGCTGCTTCAGGATGATATTGATATGTCATTTTTTAGCAACTCACGAGCAGCCTTATGAACCTCTTCCCCGGCAATCGGTTTCACATACCCTGATTGAATGTCTGCTTTTCTCCGTTTGATTTCGTCCTCCCAAGCCTGATCCAGATTCTCTTCCATAACTTGGTCATGGCTAATACCCTTATCGAGGCTATCTATTAGCTTTTTCGCAAGTTCAGCACGTTGATTTTCGTCTAAATGAAGTGCAGTGGACTGAACATCTTTATAGTCTAAGGGCATAATGAATGAGCTGATTTCTAGACTCTTGCTTGACTAATCTGGATCGGAGTCAATGATTCTTCTGAAAACTATTTAAATGAACGGACAAAACACACAATTATTTTAGGAGTTATTGTTGGTCCGGGTCAATTAAAAACACTTCTAGATCAAGAATCTTAATGCGGAGAGAGAGGGATTCGAACCCTCGGTACCCTTGTGGGGTACACACGCTTTCCAGGCGAGCCCGTTCGACCACTCCGGCACCTCTCCGTTCACTGAAAGACCACAAATATACAGGTTTTTTGTAAGGAATTGGATTCGGGTGTGTCTGAAAAAGTATCGATGGGAAATCAATACATCCCATTGTCATGACACTTCACCAAAACCCGAACCCAATATCCTTCTGCCATGCTGCCTCATTACACCCGCACGATATTTATTCTAGCTCTTCTCTCGTTTGTAAGCCTCAACGCCACCCTCTTTCCGCTACAAAGTCATGCACAAACAATTCTTACCCCTACTGCCTCAACAACCGAATTAACAAGCGCAGATTCTGCCACGCTCACTTTAAGCATCGATACCCCACTGGATCTATATTTTTTAGGGCTTGAACTCACCTATGATCCATCTCGGGTTGTTCTTGATACAAGCCAAGTGCAGCTCCAAGGATTATTCAACGCAGGGCTATCGGTCCTTGAGGCTTATGAACCTGGCCATATAGCAGCCTCGTTTAGTCGAACTACCCCATTATCGGCAGCAGAAGGGGGCGATTTGGCTACGTTTTCATTCACGGCTGTGCCAGGCGCACTTCCAGGTGATTTTACCTTCACCCTTGCCAACATTGAAGCGGTCGATTCCAACAATGACCCCCTATTGTTGACTGCAGGAACACTTGACTCACTGACGCTCAAACCCGGAGCCGATCGCTTCGAGTTTTTCACGCTTGCTCAGTCAGGGTCACAAACGGTGACCGAAGGGGTCTCCATTCTAGATACTCTGTTTCTTGATATTCAGGATGTAACTAATGACCTAGCGAACGCGGGTAGTGTTGTGGTGGAACTTGGCATCGTCTCCACAGGGGATAACCCACTTCCACAAAATCTCACGACGTGGGATGAGAGTGCGTGGACACCCATTACTGACGTTCTAGTCTCAGATTCAAGTACATGGGCATACCCCCTAGATTTGAGTTGGCGGCTCGACGAAGGGTCGTATTACGCTGCAGCCCGCGTCACCGCCCCGAATGGCACCGTTACCTACACCGGACCCAATGGCATCTCCTACGATTTTACATCAACCCAAAATGTGGGATCACTCACCATTAACCCGTATGAATACTACACTTACACAATTGCAGGGTGGGATTTTGATGACGAAAGCCTTGTCGCATCAGAGGCAACCTCGTCGAATCAGGGCCTTGAATTGGGGTTGCATGGAATCACATTAGCAGGCTATGTCAATGGAGCCGATGGGATTGGTAGAGCCGCCTCCTCTAGGGGCTGGAATACTGAAGAAGGGTATGATTTTAAGGGATGGGACACAGAAGTAGCTCTTGATGGGTTGGTGAATATTACCGTGACCTCAAAACAAACCTCTTCCGGCTCAGGACCTAGTATGATTGCCTTGATTGCGCGGGATCAAAATGATGAATGGCTTGATGTTGGCAATGATATGCTCATGATGGATGACACCAACTTTGACATTGGGGCGTTCAACAGTGTAATGCCTGATAATGTCATTGGTAACGATACATTAAGCCTTCGATGGACCAGTGTTATGGATTTTCGCCAAGATGAAACAGGCCCAATTACCGCAACGGGAACCAATCGCATTGATGATATTCTCATTACAGGGGTAAATCCAAATGCGACTCGATTCACAACATTTCCGGGTGATACCGATAATGATGGCTCGGTGGGGATTTCGGATGTGTTGCCACTTGGGGTGCATTGGTTACAGAGTGGCCCTTCCCCAATTCATGAGTTTACTACGTTTGAAGCTCGTGAAGTGGAATCATGGATTCAAGAGTTGGCTACGTATGCCGATACCGATGGCAACGGCGTAGTGAATCACCTCGATTTGAAGTATGTGGGGCTCTATTTTGGGCAATCAACCAACGGAGGGCAAGCTAAGGCATTGGGTAAAGCACAGAATGATGGCAACCAAATCAATCAACCCACGATGGCCATGCTTTCCATGAGCCGAGGTGACTTGCAGACGTTAGCCATCAAAAACAGGGACGAATCGGTCGCGGGAATCGCGTTTGAATTGGAGTTACCAGATGGCTGGCAAAACATGATGGAGATTGAGGCGGTCAATCCACTCTCGGCAGAACTAGCAGGGAGTCCACACACGGATATCCTGGATATGACGTTCACGACAGATAACCTGTTTTACGCCGCATTTGTTGCCAAAGACCCTACATACCCACAGTCGCCAGAATATATGGCTCAGATTCGTATTCAAGCACTTGAGTCGGTACCCAGTGGATTTAATGTGACGTTAAAATCGCTAAAAACGATTTCGACGGAGGGTGTCATTACCCAAATTGAAGACCCCTCACAATGGATAACGCTGCAAACAACCTCAATCGAGGATCCTTCCGTGTTGCCGAGTCGCACAGAGCTCCTGCCAACGTACCCAAATCCGTTCAATCCATCGACAAATGTCCGTTTTGCGATGCGTCAGGTAGGGGATGTCTCAATCAGAGTGTACAATATTCTGGGGCAAGAGGTCGCTACACTCGTAGATAAGCAGGTTTTTGGTGCTGGAATCCATCAAATACCCTTTGATGCAGGGGCTTCTGGGCTCGCTACTGGCGTCTATTTAATCCAAATGAAGGCCGAAGCGCAGGCATTCACTCAAAGAGTAACATTGATGAAGTAGGAATGGGCAACAAATAGCGCAAAACCCAGCGAACCAATCAGTGTCATGGTGAACGAGTTGAATAGATACTGTACGAGGATAGCCGCCCTTATTGTTCCAACAGATTCATGGTTGACAGGTCGGGGATAGAAGTCGTATATTATTTGTTCACTTCGATCGCGGGGTGGAGCAGCTGGTAGCTCGTCGGGCTCATAACCCGAAGGTCGCAGGTTCGAATCCTGCCCCCGCCACTA
>CAJXOH010000044.1 GCA_913057895.1 uncultured Bacteroidota bacterium
TGGTGGCCATGCCCTTGTATTTGGCTTGTAGAGTGAGGAAAACGTTTCGGTAACGTATCCATCATCTCCTTACAATCCTTCAACAAGTTGAGCTTTCACTTTCGTTTCGTCCCATTCCGATTCAGCGTTTGAATCGCTGGTGATGGCCCCACCGACGTGATAGCGTATTTGCTGAGCCTGCAAATCAAGAATAGCTGTACGAATCACCACATTAAAATCGGCATTCCCTTCCGGTGTACTATACCCAATTGCACCTGAATAAATACCTCTGGGTTCAACTTCAAATTGATCAATGAGATGCATCGCTGCACGCTTTGGAGCACCCGTCATTGATCCCATAGGAAAACAAGCTTCAAACGCGTTGAGCCAATTGGTTCCCTCTTTCAGTGTACCCTGAATGGTTGAGATGAGCTGGTGTACCGTCCCAAAACTGCGTTTTTTGAACAATTCTGGCACCACTACAGATCCTGGTTCACAGATTGAGTGAAAATCGTGACGTACCAAATCAACAATCATCAAATTCTCAGCTCGATTTTTATCGGAATCCAATTCTTTTAACGCTTCCCTAAGCTCTTGATCCGTCATCTGCTCATCACGACGAATTGTCCCCTTAATAGGCTCAGAGGTAATGGTTGTGCCTTGTATGTTTAAAAACCTCTCTGGCGAACCCGAAAGGATCACACGATCCAATTCGGACAATTGCCCCGGAGTCTCTACAGCATGGATCATCGCACTAAATGGAACCCTGGCTTTTTCGAGAAGCGAGACACCCCACTCAATAGGATTGCCATGATAGGATGCTTTCATCGGGTAGGTGAAATTCACTTCATATGATTCACCCTCATAAATCGCTTCATGAATACCTTTAATACACTTTAAATATTCTTCGTATTCAATTGATGTCCAATTATTTGAATGTATTTTAAATAACTCTTCTTTATGTTGATGTTTCTGTCTAGATATATACTCTACAACCTCACCAGCACGTCCCTGTTCATCTTGAATAATCTCAATGGATTGAGTCTGTAGATCAAACTTCAACACTGTCGCTGGTAGCATCCACCAAAGTTGTGGATCACCATCTTTTGGCACATCCAATCCAAATCGAGCGTGATGACTTTCATAGCCAATTACTCCCATTCCCCATTCTGATTCACTCCCTCTCAATAACGCCAAGCCACGACCTGCGTTTGAAGGAGGCTCACAAAAGATTTTCTTTGGATGAAGGCCCAGAATACTCTGAGTATGTGGACTACCTTCATCTTCAACCCAACTATCCAACAATACAAATGGCTCATGACTATCAACCTTCTGCTTCAGAAAGAGTGAAAGTGCCGGCCAAATCGAAAAGACATTCATGGTGATTGGATTGCATTAGAAGTACGCTTGCTTCCGAAAGCAGCGAACCGTTTCAAGGTAATGCAAATTCAACGTACTTTGAATGCATGTATAATGCTTTGTTGCGTCCTCTTCTTTTTTCATTATCAAGCGATCAAGCGCATGAGTTGACAATACATGCAGCAGCATGGTCTGCACGCAACCGTTGGTCGCATTCACTACTTCCGTTCGTCGGTGTAAAACGACGTTTTCAACCACTTTCAGGCCTTTCAACGACCTTATGGGGAATCCATTTCCACCATCCAGTCGGGCTGGCTGCAGGATTTGATAAAGAGGGAGAACTCGTCCCTCTTATGCAACGTCTAGGCTTTAGCCACCTAGACATTGGCAGTATGACTGCAAAACCGTCAAATGGCAATCCACTACCTCGTAGTTTTCGACTGAAACGTGATGCGTCATTGATTAATCGAATGGGGCTCAACAATAGTGGCACTTCCTCCGTTTTGAGACACTTGGACGCATTCAAACCAAGCATTCCACGCTCTGTAAACATCGCCAAAACCCACGACCCAACAATTTTAGGTGAAGAAGGTATCCAAGATTATGCACAGAGTCTTTCAGAGGTATTAACTTGGGGAAAAGCAGATCTCATCACCCTAAATGTCTCTTGCCCGAATACGGCTGAGGGAAAAACATTTGAAAATCCAGACTCATTATCTGCACTTTTGAGCGGTTTAGACACAACCATCAAGGAATCTCCAACCGCACCACCCCCTATCTTGTTAAAGCTATCGTGTGATCTCGAAAAAACTGTACTCACAGAAATCACCCAAATCGCTCATAAAAAAGCCTGGATTCAAGGGTTTGTCATGAGTAATACTTCCACTCGTCGTGATGGGCTCATTGAACCCACTGATCGTGTATCTGCAATGGGTAAAGGTGGTTTAAGTGGTAAAGCTATCGCTGGATGGAGTACGCAATCGATAGAGTGGTTAGCCTCTAGTACATCCCACCCCATTATCGGCGTAGGGGGCGTATTTAATGCACGCGATGTGCTCGAAAAAATGCAAGCTGGTGCTTCTCTCGTCCAAATGTATACTGGATTGGTCTATGAAGGACCCGGGGTCGTCCAACGTATCGTGTCCGACCTAACCTCTCTCATGCAACAAAAAGGAGTCGAAACACTATCACCTCAAACTGCTGGGCTCCTGCTCTAACATCAGTGAATCTGGGGTTGACACTGAGTCTGGCAGAGTTTGCAGTAACGAGTCAGGTGTTTCTTGAAATAATGAATCCATCTGCACTTGCTCCACGTCAAGTGAGTCTGGCGTTTCGAATGTTCCGTAATGTTTCAATATGAGTGAATCTGGAACAGTGAGAAAGTCAAGAAGCGACCTCCAAGGATTTAATTCAAACCCACTATTGCTATCAGTGCCACCTTGGGGAGCTACACTAGAGCTCTCATCCCCCTCTAGATAGCCGATAATAGCCTGGCGTACGTCCACCCAAACCGAGTCTACAAATTCTTGTTTGGTAAAGCCCACTGAATCTACTTGTTTGGCTGAATCTATTAGCGCACGTAATTGATCTTCTTGGCGCTGCTGCAAGGCCCATGCGAGTGAATCACGGACCAATTGACTATCAACGGGTGCCGTAACCTCTAGCCCATCGCCATAGTCACGTACCAATCGTTGCACGATTGCGTCCACTGCACCAAGTGTAATGGCCTCAAGTGCAAATTCTGAGGCTTGTTCACGATTGCCTTCAGCTTCGAGTAATTCCGTCAACACATAATATGCACGACTCTTCAACTCAGGGTCTGTCGCATCGCGCACAACATCCAAATAGTGTTCCTTTGCACGTTCAGGCTCTTGGAGGGAGAGATAGTATAGGGTGGCTAACTCATAATTCCAGTTTGCCATGGATGCAATCATTTCAACCCGAGAGGTGGAATCTAGTGGGATCTCTGCAAGATTGATACCTAATTGGTTGTCTGGAGGTACATAGGTATCCAAATCTATGTCCTGCATAGGGTCTTCAACCACACCATTCTCACCCGCAACAAACCCCGTAATTCCATCTCCATCTTGTTGCTGAGCCATAATGGGGTCTACAGTTGCATTCAGCGCTTGAGCAATTGCTTGAGAGCGCCAGCCATCCGATAATGGTCTTCCACGCCATAGTGCCTGAAATTGCACCTGTACGTCTGCAATACGTTCAGGATTTAAATGTGACAAAAACCCGAACTCACTATTCTGATCTTGTGATGTCCCCCCCGAGGCATCTACGATCACAAGTGATTCCCCTGCTTCTTGCCTTTGTTTTTGTTGCTGCCTCCATTCAACGGCTCTGGCTTCTCGAAGGGTCTCGATTTTTTCCTGCCTGGCTACCGAATCAAGATCTGCCAAAGCAATCAGACTATCCGCATGGGAAAGTTGCGTCGTTAATGAGAGAAACTGACGATAGATCTGCGCTGTCTCTTGTGGTTGGTAGTTTGGAGGAACTCTATTACGATTAATCGGTACTTGACTTGCTGAATCATAATATGCGGCTGCCAGCTCATAGTTTTTTTCAGATCGATAGACATCGGCTATCGCAGTGTACGTCTGAGCCCGAAATTCAGGAGGAAGAACACCATTGCGTAATCGTCGAGGATCCATTTGCAATGTTTGTTGGTGCCATTGGATCGATTCATCAAAAGATTCAAGATTGGTTGAATCGACCAAAGACAACCCTATTTCAAGTCGAATCTCGGGAAACTGATCTCTGTATTTATCATCGGAGAACATTTCATTAAGGATTCCAAGTGATGCCTCTCGATCACCCAATTTACGTAATGCAACTGCTTGATTTTTTCTAGCTATATATTGTAAATCAAATATGGTCTTTGAGTTAGCAACATCATTATAAACCTCTGCTGCAAATTCATATTCCCCTTCTGATTCTAACATTTGCGCAAATAAGAACTGTGCTCGAGGACGCAATCGGTC
Organism: uncultured Bacteroidota bacterium; assembly: GCA_913057895.1. Lineage (GTDB taxonomy): Bacteria > Bacteroidota > Rhodothermia > Balneolales > Balneolaceae > UBA8296. Next base: position 4,329 of record CAJXOH010000044.1, read on the forward strand.
ATCATCAAATTCTTCGATCGTCAGCGTAAGCAAGTCTACAGCGGTGGTTAGGTCACCAGCGATGGTGTGGTGTTCAGCCAAAATCAGTGCCACTTTCGATTCAATGGAGGGAATCCACTCTCCCTCCAGTAAGGCTTGTTCCGTAAACGCTATCGCTTCTAAATGGTTGCCCATTTCATATAGCGTTCTTGATTGCCAAAACACTGCTTCTTGCCCATACCGCCCTGTCCCATCCAGTGCCCTTAGTTCATTGAACTTCTGAATGGCAGCAAAGTATTCGCCACGATAGAAATAGGATTTCCCAATCAACAAAATAGAGGGAAGCACAAATGAGGATCGCTCGTGGTCTCTAAGAATTGTAGCTGCTTTCTGGATGGTAAGATCAAATTCACCCATTCCACCGGCTCCTGGAGGATCAAAGACACGGATAAGGTTACCTGGCGCAGGGATCGTTGGCTCTGGGATGTTTTTTTCAAGACCTAATTCAAAGAAGTCTTGTGCGTTGTAATACGTGTTGAAATAGGCCCTAAAGTCAAAAAATAACGTCCCAACACGCGTCGAACACCCCTGGAATACGAACAAAGAGGCCAAAGCAAGTAAAAAAAGCCGAAGGCGAAGACCTATATCCATAGTCTATTTAGGCACTTTAGCGAGCGAATGCAGGGTTAAAAAAGAGCCTTCACGTTGCAAGCTCTTTTAGTCTATCGTTTTTACCATCACCATATTTGTACGTCCACGCTCCGAGATTGGCATGCCGGTGGCAAAAATAACGCGCTGCCCCTTTTCTACAATACCTTTCTCTTTGAGCGCCTCTTCCATGCGAGAAATACTTTGATCTGTGTCAAAAAGCTCTTTCACTTTCATACACTGCACCCCCCACACAAGATTTAGCTGATGACGGACAATCTCCTCTTCTGTAAACGCAATGATGGGCACATTTGGTCTAAACTTTGAAATCCTCCTAGCAGTAGAGCCTGAATGAGTGATGGTTGCAATGGCCACGGCCCCCACATTTTCTGCCATGGATACACAAGAATATGCCACTGACTCTATGACTTGCTTCTCCTCCCAATCAGGTTTTTTGAACTCTAAGCTGTTGTATAACTCCGTATAGTTCTCCTCTACATTCCTTGCTATGCGATCCATAACAGCAACAGCTTCAAAAGGATAATCCCCTGCTGCCGTTTCACCAGAGAGCATTACAGCATCGGTCCCATCCATGATTGCATTGGCGACATCAGAACTTTCAGCTCTCGTAGGACGTGGATTGGAAATCATAGAATCGAGCATTTGAGTAGCTGTAATTACGGGTTTACCCGCGCTACGGCAACGTTCAATAATCATTTTTTGAACAATGGGGACTTGCTCACTTGGAATCTCAATTCCAAGATCTCCGCGAGCAACCATAATTCCATCAGCCTCCTCAATAATGTCATCAATTACTGGAATCGCTTCTGGCTTTTCTATTTTGGCAATCACACCCGCTTGAGAACCCTCTGCCCTTACTCTGGACACGATCTCTTGGATTTCTCGTGGACTTCTGACAAACGATAATGCTACAAAATCGACCCCCAAAGAGAGTCCAAACTTTAAGTCCTCAAAATCTTTCTCTGTAATTGGGGACGTTTGAATCGCAACATTTGGCAAGTTGACTCCCTTTCGAGACTTCAGTAGGCCACCAACGATGACTTCAGTACGTAACTCCCCCTTTGCTTTGTCCTTGCCAGTTACTCGAAGCTCTAAAAGCCCGTCATCGATAAGTATAGTATCCCCTACGGATGCATCTCTAGGAAGTTCTGGAAAATCAATAGGGATTAGATCCGACGTGCCTTCAACATCTGCTGACGTAATCACGAGTTCTTGACCTGTTTTTACCGTCTGAGCTCCCTCTTTCATCTGACCCACACGTATTTTAGGCCCCTGAAGATCCATTAGAATAGAAATTGCTTTACCCTTCTTTTTGGCAATGGATCGCACCCAATCAACGGTCTCTTTGTGGTCTTGGTGGCTACCATGGGAGAAATTGAGGCGAGCCACATTCATCCCTGCATCCATCAAACGCTCTATGCACTCTTCATTTCGCGTTGCGGGGCCAATGGTACAAACAATTTTTGTGTGTCGGATCATAATTCTTCTTTTATTTGTTCGTTTAAAATACAACTATCTGCTCCTCTTTCATGAGCTCTTATTGGGGTTCATGTCGTTTTTTTGCACTTTTCAGGTATGACTAAGCAAATTAAGATGCATTTTAAACCTCTATTATTGCTTCTTCTGGTATTAAGTACCATTGGAAGCGCCTGTACTCGTAGTGTTAATCCAGATATTGAACGTGGGTCCTCTTACGTATTTCAACCTGGCTTTCCTGAAATATTGGCCTCAGCCGTTGGGTTTTTAGACGAATCTGATCAAGGCTTTATCCGTGTCTCTGCCGAAATCGTCAAACCTAGTTTAATTTATCGTTCGCTCAATGATACCTCCAAAGCACGGCTGCAGATGGAAATTCGTGTTGTTGGGGTAACCGATCCTTCATTTAGTCGAACTGTACAGGAGCCCATTGACGTGTTCTATGACCCTTTGGAGCAACAAGCTGATGAAATCGATACCTATGAGCGAACTTTAGATGTAGACCCTGGTCGTTATACGGTCACCATTTCTGTCACCGATCTAAATTCAGACAAAGTCTCCTCTACGTCAGAAACCACCTTCATCCCAAATCCTGAGGCCCCTGAGGATAATCTAGCCACCATTCGAATGGAAGGACTTCAAATGGATAAAGAGGGTCAAGCTCCTTCCTTTCTGCCCATAAATAGCTATGATGTTCCCTCTAAAGTGGATTCACTGATTTTCAAGACGCAATTAACCAGTCAATCCAGTGAGTCACCAAGATGGATACAGACAAGATTACTAAGATTTAGAGCAGATGACAGCCCTGCTCGGCCCATGCAGTTCAACAATTATGGCAACTCATCTCTTCCATTCAAAGGAATTGAATTCGATGAGTATGAAATCATTCGTCAAACAGATCGAGTTTTGCAACAAGAGGGAAGCGTACTCCTTGAGATTCCTATGAATCCCTTACCACGAGGGAACTACCGTTTTGAAGTACAAGTCTTTGAAGGGGATCAAGAACCAACAGAAGAGCAGGAACGCTTATTGTACAAAGCCAGAGAATTTGCGGTTAAGAGTGAAAACTATCCATTCCTTCGGACACCAAGAGAACTCGCCGAGCCCCTCGTATACCTTATGAAAGAGGATGAGTATGAAGAAATGATGAGGCTTGAAGACCCCACTCAACTAAAAGAAGCGGTCGATCGATTTTGGCTCTCTAACGTCCAAAGTTTGAGCGATGCAGGGTTGACCCTAGAGAAGTATTACCAACGCGTTGAGGAAGCGAATAAACAGTTCTCAAACTTTAAA
>CAJXOH010000045.1 GCA_913057895.1 uncultured Bacteroidota bacterium
TTGCCACATCGTGCAACAGCCACATGATTCCGATTTGTAGTTGACTATTTGAGCCTCTGCAGTGGGAGGGTTTTGCACACTGAAAACGATGACAATAACTAAAACAATGGCTGAGAGTAACAGCCCTATCGCTTTTTTGGACATAGGTGTGTAGGTGAGGAGTTTTGTATTTTTGTCTACATGCCATTCAGTTATTATGGCATCAATGTAAGATAATCAAAATCACATGTGTGGAATAGCAGGATTCGAAGGAAGATTTGCAGGTGATCCAAAAGCCATGGGTTGGCTTGAATCCATGCTGACTGCCATTCAGCACCGAGGACCTGACTATTCAGGAAAAGAGTTGCATGACCAAAAGGTAGCGCTTGGTCACAACCGACTGAGTATTCTTGACTTAAGTGAAGCTGGTAATCAGCCGTTTAGGTATAAAAATTATACGATCTGCTTTAATGGAGAGGTCTATAATTATTTAGAGCTTCAAAAGGAGCTAGAACAAGAAGGTCATGTCTTTAAGACAACCTGTGATACGGAAGTTCTTTTAGCAGCCTATGATCAATGGGGGGAAGCGTGTGTAGACCGTTTTATTGGGATGTGGGCGTTTGTGATCTATCATCACGAAGACGGGCGACTCTTTATCTCAAGAGATCGGTTTGGGATCAAACCACTGTATTACTTGATTCACAATGGGACATTCTATTTTGCATCGGAGATTAAGGCTCTTCGAACATTACCAATTTTTGACTCTACAGTAGATCTCAATCAACAAGCTCTGTTTCTGCAATTGGGTTGGCACACTTTTGGTGAGCACACCATGTATGAGAAGGTGAAAATGGTTGAACGTGCAACCAATATGGTTGTCAAGGATGGAGCGATTGAATCAACGAATCGATATTGGGATGTTGACCTGGATGATGTTAGGATAGCGTCCATGAATGAAGCAAAAGAGGCCTTTAGGGAATGCTTTCTTAACTCCATCATGCTTCATAATAGAAGTGATGTTCCCGTAGGGATTTCTTTGAGTGGAGGGATTGATAGTTCATCTATAGCTAGTGTAACTGGTCATCTCAACCCAGAGCAAGACATTCGAACGTTTAGTGTTTTTTATGCAGATCATGTTGGTATGGATGAGCGCCCCTATATGCAAGCGGTGCTCGATAAATACCCGGCAATTACACCAACATTTATTTCACCAACTACGGATGATATTATCGAAGTCGTTGAGGACTATGTTGGCCATCAAGACCTACCACTCCTTGGGTCAAGTTTTATATCACATTTTTTTGTTGTGAAAGCCGCGAAAGAGCATGGGATGAAAGTGCTACTTGAAGGGCAAGGTGCCGATGAATATTTGGTAGGGTATTTACGATCCTTTTATCGGATTTTGGCTCAAAACCCTTTCTCTTTTACTCGGCAACGGGCGTTTGCGAAGCATTTACGTAATGAGCAGTATGATTTTCTAACTTCTGCTAAGCGCATTGCCATGGGCCTTTTGTATAGCTTGGGAGGAGATCAGCAGTTCCAAGAGTTAGAAATGAAGTTTGGCCAACCGTTCCTCCCCTCTTCAAAACGTGTGAATTTTAGTGTAAAACAGCATTCTAATAAACTAAATGAGTTTCTTTATAATCTTCTCTTTTTCACTGAGTTGCCTCGTTTGCTGCATTACACTGATATGAACTCCATGTTTCATTCGATTGAAAGTCGAGTCCCATTTTTAGATCATCGATTGGTAGAATTATTGTTTCAGATGTCTCCAGATTTAAAAGTTGAACATGGAATCACAAAAGCTGTGATGCGAGAAGGATTAAGGGATATACTCCCTGAGAAAATCTACTCTCGAAAGGACAAAATTGGCTTTAAAACACCTGGCGAAACCACTTGGTTGCGTTCATTACTCTTAAATGGTGCTCTAACGACTCAAAATGATGCATTTGAAGGCCTAAATCTTAGCAAAGCAACGAGACTGCTAGACCAGTACAAAGCAGGGGATAACAAACATGCTACTATGGCATGGAGACTTGTGTTTTTGAATCAATGGGTGACCAAGCATGGGTGATTCAAGTACGTTGACTATCATCATCCCAGTATTTACACGCCTCGAACACACAAAGCGGTTTTTAGCTGGTTGTCAAGAGCATATTGGTGACTTTGAAGCCATTATAGTAGATGATAGTCCCGCAAGGGAACATGCTGAATTGGAAAGTTGGCCTAACGTAACCGTTTTATATGGAAACGGTAATCTTTGGTGGGGAGGGAGTGTTAATAAAGGTTTGAGATACCTATTCGAGGAAAAAGGTGTGGACGAGGACTCGATTATAGCCCTTGCAAATAACGATTCAGAAATCGATAAAGACACCTATGCTGCGATGAAACGCTCACTGGATCAACATCCAACCGGGTTTTTCCATCCAAGGGTCTTTAGCCTTGGATCAAAAAAGGAAATAAAGGACTGTGGGAATCTTATTTCGTTTGGCCCAGTGAGATGTCGTTATATCATCAACCAGTCGGAGAATTTAGCTCCATGCGATTTAGTTTCAGGTCGATTTTTGATGAGTTATGCGAAAAATTTTCAAAACGTTGGATACATGGCAAGCAATCTACCTCATTACGGTGGGGATTGGGACTTCTCACTACGAGCCAAAAAGTTAGGCTTGCCAACCTATATCGTGAAGGATTCTATCTGTTATGTTGATGAGGAAACATCAGGAAATAAAGAATTACCAAAGAAATCTTTGAGAGCAATGTTTCGGTTGGCACTCACGGATATTAAATCACCAAGAAACCTTCGGTATAAATATCAATTCATCCGTAATCATAATTCTTGGTTCAAGACCGTTTGGTTTATGGTCTTAGAAACGTTAAAAACAGGTTATATACTGATTGTACGCCTCTAAAGTTCAGAGATTTGTTCGTGGAATCCCTTTATTCTTTAGAGAGAGGAACCCTATTCAAACGTCGCAATTTCTGCATCCAACCAGGCTAAACGCTGGACATACCATTGCCTCATGAAATCGACATCCTCTTCATAGGTTTGGCCCACAAAATTGTTCCCCCAAATCTCTTGGCCAAGAATATCCCATCGTAAGAAATTTCGCTCAACTGCACGGTCATCCGTTAGGTAACGTTGGATTTCGTCAATTAGTCCAAAGAGTTGTGAGTCACTCAGCTCAGATTGACGTAATGCTTGCCAACGAATACGAACTGCCTTGCGGAATTTAGGATCTTGCATGAGTCTCTCCCACCAAAAAGGTATTAACCAGGTATCATTTGGGATATATTGATTGTATTCGTGGATCCACAGTTCAGGCTGTTGGCGATAGCCACCAAAATCATTGCCTTGGGAGAGATTAAAATCCCAAATGGGACCCATTTTTAACTTACCCCCCCTATCCTTGTGCATATATGTACTTATTCGAAATGCATCCGCATTTTTAGCGAATTCGTTTAGGATGAAATAGTCTACAAAGCTTGGGACATCAATGTATTGCTCATAAGCTCGTTCCCCCTCAATTTCAGAGAAGTCATCATTCAACAGAGCTCGTTCAAAATCATAGATATATGTTTCTACATACTCTTTCTGCTGGTCTGTAATGTCCTCCCAATCTGGTTCTTCATAGAGTATGTACGTCTCTTCAGGACGTTTCTCACCATGCGCAGGGTACTCAAGTGAATCCCCAAATGCACTAAACACAGACCGAAAACCTAGCGCTTCAGGGTAGGATGCATCCCCTGCCCATCCTGGGGCATCATTATCACCAGCAGTTTTATCAATTTTTAAAATGTATCCCCCAGTAATCTCTTCAGGGCTATTCTCATCCTCATCTAACTTGGTAATGTTAACTCGATTTTTATCTCGCTTGATGTTTTCCATAAAGAGGTACACCCCCTCATAGGAACCATCTAATTCGAGTTCTACAAACTTTGTTCTGGATGCATACCGTCCAATTGCGTTGGATAGTCGCATAATTACCGCATTCCGCATCAAGGTTTTATCACTATAAGGTCCATGAAGCACCCAGTCTTCTTCCTCAGGGTATCCAAGTAGTGATTCATCCTTGTCATTTTCGAAGCCATCCCATGTTTCAATACCATATGATTTTTTCTCAAACAGACCTTGTGACGTGGACCCTCTGTATTCTATACCAATTTGACCTGCATAGGTTCGTTCACCATCCTCAATAATTCGCATTTGAGCAGGGTTTTTAGGCTCGTCAACGATTTGATATCCAACATCAACATAAATTTTGAGTTTAGGTAACGCACTCGCTTCGTATCCAGGCAACTCCATGGAGGGTTCAGGATATTCCTCAAAAATCGCGTTGATCGATTTGTCACTATTGAAGGTCACAGAAATAGTATTTTCCGTGCCATTCGCATCACCTTGCCATTCAAGAAAACGGTGGTCTAAATTCGGTTCTGCGCTAATTTCAACCGTTTCACCTTGATCATATTGTCCACTCGATGGCGTTACCGTTCCAGCATTGGAAGGAGTCACTGATGTCTCTAATGAGAAGACTTTTGGGGTATTCGTCGGTGATGATTCCTTCGAGCAGGAAACAAGGCTCAAAAACATCAAAAAGATGGAATATTTGGCGAATAAAGTAGTCGAATTCATACGAGGGTTCATGGTTTCGTTGTCCATACCTGTGCTTCCCATGGTTGTAATTCTAATGAAGATGATGGGGGTTTTTGCATTGCACTACTACCCAGCCCATTGGATAACAGGAACTCAGAGAGAATGACCCCTTCGGGCAAAGTCGTTACTGCAGGTCTATCGGACATATTTAACAATACAGCATAGCTTTGAAAGCCATTTTTAGCACCATTGGTTGTGCCAGGCCTCAAATAACAGAATAATTGATCATCCTCTAGTGTCCACACATCGAGATCATTATAGACAAGACCTTTATGGGCTTTTCGGAAGGCAATGGCCTTCTTGTAAAAGGCAAAGATCGAATCTGGGTCCTCCTCTTGAGCAGTTACGTTGATATGAGTGTAGGATGGATTGAGTTGAATCCACGGTTCAACGTCTTCAGCACAGAATCCAGCATGAGGTGATGCATCCCATTGCATGGGTGTGCGGACATTGTCTCGACCCATGATATGTACCGCTCTCAGAAATTCATCAGGATCTCTTGTTCCATCAAGAACCTGTTCTGAATAGGCATTGAGTGTCTCTACATCTCGATAGGCGTCAATGGAGTCAAATGCGACATTTTTCATCCCAATCTCTTCCCCTTGGTATACATAGGGTGTGCCACGCATGGTCATCAATAAAGTGGCTAGAAGCTTTGCGGATGTATTCCAGTGGGGTCCATCATTTCCAAACCTAGAGACCGCTCGAGGGAAGTCGTGATTGGATAAAAACACAGAGTTCCAGCCACCTTTAGACATCGCTTGGTCCCACTCAACAAAGACCTCTTTGAAACGACGAAAATCAATGGGGATGGGATCAAATTTGCCACCCGGTCCTTGATCCATAAACATATGACCAAAATGGAAGATCATGTTTAATTCCCCTCGATCCTCATTGACATATTTTGGGCCTTCTTCAAGGTCAATTCCTGGACCTTCACCTACTGTCATCACATCATATTTCGAAATCACATTCGTGTAGAGCTCTTGCAAAAATTCATGTACCCTCGGACCATTGGCATAGACATTAGTAATCGTGTCGTTAAACTCTTTGTAGGGTGTATTCTCATATCCACGCTTCGAAATCAAGGAAATTACATCCATCCGGAATCCATCCACCCCTTTTTCGAGCCAAAATTCAACCACATCTGCAATTTCCTTGCGAACAGCAGGATTTTCCCAGTTTAAATCTGGTTGTTTTCGAGTAAAGAGATGGAGATAGTATTCACCTGAGGTAGCATCAAATTCCCAGGCTGGACCGCTAAAGAATGACCCCCAATTGTTAGGAGGATGCATGACTCCATCTGGTCCTTTCACTCCTGGTTTCCAGATGTAGTAGTCTCGTTTATCATTGTCTTTGGACGCACGAGACTTTTCAAACCACGCGTGTTCATCACTTGTGTGATTGGCTACTAGATCCATGATGAGTTTCATCCCACGGGTGTGAATCCCGTCTAAAAGCTCATCAAAATCGGCCATCGTGCCAAACTCTGCCATAATAGCTCGATAATCAGCGATATCGTAGCCATTATCGTCGTTGGGAGATTCGTAAACAGGGCTCAACCAAATAACATCAACGCCTAAAGCTTTTACGTGATCTAGTCGCTGGATAATCCCACGTATATCTCCAACGCCGTTGCCTGTCGTATCCTGAAAGCTTCTAGGATAGATTTGATAGACAACGGCTTCTTTCCACCATGTTTGGTTCATCATCTAGAGATTTTGCACACAAACATTACCAGAACATCGCGACCACGATAGCCGTCGTGATCAGCAGAAAAACGGATAGGATGCGGTAATTCTTGTACCAGGCAACCCCACTCAATTCAGCTGTTTCCTCTGCAAAGATGCGCTTGTTGTAAGTAAGCGTATTAACAACTTCCTCGGATGGAGCTGCTGAAGCAAGTGATACCATAGCTTGGACGAGCATACACGTCACCATGATCATAGGCCCCATGTGAAGAAAATGGAGGTCATTTACCCATGGAATCAAACCATTAGCCTTGGAGACGATGACAAAGATACTCAGCCCTAACCCAGTGAGTAGTGCAGCAAAGGCTCCGTTAGCATTCGCACGTTTCCAGAATAATCCTAGGATAAAGACCGCAACAACTGGTGGGGCGATAAACGAAAGCACCATCTGCAAATATTCCCAAACTGAAGAGGATATTTTATCAATGTATTGCGTCCAAAAAGCTGCCAACATCACCAATACAAAGGTGGCAATCTGTCCCACTCGAACCAACTGCTTGCTGGTCATGTCTGGCTTGATTTTTTGGACAAAATCCATGGTAATGAGCGTAGATGCTGAATTCATCGTTGCAGATATACTCGAAGACATGGCAGCTAATAGACTTGCAATCACTAAGCCTAAAATCCCTGTCGGTAGCAGATTATAGATCAAAACTGGATAGGTCATGTTTGGACAGTCGCTTAACTGCGAACACACCACCATGGCTCCCTCTTTCTCAATCATGAAATTCAAGGAGCTTATGTCTAAATCTGAAAACAGAACAATCGCGATGACCCCCGGGACAATCATGATGAAAATAATTGGAATCTTCATCAGACCCGCCGCTAAAGCTCCCCATCGACCATGATTCAAATCCTTGGCACTTAAAACACGCTGAACCATAAACTGATTGTTGGCCCAGAAATAAAAACCTAACAGAGGCACCCCAAATAACAGACCTGTCCAGGGCATGTAGTCATCATCTATAGGTCCTGCCATATCAAAGACCTCATCCGCAGGTTTTGCCAGAGTCCCTTGATTATGCATAGCGTCTAGACCCGCCATCATTCCATCCCAACCACCCACACTACTCATGGTGAAATATGTAAGAAGTATTGACCCTGCAAAAAGCAAAACCGCTTGTACAACCTCAGTATGGACTACAGAGGAAAGCCCGCCCGGAATGGTGTACGCTGCAGCTGCAAAGGCTAGCAATGTAATCATAACCCCAGATGGGATATCCGGAAAGACAATCCGAAGGATCAAATTACTCGCATACAAACCCGTCGCGGTATCAATAATGACATTACCAACAATCGTAATGGCAGAGAAGTAATACCTAGATCGAGCATCATACCGTCGTTCCAAGAACTCAGGCAT
>CAJXOH010000046.1 GCA_913057895.1 uncultured Bacteroidota bacterium
CCCTTACCAGGTGTTTTGGACCGACTGGATTGGGCAATCTTTCTCGACGGAGGGCAGGTTTGGTCGAGTTTCGAAGACATTCATCCCGAGGATTTGCAGTTTGGTGCTGGGTTGGGTGTGGGCACTATGACACCCTTTGGGCCTGTGCGAATTGATGTAGCTATCAAACTCAACCCAACAGATCAAGACATGGGCCGATTCCAAAACACATCGTATGGCTCCGCACTGCAGAGATACTCTATTCACCTTCAAATCGGAGATCCATTTTGAGCAATCAAACACATTATAAGATGGCTTGGCGTGCAATTAGACGTGCTTGGATTTTCAGACAGGTACATTTCTTCGGTTTAATCATCCTTCAGGCAGCCATCATGCTGAGCTGGTTCAGTGTAGGGGTCGCAAACGCTCAAACACAAGCTCGAGCCAATGAACTTGTTGTTATCGAGACCTCACCCGCTGATGGGGCGATGGTAAGTGATGCCAAACCGGTTGTAACATTTCGGTTCTCACATCCTCTGGACCCAAACAGTGTAACTCAAGCAGAAATGCTCGTTATAGGAACCCTGAGTGGACTCCACACAACCCAAGAGTGTGAACTTCGTGACCCAACAACTCTTCGGTGTCAATTCGTCAGATCCGTTGTTTCGGGTGAGACTCTTCAAATACAGCTACGTCCCACGTTGGGAAGCATGGATAATCGCCAGATGGCTCAGCCAGCGGTTCTCGCATTGATTGTGAGCCCTCTACTTACAGGGGGTGATGAGCTCACCGGACTTGCAACGGGCTGGTCTCCAACCGACAACCTATCCTCAGGGGGGCTTTCCGAGTTCCCAGATCTACCACAATTGGGCATTCAAGGTGAAGAAATTGAACTACTTGCCAACAAAGCGGAATCGTTTCTGTTTGACCGGATGGGATTTCAGGAATTTGAATATGAACGTGTAAAAAGGGGATCCGCACGAGCCACTGAACTGCGAGCAGGATGGCAAATGAATGACCGAACACAAGTATGGTTTGTTCAAGAAGTCCGAAGTGCCTACCCTTCCAATAGATTTATACTTGAATTTGACATGAACGAAAACCTTGACATTTTATTAACTCAAGGGGATCAACGATGGCAAGGAATCGATATTCGATGGAAAAAAGAGTATTAACCTCTTCAAGGGATTTAAAGATGGGATGCTGGCTGGGTATTTTCTTCAGTCTAGTATTTTCATTAGCAGCCCCTGGTCTCACCATCACAAGTCACGAAGCCTATGGCCTTACTGCCTCAAGTCACGAAGCCTCAAGTTTCGCACCCTCTACTCATGGGACACCTAGCTACGCAGCACCAATCCAAGCGCTCGAACAAGATTCATTGGCGCAGGTTTCATCTGAGAATTCAGCGCAGGCGCCTTCACCTAGTCCAACCATATCCCAGACATTTCCATCCAGTGGGTATGTACCACACCCCGAGAAACCCCTTCCTCAATATTCAACACAGACACCTTTGCCCGTTGTTGCATGGGATGGAGTAAATGAACGCCTTTTCACGCTCGCTTTTGAACCTCATGACACCGAACAAGATCTTTGGAGCTCCAGGGTTGGGTGGTTGATTGAATACAATCGATCAGGGATTCAAAAAAACATTCAACGCCTAGAGTTTGATTCGTTCGAGCCACAACGAATGGATGTTCAAGCTGCAACGGGTGGACTCGTCTTTTGGGACGAGGGTATGGGTAGTATTCATGTTATTTCAGGCCTTGCAGGTGAAGGTGAAACACCCCCCGTTCTTCGTCAAGATATCCAAGAAGGCCTTTCTCGAGTGGATAGATCGTTTCCACATCGAAATATGTACGACCATGCCGCTGTACTGACTCCGTATCACCTTATCACATTTGGAGGATATGGAAACTGGTTCTACAAACAACTACTGGTTTATTTGGACGAGACTACGCTAGAGTGGCTCCTTGTCCCACAGGTTGGAGAGTCTTTACCCCCACGAGGAGCTCGTGCACAACTATTTCAATATCCTTCGATTGGGTACGAAGCTTCTTCAGAAGAGCCAATTTCTGCTGGTGAAATCCCATTGTGGTTACTACACCCACAAATCGACAAGGATGGGCGAGTAGCACCAAAAAGCGCCTTTCAACAATTTGTTAACCGACAATGGCTTGAGCCTGTTGATATTACACTGCCGCCCTCTCAATCACCGGCAGCGGAATGTGTGGAGTCGTTTAAAGCGTCAGTTGTGCACAAGCAGCCAGGAACCTACAGACTCGATCCCTCTCGGTCTGTCTTTGCGATCTATGATCTGTGTGGAGACCTCGTCTTCCTTAATCCGGAAACGATGACGGCGTATCCTTTTCAGCAATCGCAAGATTCGTACAAGGAGGACTACCATTATTCACAAGCATTTTATGACCCATTGATTGATGATTGGATCATCTTCCATTTTCATATGGAGACTGTAAATCTACCATCCAATGGTGATGGACCGCAACCCTTTTGGACACCTGTTCCCGTATCAAGTCAACAATTTACCGCTGATGAAATTGCCACTCTAACAGCGAGCGGACAGACCATCCTATCCGATTCCTCCCCTGTAGGCGTCATTCTAATAACATTGAGCTCATTGTTCGTGTTTTTTGGACTTGTACTTTGGATAAGAAGACGACAACAAAAGCCATTTACCTTTAAAAAAGAGCATGGTCATATCAAGATTTTCAAAGGTCGTCAATCCGTAAACGAAGTGCACAGACAGGATTTGGTGGCTCTATTCACGGTCGTTTTAGAGAAGCACCCCTTCGAAAGAGAGCAATTTTCGTGGACACTTCAGGACTTTGATGAAGTCCTTGGATACCATCAAGTAAGTCAATCTATTCGTAATGCAAAACGCCTGGAGATCATGGATCACTTCAATCATTTGATGAAGCGGCTTCAAGGAAACCAAAGAGATGCACTAGAGTTAGTGCAAGACCCACGTGATAAGCGTAAAAAAATTATCATCCTACGTACAAAATCATTTCCACAGCTTATTACACAGGGATTTACACAATCTGTTAAGTAATTGATAAGTATCTAGTCTTTATTCTTTTGGAGCACGTCGATAGGTTGCGTTCAGATTTACCACGATTGATAATGAGAACGCAAGGCCTAGCGACTGAACCCCGCTGGGCTTTTTTTTGTTATACCACCTTAACAGCCTAAGAATTGCGTGGATAATGGCACCATTTGTACAACGAAGCTGTCCAACGATGCTTTCACAGTACTGATGGTAAGTAACTTCAGAGTTGAAGTAACTTTGGTGCCCTGAATTACGTATTAGTGCCAGTATACAACCCTGCTCCTCTATGAAATTTCTTCCATGAAACTTGTACGTACCATGAGATCGTGCCGCAATCTTTTTGCGATTGCACTTTTTGCAACACTTACTCCCTGTGTGGCCCTGGCCCAGTATGATGCCACGACAATCTTTGATCCAGACGAGGATATCTACAGCCGTTCTTTGACGCTTGAATTGCAAAATCCAACAAGTGATCAGGCTATTCGAATCGATGGGCAACTTGACGAGGATGCGTGGAATGAGTTACCACGCTATACGGGATTCAATCAGATTATGCCCAAAAAAGGGGAGGACGCTAGCGAAAAAACAGAGGCTCAGTTTTTTATTCGCGATGGATATGTCTATGCAGCGTACCGAGCCTATGAGACCGACCCTTCACAAATGAGTGCACCATTGATTCGTAGGGATGAAAATAGAGTAGCGAGTGACTGGGTGTGGCTTTTTATTGACTCTAATATGGATGGGTTAACGGCCTTTGCTTTTGGTGTAAACCCTAGAGGAGTCCTCCGTGACATCAAGTATTTTGAGGATACAGAGGAGGATAACCTTTGGGATGCTGTATGGGAAGGAGCCGCTGAAATCAACGATGAAGGGTGGACGGCAGAGTTTAAAATCCCCCTAAGCCAGCTTCGGTATGATGCGGATCTAGAAAATCACACGTGGGGGATTAATTTTTTCCGGGAATTTGGTCGTTTTCGTGAGTTGAGTGCATGGGATCCAGTCTCTCCAGACTTGGATGCATTTACCTCCCAGTCTGCCATTCTCCAAAACATTGGCCCATTGCCTAAAACACAAACCCTTGAAGTGCTCCCCTATGTTAGTCAAGAGCTCTACCGTGCGCCAAATGATCCTGGGAATCCATTTTATCAAACCACAGACCCTGCTACAAGACTTGGGGTCGATTTGCGTAATACCTTTGGCAATGGCCTGACTCTTTCGGCAACGATAAACCCTGATTTTGGTCAAGTCGAGGCAGATCCAACACAGGTTAACCTAACTGACAATCAACTATTTTTTGAAGAACGGAGACCCTTTTTCCTAGAAGGGAGTGATATTTTTCAATTCGGGAGCTCTCAAAAGTTCACAAATTATGGAGACCCTCGAGGCTTCTACAGTCGTCGAATTGGAAGTTCTCCAGTTGGGGATGCGGGTGATGCTGGGCTCGACGCCGACTTTGAAGACATCCCACGACAGACTAATATTGGAACAGCGTCAAAACTAAGTGGCCGCTTGTCCAATGGCCTTAATGTGGGTGCACTCTATGCATTTACCCCAATCATCGAGGGAGAAGCAGAGCTTTCTAATGGGCAAAGAGAAACCTTCCGTGCAAATCCATTGAGCCAGTATGGAGTGCTTCGTCTCAAGCAAGAATTTCAGTCGATCGACTTGATTGCGGGGACATACACAAGCATCGTACAACGGGATATTGAAGGATCATACTTTGACAGCGAGCTCAACCGAACAGCTCTTGTAAATGGTGTGGACTTCGAATCAAATCTTGGCACCCGTGATTATACAGTTAGTGGAGTATACTCCGTGAGCTATGTAGAGGGAAGTCGAGAAGCGATGCTAGACTTACAGGAGTCTTCTGCTAGATACTATCAGCGCCCGGATCACACTGAAGACCCTCTTGACCCAACCCGAAATTCTTTGACAGGAAGCCATTTGGATGTATCCATTCAAAAAGGGGGTGGTGATGTGTATACTGGATCTGCCACCTTTACCCACACGACGTCTGGATATGAGATTAATGATCTTGGATTCCAAAATCAGGCAGGCCTAAAATCGTTTCGTTTATACAATCGATTCCGTAATCGGGACATTCCTGGGATTAATGAGTTGACCTTCTCAAATATTATGGGTGCAGAATGGACGGTTGATAATGATTTGGAGAGTGTTTTTACAGGATTCTTTACCAATACGCAGTTCAGCAACCTATGGCGAGTCAATCAGCGTGCATTTCTTGTGTCGCGTGGAGCTGATGTGCGCCTCACTAGAGGAGGTCCTGTTGCAGAGAGTCCAGCACGTTTCAGCCTAAATGTCTCTCTAAATTCCAATGACGATAAAGAACTATCGGGTCGGATTCAGGGGGAGTTTGAACGTAACGAGCTTGGTTCGTACAGCTATGCTTTTGACCTGGGACTCGAATGGAGGCCGACACAAGCCCTTAGTTTCTTTGTTTCTCCTGAATATGGGTTCAACCTCAACAATCAGCAGTACGTGGATGATTACAGCGATCCAACAGCGAGTTCAACGTATGGCCGGCGTTATCTTTTTGCCGATTTGGAGCGCAAAAATTTTGAAACGACCATGCGCCTCAACTGGACGTTCTCACCAACGATGACGCTTCAAAGCTTTATGAGGTTTTATTCCACGGCAGGATCGTATGATGCGTTCAAGGCATTTGCTACACCCAATACATTTGAGTTTGATGAGTATGGCACGGATATAGGGTCAGTTTCTCGACAAGGAAACACGATCATTGTCGATGCAGATGGACAAGGCGACGCACCTTCATTTGCTTTTGGAGTGCCCGATTTTACCTTCTCATCGTTGCAAGCCAATATCGTGTATCGATGGGAGTATCGACCAGGATCAGCTCTATTTGTCGTGTGGCAACATGCCAAGGATTCTGAATTAGAGGACATTGCTGCATTTGATGTTTGGGATCGAACAAATGATATTTTGGACTCTGCACCTACGAATGTATTTTTATTGAAGTTAAGTTATTGGTTTAACCGATAGTATAAGATTGGATCAAGTCTATGATTCAGTCTTTGAACAAGCTTGATCATGCAACAATTTGTAGAGTTCTCATACAAAGCAAGTCGTGTGCTTCCTATGCACCTTGCCCTCGGCTTGTGTGTGGCTCTGGTTTGGTTCCACATCCTGCCCGTCCACCTGCATGGTCAAACGTCGAGAGAATCTACACGCACAGCCGCATCGGTCATTCCAGGCAGTGAGGGCTCCAAGCAAGGGCTTAAAGTAACCAAGCAGGTTGTTTTTGAAGACCTCAATCAGCGGCTGGGTGACGCTGAAAAGAGTATGGTTGATTTTCGAATTGAAGTAAGCGTACGCCAAAATGAAGGGACTCTCTTGCTCCACTCTCAGGGGATGGATGAGTATTTGTTTCTTAATCCACTGCAACAAAGCATAGAAACAGTACCCATTCCAGTAAACTTCACTAGTGAATTCTTCCGCCATATTATCACCCGTCAAAATCCCGATGAGGTACTAATCTACAACGGTTCTGGTGGCGAAATTGGATCCTATAGTTTGCAAACATATGACATGCATCTCTATACGGATGAACCTTCACGTAAGAATATTATTGGGAGTAGCATGATCCCCATGGATACAGACCTCTACTTTTTTAGTGGCTATGGATTTTGGGAGAATCACAACATCATCTCAACATTTTCCATAACCAATGCTCAATGGTCATCGATTCAGCAAGTGGAGCCTATTCCAAGAACCATGTCGTCTATGTATCTGAGGGGTGCTAACGATCATTTTTATAATATTCTGCCTAATTCTAATGCGAACTCACAAGTACCCTTTGAGGAAGGATTTACCATAGTCACATCACGCTATCCTTATGCTGAATGGACCAAAACGCATTCATTTAGTGTAACACCGATGCAGATTCGACATCGAACAGTCAAACCTTTGGTTGAGCACCATTCGTCGACCGATTACAGCCGCCATGGGATGGTAGTAAGCGCTGAATTCACGCGCGAAGGTCACTTTGAGAATGGTGTGTTGATGTATGACTCCCAAGACAATCAAGTGAGAACCTATTACAACCCAGATCTTGGGGCCAAGCATCGCCTACTATCGATACTATACCTAGATAAAGCGGATTCATGGATTATACTATCGGTGCCTCATAACAATGATACGGATCTGTATGTCAATTTTGTTGAGTTTGATGATGAGGGGGTCAACGTCACGACCTTTGAAAATGAGCTTGAGCGTGAGAAACGGGCGCGAACTTTTCAAGTGACGGCAGCAGGCTTG
>CAJXOH010000047.1 GCA_913057895.1 uncultured Bacteroidota bacterium
ATCGAAAATAACGGGCTCCTGTGTGATATATCCAATTCGCGATTGAAATGCCTGTTTGTTGACAGACTCGAGGTCTACACCATCTACAAGTATCTGTCCAGATTTTGGCGACAGTAAGCCGGCTAGTAGATTCATCAACGTGGTCTTGCCCGAGCCACTCTCCCCAACAAATGCCAAGGTTGTATTACGTTGGATATTTAAAGATATGTCAGAAAGTATGGGTTCCTCGCCATAGGAGAATGAGACAGACTCTGCACTTACATGTGACTGGATTCGTGAAGGTTCATTTCCTATCTCAGTTTCTCTTTGCTCATCTAATTGAAGCTGAAGTGATTTTAAGTTCTCTATTGAACCTGCAAATGATAAATAACTATTGTAACCAGACTGTAGATTCATTACATAAGTCAAGGCCCGGTAGAGAAACAACACACTCAAGACAATAGCACTAAGATCACCACCTAGAAACGTCAAATCTACGAGGATGACAAAAATCACAACACCAATCGCCAAAGGCTCACGGATCCCCTGAACGATTCCACTCAGAAATCCAATGCGTCTCCACTCCCGTTCTAGATGACGCACCTCAGAGGCCAATTTATCACCATAGCTCATCCCAAGCCCTGTCGCCTTCAGATACTTAAAGTTGGCTACGAACTGAATAAGTATTCCATGAAAACGATGCCCAAGTTCAGATATATTTCTAGAAGCTTTCTTAGTAGCGTTGTAAACAAGGTTAAATACTCTATTACTTATTACTGAGCCAACTAGGACAAGTACAGCAAACTGCGGGTTTGCCAAAAACGCCAGAAACGCATAAACAATAATAAGAATGGCAAACTGCAAGACTTGAATGTAATTATTAAAAGCAGCATTCACCCTCTCCACCTCCGTTGACAGAGAATTCTGAATCTGCCCCGCATCCATGGTCACGTATGCCTCATATTTAAGCTCACGCACCTTCTCGATATTCTCAAGGCGGATTTTTCGGATGAGCTTCTGCTGGAAAATGGCACCTATATATGTTCCCAGAAAATTGAATACGGCTTTGAATGCCAGTAGAATAAAAATGGCCAATAGAATATAACTCGCCCTCATAGGGACACCGATGTAATCAAACCCTTTGGTCAAAAACGAAAGACTCCCTAATTGATCCACAGCTCCAGTTGCTAAACGCTCTTCCGATCCAATCAATTCTAACAATGGCATAAATAAGGCCAGGCTAAATCCATCAAATAGCCCCACTAAAAAGCTCATCACAAACAATGCAAAGACTCTCCACCCAAGATATTGGTAGAAAAACGTGAACCCATGGAAGTTTTCACGCACCAGTTTTTTGAGGTATGCTGTCAAGGTTGAGTAGAATTCGATGAAAATGACAAACCTTGGCGTATGGTGATTGAGCCGGCCCACCGCCTGCTGGACACACCCGATTGATGCCCAAGATTCTGCACCCAATTATATCCAATATCTAGCTCAACTGCACTCTTTGATTGAGTCTCGATGCCAAATTGGATAGCTGCACGAACTGTACGTTCCACATTACCAGTCAACACACGCTCAAATCGAGATCCATCAGGGTATGCGGAGGTAAAGGGTTGATTAATCGTTTGTTCACCCTGCCAAAGAAGTCCAAGAGACGCCCCAATCTGCATAGTTTCGATTTGATTGGCACGATTTACACCTAAACCTTTCTGACCGCGAACTTCCGTAAACACATAATCATTAAACTGAGTCCCTAACCCTCGACCTAGATACAAATACCTACCCTCGGCTTGGTCTGTATTGTACGCTTGATATCCTACTACCTCAGAATGCCACTGCGCATGAGTCTGGTCACCTGACCATGCTACATGTCCTAACCAAGCCCCAGTACCTGTTTCGGTGATCCCCCGCTCCTTTCTGTTGAAAATGATGTCGTCGACCATCAGTTCAGAGTAGACCATCCAATTGCCCGAAATCCACTGAATCGATCCACCAAATAACAAGTTAATTTGATCATTACGTGGAGCATTATCAGCAAGAAACACATACAATGACGTTGGTACCATGTAGCGTGGTGACCAAGTGGCATTTGTGCCTGAGTACAGGATTGCCTCTTTGTAGGATAGGGTGAGATTCTCACTTGGTTGCCAGGTGAACCGTTTCAGACTCACAAATCGCGACTTTGCGCCAGAATCATTGCGTGTGTCCTGTCCAAAGCGTTCATCTGATGATAAATCATCTAGTTGTCCAAGCACTAAGTCATATCCTAGATTGCCAAATTCAAAGGACATCGAAACTTGGTCAAACGTCCGTGCATTGTCGCTGAGAAACAGTGCATTTTGCCCAGACACCCCCCAATGGTGTTGCTTTCGACCCACAAGGACTTGAGCCCATTCATTTTGAAAACCAATGTAGGATTCATCATTACGCATGTATAGGCGATTAACAGCATCAAAGCCATCTGGATCTCTATCGTAGTAGAGGTCAAAACGTATATTTGCATTGGCGATGAAGTGACCTTTTGACATCGTCCATGAAATGTCAGTAGATGGCCAAAGGAATGGTTTATCGCCAATCGGACGGTAGCTGGATTGCCTTTCAGTGTTGTTGAAGACAAGTTCCGATTTACTCACTACTAGGTGTTGTATCCCGTCCGTTTGTTCCTGCGCCTGTAGAATACACACTTCACTCAGTGTTAGCACCAATATGGCACATATTAACCAAGTAACGTTGCATTTCATGATAAGAGTGAAAGATCAGACTCCACCATCTCTTCAATCATCTGATCGATGCTAATTTCAGGGGTCCATCCAAGTTGTTTTGCAGCTAGAGACGGGTCACCGAGTAACGTTTCAACTTCAGCAGGTCGATAATAATTCGGATTAATCTTGATAATTGTGTCACCCAGATTCATAGTTGGAAACGATGTAATGGCCTCGTCCGTCATATTACTAATTATGCCTACCTCGTCTGGTCCACGCCCTGAAAACTCAAGCTCTATGCCTAGATAGGTGACGGCTTTGTGAATAAAGTCACGAACTGAGATTTGTTCGCCGGTTGCAATCACAAAATCCATAGGTTCATCCTGCTGCAACATCATCCACTGCATACGAACATAGTCCTTGGTATGACCCCAGTCACGTTTGGCATCAAGATTTCCGAGGTATAAAAAGTCGTCCAGACCTTTGGCAATTCGAGCCAATCCACGGGTGATTTTACGTGTCACAAACGTCTCTCCTCGACGAGGACTTTCGTGATTGAATAAAATTCCATTACAAGCATACATCCCATACGCTTCACGGTAATTCACGGTAATCCAATAGGCATAAAGCTTTGCCACGGCATAGGGTGAACGTGGGTAAAATGGGGTCTTCTCCGTTTGGGGCACCTCTTGAACGAGTCCATACAGCTCTGAAGTAGAAGCTTGGTAAAAGCGAGTTTTCTTCTCTAACCCCAAAAAGCGAATGGCCTCTAGAAGTCGCAGTGCACCAAGCGCATCGACATTTGCCGTGTATTCAGGAGACTCAAAGCTAACCGCCACATGAGACTGTGCAGCCAGATTATACACCTCATCGGGCTGAACTTCACTCACAATTCTCGTGAGATTCAACGAATCGGTCATATCTCCATAATGGAGAATTAAATCCCGATTCTCGATATGAGGGTCCTGATAGAGGTGATCAATACGCTGGGTGTTAATTTGTGATGCGCGACGCTTGATTCCATGCACCTCATATCCTTTCTCAAGGAGTAATTCAGCCAAATAGGACCCATCTTGACCCGTGATTCCTGTAATTAAGGCAACTTTTTTGCTCATACTTTGTTGTGATGATGTTCTTGATACCACTCGATGGTCGATCTAATCCCTTCTTCGAGCCCTATTGATGAGTTCCATCCAGCCTGACGCATTCTGTTGACGTCAAGTCGTTTGACTGGTGTGCCATCAGGCTTCGTCGAATCCCAAGCAGTTTCGCCTTGAAAGCCAGTCTGTCTCGCAATTATGCTTGATAGCTCTTGGATAGTGATATCAGTCCCTGTACCAACATTGAGTAGATCATGGTCAAAAGTGTTGTAGTTGTTTAGCGTGAACCACACTGCCTCAGCCAAGTCATCCACATGAAGGAACTCTCTCCTTGGTGTTCCTGTACCCCATAGCTGGACTGTTGTACCACTCTCCTTTGCATCCAAGTACTTGCGAATCATAGCAGGGAGTACATGGGACGTTTCTAGATCAAAATTATCATTGGGACCGTAGAGATTTGTTGGCATCAGGCTAATATAATTGAGTCCAAATTGACGGTTCGCCGCCTGACACATTTTCACACCCGCAATTTTAGCAATGGCATACGGCTCATTTGTTGGTTCCAACTTATCGGTGAGCAAATATTCTTCTTTGAGAGGCTGCGGAGCATGCTTGGGATAGATACATGAACTGCCCAAAAAAATAAACTTTTTAACTCCAAGGGTGACCGCGGTATCAATGACATTGGATTGCATAATCAAATTCTGAGCGATAAAGTCATAAGGAAGGTCTCTGTTTGCAAGAATACCTCCCACTTTGGCTGCAGCCAGAATGATTGCATCAGGGTTGGTTTTTGAAATATAGTCCCGAGTAGATTCTTGGTGTAACAAATCCGCATCTCCTCTGATGTGAGCAACAGCCATGACATTCTCATCATTCAATCTGCGACAAATTGCAGATCCAACCATGCCCCGAGATCCTAAAACCAATATCTTCATACTCTAAATATAGTAACACATTGGTCGAAAAGCATGGATGTTGTTTGGTGGCGTTTAATGGTTAGGAACTTGGAAAGTCCTACAAATAGCAGATCTTGGTTTAATTCTAGGAATGAATTTAGTGTTGGACAACCCTTCAAGCACAGCAGTCTACTCTCGAGCATTGCAATTGTTCTGTTCACCTTACTCGAAACACCAACCCACGCCCAAGTCAACCGCGCCGCGCCACCCATCACCCAAGACATCACAGTCGACGAAAAGCTTGGTGACATTCTCGACCTCTCACCCCCATTCCTAACATCAAAAGGCGATACCATTACCCTCGCCAATCTCGCAGATCCACAAAAACCGATTCTACTCAATCCACTCTATTATGATTGCCCCATACTGTGCAATCTAGTGCTCGATCGAGTCGCTGAGGGGATTGCAGCCCTTGACTGGACACCTGGCAAGGAATTTACAATTGTAAGTTTTAGTATCGATTCCACAGAAACACCTGCAGACGCACAAAAAGCGATGGAGCGCCTAACTGACCTTGGCATCCCTCTCGGCGCAGAAAACGGCTGGGCGTTTCTCACAGCACCCAACGAAATGCATGCATCCGCTGCCCAACTCGCAGACGCCATCGGCTTTCGGTACAAGCGAGAGCCTCGCACACAGGAAATTATTCACCCAGCTGCGGTGGCGTTTATTAGTCCAATGCCAGAAAATATGGTGAGTCGATACCTATACGGCTTCGATTTTCAGCCTTTTCAGCTAAAAAACGCCATAAATGAGGCTTCCGTAGGTGGTGTGGGGACGGTTGTGGAGCAAGTGTTGTTCTTTTGCTACTCCTACGATCCGGACTCTCGGTCATATGTTCCACTGGCATGGAATATTATGAAGCTTGGGGGGTTGGCTATTTTGCTGTTTCTCGGTATTTTTCTTGCCATATTTTGGTTTCGTGAGTGGCGCAGGTAAAGCGCATAAAAACACGGAGTTGAAGTAGCGGGCTTGTTAGACAAGCTCCGTTGAACAGATTCATTATTGATCACCGTTACATCATTCGTTCATGTATTTCTTCCAAGATCTCTTTCTTCCCCCTCAACGCAGTACGGTCGCAGCCGATACAGATGCACTCTTTGGGTTTGTTCATGCAACGAGTTTTATCTTTTTGGTGCTCATCGTTGCGGCTATCGTTGGATTCTCGATTATTTATCGCCGACGTTCAGAGCACGATTCGACGCCGGTAATCACACACAATGCAAAGCTTGAGATTACGTGGTCAGTGATTCCTTTTATTTTGGTGATGATTGTCTTTGGATGGGGATTTCGTGGGTATCTAAATCTTCGTACTGCACCTCCAGATGCCTATGAGGTGCGCGCGATTGGAAAATCCTGGCTTTGGGAATTCCATTATGATAATGGCACAGTGAGCGTGGGTGAGTTGCATGTACCCGTCGATCGTCCAGTCAAGCTTGTGATGAACTCAACCGACGTAATTCATTCTTTTTATGTACCCGATTACCGTATAAAACGTGACGTTCTGCCTGGGCGTTACTCCAGTGTATGGTTTGAGGCCACAGAAACTGGGGAATCCATTGTTTTTTGTACCGAGTATTGCGGTACGGCCCACAGTGATATGATGGCCAAGGTTGTGGTGCATGAAGAAGAAGAGTTCAACACATGGCTTGCCACTGCGAATGTACAGGACAGCAACCTCCCTCCTGCTGAGTTAGGTGCAGAGTTGGTGGTGCGTAATGCTTGTGCAACGTGCCACTCCAGTGATGGATCAGAGCTTCAAGGACCAACGTTTGCAGGGTTATTTGGTAAAACAGAGACCATGGAAGATGGTACAACCGTCACTGTGGACGAAAACTATATCCGCTCAAGCATCCTTCGCCCAAATGAGCAAATTGTGGCTGGGTATCAACCTGTGATGCCTCCGTATGAAGGGACGCTCAACGACAATCAGATTAACGCGATCATCGAATACATTAAAACGCTAGACTAAATGGCTACCACGACCGCAAAAAACGCAGCAACAAAAACAGCGCCAAAGAAAACTGCACCGAAAAAACAGACGGTTGAGATTCAGCAGTATGTGCCGGAGGAGAATCCAAGCACGCACTATTTGAACCATCAAAAGACGCTGTGGTCTTGGCTTGCGACGGTGGATCACAAGCGTATTGGGATTATGTACATGGCGACATTGGTGATCATGTTCGCCTTTGCAGGGACGCTTGCATTGTTATTGCGTACTGAGCTTTTGACCCCTGCTCGTACATTTATTGATGCCAACACGTACAATCAGATTTTCACGCTGCATGGGGCAATCATGCTGTTTTTCTTCTTGGTGCCCTCGGTGCCAGCAGTGTTGGGTAACTTTATCTTGCCGATTCAGTTGGGGGCTAAGGATGTGGCTTTCCCACGATTGAATCTTGCCTCCTACTATATCTATTTGATTGGTGCAGTTTTTGCTTTGACTTCCATGATCACAGGTGGAATTGACACGGGATGGACGTTCTATACACCCTACAGCTCAAGTACTGGCGGAAATGTAATAATGATGACGCTCGGGGTG
>CAJXOH010000048.1 GCA_913057895.1 uncultured Bacteroidota bacterium
TGAAAATCTGATATGGAGAAAGATCAGCACCTACTTGTCCGTAAGAAGCTCTTAGTTTACCAAATGAAAGGAATCCGAGATTATCAAACACATCGAATTCAGTGAAAACTAAACTAGCAGATGTAGACCAGTAGAAATAAGAATTGTTGTCATCTGGAAGTGCTGATGACCAGTCATTTCTAGCTGTACCATCGATATATAGGATATCCTGGTACCCTACAGTTGCATTTGCATATACTGAATTGACTTGCTTCTCGTATGTGTAAGAGCTGGTGTTTGGCCTGTCAACAGAAGCTGCAATATTGAAGTAGTTAGGAGTTGACAACCCACCAGATGTTGATTGCGAAACTCTACTGAACTTTTCTTGTCTGATATTACCACCAGCAAGACCACGAACTGAAATGTCACCGAAGTTTTCTTCGAAGTTAGCTGTTAGTTCATAGTTCATCTCTCTGTACGTTCTTTGAGAAATAGAATAACTATCGAGCTCAAGTCCACCAGAACCACGACCTCCTTCAATCGTCATGTCGTAGGTGTCAAGACCCACACGAGCGATAATGTTTAGGTTATCTAGTACATCATATGATAGTGTGTAGTTACCAAACACACGATCACGGTCATCGCTACTGAAGTTTTCATTTACTGTAAAGTAAGGTGAATCCCAGTAGAGTGGTCTAAGATCTGTATGCGAACGAATGTTCCAAGAAGCCATTCCTTGTGGCGTCTTGTACGTTTTCATCTTATCGATATCAAGCTGACGCTGGAACCACTGGTTGAAAGACTGTGATGAGTTACCATCTACAGGAGAATACCCTTGTGGTGGGCGATTATCTGCTTGTGTATTCGCGTAATTGAAAGAAATTGATGACGTGAAACGATCATTATGACTAAGTGAACCATTAAATCCAAGTTTAGTAGTACCTAGTTCTGAATTTGGCATCACACCGTTTACCTGAGAGTTACTCAAAGCAACGCGGTAAGATAGATTCGATGAACCACCCGTGATAGAGATATTGTTCGTAATTCTAGAACCAGTTTCGTAGAAATCACGAACGTTATCTGGATTCGCAGTCAATGGAATTTCTTTTCCATAGTCACTTTGACCATCACCATCAAAATCTGCATCGAACCATGACCACCATGGACGGTACATTGTACCATCAATTCGTGGACCTCGTGATTCATCAGCAGCATAATTCAAACAGTTATATGTTTGCCCATCTGCTGGGTCTGTACAACGGATAAAGTCTAAGTTATATCCACCTGCATATTCATTTTGGTATTCAGGAAGATTAGTAACCGTTTCAAATGTTGTTCTATTAGAGTAGTCAACACGAATTGGTTGTTCACCCATTTGACCTTTTGCAGTAGTTACAAGAATTACACCGTTGGAAGCACGGTTACCATAAAGTGCAGAAGCGGCAGCACCTTTAAGGACAGAGATACTTTCAACGTTATTGAGGTTTAAATCTTGAGCAAGGTTACCATAATCACGACCTCTACCTGCAACTGATAAGTTTGCATTTGAAATCGGTGTACCATCAACTACAAAAAGTGGTTGACCATCGCTAAGTCCATTTGATCCACGAATACGGATTTTTTCAGAACCACCGATGTTAGATCCCGGCGTTCCAATTACTTGGATACCAGCAACTTTACCAGCAAGCGCAGATACAATATTAGAATTATCAACCTTACTTACAGCGTCACCACTAATAGATTGTACGTTGTAACCAATTGATTTTTCTTCTCGTGAAATACCGAAGGCTGTAACAACAACGTCTTCAAGCTCAGCTAGATCAGGTGCTAGGGCAAAATTAAGAGTTGTTGAAGGCTGATCGACAACAATTGATTGCTCACGTGTAACGTATCCTACTGAACTCACACGAATCGTGTATTGTCCATAAGGTACATCTGTGATTTCATATTGTCCGTTTAAGTCAGCTGCATCCCCTTTTAACAACTCAACGATGAAAACGTTGGCTGACGGGACTGGGTCTGTTGTTTGTTGATCAGAAATTGTACCTGTGATAGTACCAGACTGTGCAAACGCCGCAGAGGCAAACACAAACATTCCGATAAACAAAGCGCGTATTGATTTACTCATTGAACCACCGATTTAGATTAGTTTCATTAGGTATGAAAGAGTTAGGCATATAGTTAGTCTATGTGCCATAAGTATTGAAAATTAAATAATTATTAATTCTCAAAAAAATAATTTTCAGTAAGGAACCGCTACGAAATCACCTTAAACGAAAGGTTTGGGTTGTGTAACTCAACACAACCTCCCCTCTATCCTGGGCTGGTCGAAACACCCACTCGCTTAGAGCTCCGTTTATTTCCTGTTCTATGTTTTGGATCAGAGATTCATTGATTTCTCTACTAGGAAGTGACTCAGTGAGTAGTGTAGAGTGTAATACTTGGCCTTCAAGTCCTATTAGAATACGTACTTGTATCGTTTTCCCCCTCCAAGATTGAGGGTATGATAGAGTCTCAAACGTAGGCTCAACAATCGTGAGTACCCTAACTGGGGTATCGGGTTGCAAAGCTATTCGCCCTTGAAAACGATCCGCAGTTAGTTCTAAGCCTTGCAGGTCCAATGAAAACTCTTCTTCTGGATCCCACTCTTGGACTTGAGGCTGGACATAGGGTTTGGATGGTGCGTTGGGTACGATGGATTGTGAAGAGACAATAGGGATGGGAAGCTCCTCAAATATGACAGAGGATGAAGACTCAAGTCTTTCGTCGAGATTCGACGTTTCTATACTCGTATGAAGCGGTGCTCGGACCAATACCAACAAAACGATAAGTATTACACACAAAGATCCCAGAAAACGTGGCCAATAAAGCCTTCGGGATCCATTAACCATACTAGAAGTCCACACTGAAGTCTTATGTGGAGAGAGTTCTTTCTTCCGCCCTACTATCCTTTTGTGGCTTCCCTTTGATACGCTGATACACTTTTGGAAGGATTTCAAGCTTTTGTGCAAGGGTTAAATGGGCTCTTTTTGAAAAAACATCATAGTCGTTTTGTTCAATTTTGTCCAGTATTCGACTGTAGTTCTCTAGTGCTAAGCAGACCGGCAGACGACTATCTGGATTGAGCATTTCAATCCCCTTCTTGGCACTATCGTAATATGAACGGGCTCGTGCAATCTGAAATTGCATCAGGGCAAGGAACTCTGGCGTTTTCTGATGAGTAAAGAGTGACTCCTCAGTTACACCATACTGCTTTAATTCATCTGCTGGAATATAAATACGCCCCTTTTGTAGATCCTCGCCCACATCTCGCAAAATATTAGTAAGCTGCATGGCAATACCCAGGTCAACAGCATGTGTTAATGCATCAGATGAATCGTATCCAAACACTTCTGATGTCATTAACCCGACGACAGAAGCCACTTTATAGGAATAATCATACATCTCTTGAAACGTCTGGATGCGATCGATACTAAGATCTTGACCTACCCCCTCCATCAATAACATCGGATACTCTTTTGGAATATCAAATCGTGAAAGGGTGTCTGCGAATGCCATCAATATTGGATGTGAAGAAGAGCCTGTTTGGTACGCTTGGTGAAGCTTTTGCTCAAAGTATTCTAATTTTTCCTCTAGAGAAGTTACCTCAAGAGTTGATTGATCTGCACAGTCCTTTGCTTCATCGACTAGGTCATCCACGTAACGACATAAAGCATAGATCGCAAAAATGCTTCTTTGCTTGTGATTAGGTAGAAATCGAGTAGATAGATAAAATGTCTTCGCGTGTTCGCGGGTAATTCTACGGCATAGCTGATACGCCTGTTGGAGTTCTGGCTCGTTGACTTCAGCGATCACAGCGCGATGGATGGGTGTCATCTCATAAAGAGGTCGAACGAGATTGTAAGGCAGGCGGAGTAAATTCGTCATGCTATGTATATTATACTCTTACCAACGTACACATTCTTAAAGAATGTTCCCTAGTTGAATCATTTTTAACGCGTATTGCGTTATTTTCAGGTATGGCAACTCCAATCCGATCCAAAAAAACAACTATTTACGCCGTCGCAAAAGAGGCAGGTGTAGCGATTTCGACCGTTTCAAGGGTAATGAATGGATCAGAAAACGTCTCTGAGAGAACTCGAGAACGAGTTGAAAAGGCCATTCGTGAGTTAAATTTTCGCCCTCAGACAAGCGCCAGACGGTTGGCAAGTCAGCAGCCACAAATGATTGCTGTGGCAGTCCCATCATTCACCACACCGTTTTACAACGAGATATTAAAAGGGATTAAAAATGAGATGTCTAATCACGAGTTGGACATTATGTTGTACAATACTGGATCTAAAGACCCTGAGGCAGCGGCAGAGAACTTTTTTGACAGAGGTACAGCAGATGCGGTTTTGATGATTTCTATCCCATTATCTGATGCTCTACACTCTCAAATCGCAAGTTCAGGCATCCCTACTGTCTTAATCGGTA
Organism: uncultured Bacteroidota bacterium; assembly: GCA_913057895.1. Lineage (GTDB taxonomy): Bacteria > Bacteroidota > Rhodothermia > Balneolales > Balneolaceae > UBA8296. Next base: position 4,456 of record CAJXOH010000048.1, read on the forward strand.
CAAAGCATCCTGACTATTCCTATTTCTTTCTTGACAATTATAGAGGTGGGCGATTGGCTGCTCGCCATTTTGCAGACCGGGGGTATAAAAGACCTGGAATGATTGTCCCAAAGACTCCCTCTCGAGCTGCTGAAGAGCGGATGAGGGGATTCATTGATGAATGTCATGAAGAAAATCTTACAATCACACCATCCTACATTGTAAGTGGGTTGAGCACGAAGCATGCCGGATTCACTGAAGAAAACGGGTATGAAGCTGCAGAGAAGATTATTGGACTTATGACGGGTGGTGATCCTGGTCCAGATGCGATTTTTTGTACTAGTGATACTCAGGCAATGGGGGCAATCCATGCGTTTAGACGCGCTGGAGTTGATATTCCAGGTGAAATCGGCTTAATTGGATACGACAATTTAAAGCTCACAAAGTACCTTGATCTCACAACGATAGATCAACATATGGTATCAGTCGGAGAACAGGCAACCAAACAACTCATGAGGGAATTACAGGAAGTTGAGGTAGAAAAGGTTCAGCTTGTAGAAGAGCCTGAAGTCATCGAGCGTTTCTCCACTCGATATCAATAAGGGCTTGTTGAATATGAGTGATGCCTCCCCTGTTCTATCTGCAGAATCGTTAGCTACTCATGATCCGTCGATTCGCTCAACGACCGTGGAAGGTTGGCCTGCACCCTACCATGGCAAGGTTCGGGATGTCTACACCCTCAATGATGAGACGCTTGCCATCGTTGTGACAGACCGTATATCGGCGTTTGATCACATTATGAAGCAGCCCATTCCCTACAAAGGGCAAATCCTTAATCAATTGGCTGCCTTTGGGTTTGAGCAAGTCGATGATTTGGTCCCAACATTTGTGGATTCTGTACCTCATGCGAATGTGATGATTGGCAAACGATGCCAACCTATTCCAATCGAAGTGGTGATGAGAGGCACTTTAACAGGCCATGCCTGGCGTGTTTATCGTGAGGGAGGCCGCGAGCTTTGTGGGGTAAGGCTTCCAGATGGACTCATTGAGCATCAACAATTTGAGACTCCCTTATTAACCCCTGCAACCAAAGCTGTAGAAGGTCACGATGAGGACATTTCTGAAAAGGAGATTCTAGAACAAGGGATCGTAGATCCAGAGCTTTGGGCACAGATTCGAGAAACGGCGTTTGCCCTTTTTGCACGTGGTCAAGAGGTTGCGGCTCGCCAAGGGTTATTGTTAGCCGATACGAAGTATGAGTTTGGTCTTTTTCATGGTGAATTGATGCTCATTGATGAAATTCACACGACAGATTCCTCAAGGTTTTTCTATCTGGAAGGTTATGAGGAGCGTCAAGCTACTGGGACTGGACAAACCCAATTATCCAAAGAATTCCTCAGAGAATGGCTCATGCAACATGAGTTTCAGGGTCTAGAAGGTCAAGTTCTTCCTGATTTACCGGACGAGTTTCGGGTGCATGTATATGAAAGGTACGCTGAGGTTTTTGAGCGAATGACTGGCAACGCTTTTACGCCCGAGTCGACGGATCATTTCAATGACCGATTAGCTGAACTATTTAGTCGCTATCGATAACGTTTGTTGGCAGTGCGCTATGCTCAGGTTTGTGCTCTAGTCAGATTTACGCCTTGGTCAGGTCAACTGCCTAGTGATTTGACCTAAAATGGCGCCACAGGTCCACCAGAGGGCATTATCGTTAACTCATCCATCGAGCTTTGAGGAGAAAGACATGCGATGGAATGAATCGACTGAGCAACGTCCCATGGGTTTATCAATTTTGAAGGGTCCATGTCTGATGACTCCCATGAGGTGGAATAGGTTTGTCCTAAATGGATTGATGTCACAGGGATAGCGTCTTCCCTAAGCTCCTCTCGAAGTGAACGCACATATCCAAGCAACGCATGCTTTGACGATGAATATGCCCCACTATCACCCAATCCCATCGTGGCAGCAATGGAATCAATGGTAATGATGCGTCGTTTGGATTGATTTTTTAGACTCGGTAAAAAGGATTTGACAAGGTTAACTGCTGTAAATAGATTTACATCCAATTGTTGCTGATACTCACTCTGTGTAGTCTCATGAAGGGTTTTGTAAAGAAAGCTTCCTGCTACAGAGACAAGGATTGATGGATTGGAGAAGGGCTTTTTGAGGTGAGACGTGGATATTGTGGATTCAGCCAAATTGTGTGACAATATCTCAATTCTTGAGTGAGCTTCAGGAGAACACAACTGGCGAGTTTCTTCTAGTTTGGCTTCATTTCGTGCAATCAATAACAAGGCAGCCTCACTATTCGAAAACCATTGAGCGATGACACGACCAATGCCTTGACTAGCGCCCGTGATCACGACGGTTTCTCCAGCCAATGTTCCTTCTATCGAGGGACGATTGTCACTATGTGGATCAGGGAACATCAAGGTATTTATGGGTTTGGAGGCTAATATTCCAATGAGGATGTTCTTTGACATACTCAACAATCCATCCCATTGCTTGGGGTGTCTCCCACTCTGGTTGCAGATAGAGTTGGGTCGATTCAGGACACAACGCTGCGTGCTCTTCTGCCCATTGGAAATCTTTTTTATTCACCACCACGACTTTGAGCTCAGCAACCTTTGGATAAATATCTGTAACGGGACGTTTGAATTTTTTTGGTGATAGCGTTACCCAATCAAATTTGCCTGAAAATGGGGAAGATCCACTTGTTTCAATATGCAAGGAGACTTGACACTGTTCTAAAGCTGCAGTTAATGGATTTAGGTCATGCAATAATGG
>CAJXOH010000049.1 GCA_913057895.1 uncultured Bacteroidota bacterium
CTCTCCAAATTGCTGAAGCTCTTGAGCATGCACTTAACACGAAAGATGTAGCTGTTGTCATTGATAGCAAGCACTTATGTGTTTCAACACGTGGAATCAAGGATGAATCTAGTAGTACAGTGACGGCAGAGTATCGTGGAGCGTTTAAGGAAGCAGAAACGCAACAGCGATTCATTGACTACATCCGAATGGAAACAGATCTGTAATCATGTCGGCATCGGTCTCAAACGTATTTCCGATCCATCTGTACAATACCCTGACACGTCAGGTTGAGCCATTTGAACCCCTTGCTAGCCCTCACGTTGGACTTTATGTCTGTGGTCCAACCGTGTATGGATCTCCGCATCTAGGACATGCTCGGAGCGCTGTTACATTTGATGTGCTGGTTCGCCTCTTGAGAACTGTTGGGTATAACGTCCGTTATGTTCGAAACATCACCGATGTGGGGCATTTAACTGATGAATCTGGAGATGGAGGTGAAGATAAAATTGCCAAAAAGGCTCGTCTCGAGAAGATAGAGCCGATGGAAGTGGTGCAACAATACACGGTTGAATACCACAAAGGGATGGACGCGCTAAATTGTGTACGGCCATCGATTGAGCCTACAGCGAGTGGGCATATTCCTGAACAAATCGCACTTATTGAGCGCTTAATGGACGCTGGATATGCTTATGAGGTGGAAGGGAGTGTCTATTTTGACTTGAATGCCTACCAAGCATCAGACTTTGAGTATGGTGCCTTGTCTGGAAAGGTATTGGATGAACTTCAACATGCGAGCCGTGGGACGCTGGGACAAGACGAGAAACGATCGCCGCATGATTTTGCCCTTTGGAAGCGTGCCGATGAGAGCCATATCATGAGATGGTCGTCGCCTTGGGGAGAAGGATTCCCTGGATGGCATCTTGAATGTACGGCAATGAGTACGAAGTACTTAGGTGAGACGTTCGATATTCATGGAGGTGGGTTGGATTTGCAATTCCCTCACCATGAGGCTGAAATCGCTCAAGCGTGTGGTGCTCATGGTACTTCACCAGCTAAAGTGTGGATGCACCATAATATGGTCACCCTTGAAGGATCCAAAATGAGTAAATCGTCTGGCAATTTTGTGACGTTGCAGCAATTATTTGATGGAGACCATACGTTGCTATCCAAGGGATATGATCCAATGGTTGTGAGATTTTTATTACTCCAATCTCATTATCAAAGCCCAATTGATTTTTCAGATCGGGCATTACAAGCTGCTGAGAAGGGGTTTGCTCGACTAATGAGTGCCGTGACATTGGCTCCAAAACTTGGTATAGAGAGTGCTGACTTTCAGGGGAACAGTGACCTGCTCGAAAGCCTACAAAAGATAAACGCATCCACACCCGTTGAAACAGAGTTGCTTGATGGGATGAAGGAAGCTTTTAAGGAGATCACTCAAGATTTACACACTGCAAAGGCTATTGCGGCTCTGTTTGGCGTGTCTAGTGTGCTCCAAGCCTTGGTTAATGGTCAAAAATCTCGTGATGAGGTCTCTGATGACGTGCTTGGGACGGTATTGGCTGCCTATCAAATGGTTGTTAGGGATATACTCGGTTTTGACGCTCCAGCTGCTCAAGGTCAGGGATCCATGGATCGAGTAGAAGGGCTTATGGATATTTTGGTAGAACTGCGCGCCTCTGCACGGTCCAACCACGACTATGCGACGTCCGATCTGATACGCGATCGTTTGGCAGCCCAAGGAATCACACTCAAAGATGGAAAGGGTGGCGTTGTTGAGGTTGAGTATGATTCCCCGGAGGAGTAGGCCTCATGCGCTTGGATGAATCTCTTTCAAAAGGATTCGCTGAAGTAGCTGTTATCTTCATTCGTGGCTATCAACTGATTTTATCACCTTGGCTGGGTCGACAATGTCGATTTCACCCCACCTGTTCTGAGTATTCGATTCAGGCATTACGTGAATGGGGGTTGTTTCGTGGTGTATGGTTCTCGACAAAGCGCATTTTACGGTGTCAACCATGGACTAAGTCGTTTGGAGAAGACCCTGTTCCCAAAAGGAATGGATCTAGAAGGAGTCAGGAGACCACTACGAAGAAGCCCTGAAATATTTTGTATTTTTCAATATAGGAGTGAAAAACAGTCTGTAGGTGAAAAAGACAGTCGAGCCCTTTATAAAAGGTACGTTGGCGCAAAAACAACATAAACGCAATCCATTGAACGTGAAATCAGTAACTACATCAATCTGGGACCGTGTGGGTATAGGTCTCTCTACCTTATGCATGATTCATTGTCTTGCTTTACCCATTTTTTTGAGTGTTCTGCCCTCTGTTCCTCTATTTGAATCACTCCATGGGTGGACTCATCCTGTCTTTGCCGCGTTAATCTTGCCTACAGTTATTCAAGCATCCCGTCATTCTGGTTCAACGTCATGGGTAAGACCTCTTTTGATTGGTGGGTTTTTGACCCTCATTCTGGGTTGGTCATTAGGTCATGGACTTGAAAATGAATTACTAGAGACAGGATTAACAATCGCTGGGAGTGTGCTTCTTGTTGCTGGACATATTGTTAATTACCGCCACCACCGGTCATGCAAAAATCCAAAGCATCACCATCATCCGATGCTTGAGAAAGTTGCTGATAAAACCTGAGCGTTAATTCCTAGCTGAAAATTATGTTCGTCGAGCTCCGTCATCTTCAGCATCAATACCCAGGGAGCACGACCAGACTACCATTTCCTGATACAGAAATTGCCCAAGGCGCGCGTCACGTTCTGTTGGGAAAATCAGGATCTGGCAAATCTACCTTGTTACACATCCTAGCTGGGTTGCTTCGCCCTACCTCTGGTGAAGTCTGGGTAGACGGCGTTGAACTAGGTAAGATGAGTGATTCTGCACTGGATCGATTTCGTGGAGATCGAATGGGTATTGTATTCCAACAGCATCATTTGATTGGGGTTCTTACCATTGAACAGAATCTTGCTCTTGCTGCCACCATGGTGGGGAAAAAGGCCTCCAAGCAGCGAATTATGCATCTTCTTGAGGCTTTAGACATCGCCCCACAGGCACGTAAACGTCCATCAGAACTCTCGGAGGGGCAAAGACAGCGTGCATCAATTGCACGAGCGCTCATGAATGAACCGTCGATCCTATTGGCCGACGAGCCAACATCTGCCTTGGATGATAGTCGTGCAGCACAGTTTATGAGCATGTTGGCTGAGATTTCTGATTCTGAGCAGACGACCTTGGTGGTTGCAACCCACGATGCTCGAATTGTTCCATTCTTTGATCATGTCACACGATTGGAGGACCCATCATGAGACTCCTTGGCATTAGCATCGCATATATACGTCAACGGGTAGGTTCCGCATCATTAAATGTTGCTTTAATGTCCTTTGGGATTGCAACGATTACACTTTTACTGCTCCTGAGTGTACAGTTTGAAGAGCATCTCTATAAAAATGCTGAAGGTGTGGATGTTGTTGTGGGCGCAAAAGGGAGCCCCATTCAACTCATATTATCTGGAATCTATCACATGGATTCTCCTACCGGGAATGTGAAAATCACCGACGCTAAACAGGTAATGGAGCATCGCGCAGTTGGCAATGTCTTTCCCTTGGCACTCGGTGATAGTTGGAATGGCGTGCGAATTGTAGGCTCCACCTCGGAGTATCTTGCCTCCATGGGGGGAGAGGTTGAACGTGGTTCATTATGGGCTCATGCTCTGGATGTAGTGATAGGATCGGATGTTGCTTCGCGTTGGGGTGTTGCCCTGGGTGATACATTGATTAGTAGTCACGGTTTGCAGGAAGGAGGGATGGACCATCCTGAGCACGAAATGATCGTGACCGGTATTCTGAAACGGACTGGGCGAGTCACGGATCGGTTAATTTTCACCCCTGTAGAAACGATGTGGGCGTTGCATAGTTATGGCGGTGGTGAAGAGCACAGTCATGATCATGGTGAGGTGCACGGTGAGGCAGATGAGCACAGCCATGGTGACAGCCTCGGCCAAGAGCGAGAAAGCGCTCAAGAGGTGTATGATGAGCAAACCTGGCTCGCCCCAGAGCATAATGACAAAGAGATTACGGCATTGCTTATTTCGTATTCGACACCCCTTGGAGCGGCTCAATTTCCTCGGTTTGTGAACAGCGAAACACCCCTGCAAGCAGCAGCGCCCGCCTTTGAGATTACGCGACTAGTGTCCATTCTCGGGGTTGGTCTTGAGGCGATTCAGGCTTTTGGGATCTTGTTGATATTGAGTTCTGCTTTAAGCCTGTTAATTGGGCTTATGAATGCAATGAAAGATCGCTCGTACGATTTAGCCATCATGCGTGCGATGGGGGGTGCAAAATGGAAATTATTTGTGATTGTCTTAATTGAAGCTGTGCTTTTGTCAACCCTTGGTGGATTATGCGGGCTCGCGCTGGGTCATGGTGCCATGCATTGGATGGGGCAGGCGTTTGCGGAAGCCCAACAATTTAGTTTTACGGGTCTTAGGTGGATTGCACAGGAATGGTTGATTTTGGGTGGAGCTGTGTTGATTGGTGCGTTGGCTGGGGTGATACCAGCGATACGTGCAGCTCAAACAGAGATCTATCAGACACTTGCTTCATCAAATTCATGAGAGTATTGACCTTATAACTCAATGAAGCTATACTAAGTATATTAAGCAGAATCATATAGCAACAAGCCCACCACATGAAAACCATACTATTTTCACTATTTCTGTTTTTGCCTGTCATGAGTCTTCAAAATGAGCCAAAAACGCTTGTTTGGGAAGATTTAATGGACGTAGAGTGGACGTATGATGGTGAATTTTACCAAGTCAAATTTGGGGAGTCTGCCAAAGAATATGATGGTGTTGAGATAGTTGTGGAAGGCTTTATGTTTCCATTAGAGTATACCCGTAAGCACACGACGTTTTTGGTAAGTGCCAGTCCTATGACCAACTGTTTCTTTTGTGGGCCAGGCGAGGCCGAATCGATGATGCTGGTGGAGAGTAAAGATGCGATTGAATATGTCTATAAGCCCATTACAATGACAGGAACGTTTCGATTGATCCACGATGCAGCCGATGGGGTTATTTATGAACTCGAAGGAGCCACAATGGTTGAGTAATGATTCTTGTATGAAAATTGTTGGATTACTTATTGGTATGGTACTGTGGAGTTCATTCACAGGTGTGCTTTATGCACAATTCACTAACCCGCAAATCAATGACTCCAATCCACAGCAAGTGGATGAAGCGGCTATTCTGGCCTCAATCGAGACTTTTTTTGATGGGATGAGGCTGTCAGATTCCTCCATGATTCGTCCATTGCTTGCACAGAATGCGAAGTTGTTTGGTGTTGGGCCGAATCGTGAAGGGGTGGTTGCTGCACGATGGAGTGAGTTTGATGGGTTTTTGAGTGCAGTAGGGACACCAAAAGTTGCTGTATGGAATGAACAAGTAGGCAATGTAGTGATTCACAAAGAGGGTGATTTAGCTACAGCGTGGATGGATTTTGTCTTTTACCGAGGTGGTGAGTTAAGTCACTGTGGGGTGAATGTGATTCACTTTGCACGTGAATCGAGTGGATGGAAGATGTTCTCTTTAGGCGATACTCGGAAAACGGAGTGCGATGAGATGGCTACAATGTACCCAATTCAAGAAGAGACACACATCCATCAGTAGTGAGTGGAATGGGTAGAGTGTGTGGCTCAATCCTAGCCGCTCTTGCGTTGATCTGCTAACACCGAATATCCTTTCTCAAAGGCGTGAATGACTGCTTCAAGGGTGTCTGACGAGGCACCTTTCGGTCGAATTTGTCGACCCTCATGCTCTAGTGTTAGGGTTACAACAACAAGAGAATCCGTTTGGGGGCTGAGAATATCAACCTCATGGTTCTTGACAAGAATCTTGCAATGGGTGTCACTATGTGCCCGAATGGCAGCCAAAACTGCATCGACAGGTCCAACCCCAGTTGCCTCACTCTCTACGTCAACGCCATGAAGGCGAAGTTTTACAGAAGCTTCCACAAGCCCTTCCTTACGCATGGTTACGGCATAGTCCAATACATCAAGATGGGATGGGACGCCCTCTTTTTCTTGAAGAACAATCGATTGAAGAGCCTCAATCTCATGCTTTTGCAAGGTTTTTCCACGCTGTTGAATCGCTTCGACATAGCTATTAAAGACTTTGTCTCGTGTATCGCTCAGTGCAACATCAGCGAGCACAACGGAGCGAGCCTTACCCCAGGCCTGTTTTTGCATCTCAACAAAGCCTGAATCCACATACTCTTGAATGGCATCGATGGTAGGTTCGAGTACGGGAGGAGTTAATGAGTGCTTGGCAACCACACGTGTGTCTTTTAGTCCTGACCCTGTAAGGACCAGAAGGACTTTTTTGCCTCGCCACTCGTGCAAATGATCCTTCATCGCGGCAAGGGGTAATGCACACGCTGGTTCTGTAAAGTGACCTTCGGTAACGGCCATTTCGCGGAGTGAATCTAAAATATCATTCTCTGTAACGGTATAGGCTTTGCCGTCGGTCTCATCGATTGCTTTCAACACCTTGTGAAAGTCAAAAGGGTTGGCGACTGCGACAGATGTGGCAATGGTTTGAACCAAATCCTTGACCACTTTTTCGCGTTTAAAAATCCCCTCAACAACAGGTGAACTTGTTTCTGGTTGAACGGCCAGTAGCTGGGGAATATGATCGACATGGCCAGCCGCTTTCATCTCTTCAAAGCCTTTGTAGATCGCAGCAAAGTTGGTACCACATCCCACGGGAATGGCTATGGCATCAAAATCTGTCATACCTTGAGCAAGTAACTCATAGCTAAAATCTTTTTGACCTTCCTCTCTAAATACATAGTCACCAGCGAGATAGACATTACCTTTAAGAGCAAATTCTTTACAAAGCTCCTCACATTTTGCAAAGTCGCCTTGCACACGTAAAATCGTGGCGTTATAGATGGTCGCTTGGGCCAGTTTTGCTTCGCTGGTCTGCTCAGGAACAAACACGTAACACGGTAAATTGTAGTAACTCGCATACATGGCCACAGAAGCAGCCATATTCCCTGTGGATGCGAGACAGATTGCATCA
>CAJXOH010000050.1 GCA_913057895.1 uncultured Bacteroidota bacterium
CTCCTCTTCCATCTCAGCCGCAACATACAGATACTCATCATCCCATAGTATTTTGGCCCTAGTTTCAAATCGGGGGGTTGGGAGCTCATCACCTTGGATATCGGTGAACTTTTCCGTCCATTGAGTCTGCTGCCATACTGGTTCATTTAATTTCCCATCGATGGCAAGCTCATCAGAAATTTTATGAGTGATATATGTTTTTGGAGCATATTGATACGAATCATCGCTGAGTTGTAAAGCGTCAAGATCTTCTACCACTGTCAGAAAAAATAATGGTACATAAAGCAGGGTTTTAACATGTTGTCTTTTTATAGTCATGATTTAGTCTAATTGTTGATATAAAAATGGTTTAGGAAGTTCTCCATATGTTGAAAGTAAAAAAAGTGGACCAAGTGCCGTTGGCAGATATTCAATCTTGCGAATATCTCCAATCGTATAAAATCCAGAAATATTTGAGGGTACTGATATAATACGATTGTCAACATACTCCAAGAACGCACCTTCACTCGCTAATGGGCCAATCTCAGGACGCGTGCCAAAATTATTTCCTGCAACCAAGATTCCAGGGGTGTCATCTGCATCAAAACGTCCTACAAAGAAGTCATATACAGGTGCCATCTGAGCTTCTTGTGGCAAATCTACACTTTTAAACTCTCCGAAACCCTTATTCAAAAATAGTTTTGAGGCAAACGTCTGGGCCTCAGCTTTATACGCACGTTCGATCCCCTCGCCTAGAATGTCCTCAATGCTTGATTCAGCCCAGGATTGGTAGGTTGGGAAGGCTTGTTTGAAATCGGATATCTGATCAACAAATAGGTCACGGCCTGCGTAAGGTACCCGTTGTCCATCATAGACATAGGTAAGAATTGGGTCTCGCAATCCATTCCCTGTAAAATCTCCATAATACATGATGGCTGGATTTTCTACAGACGCTTCTAAATAGTGATTGCGTCCTATGTTCCCAGCTAACAAATCTGGAGTCTTGTCACCATTAATATCAACCACATCCAGTGTATTCCAAAGTCCTTTGGTGTTTTCAAAGCCCGAATCAGTCGATATTTCACGAAAAGATCCATTTTGAATGTCAAATACACGGATAGACATCCATTCTCCGGCTATAACTAATTCATTCGAACCATCTGCATTTGTATCAAACCAAACGGCATCGGTCACCATACCAGGTCGCTCTAATTCAGGTGCAACACGTTTGGTCACATCTGTAAACGCCCCACCCTCATTTTGCAACACGTAGCTTCGAGGCGGAAGCGGATACTGCCCCGTTAGAACTCTGCCCCCTACAAAGAGATCAGGAGCATTGTCTCCATTAACATCGACTACCGTAACAGCCCCGCCACTTACATTCATTTTTGGTAAGGCGTTTTCTGCATGACGAAAATTACCGAATCCATCATTCATGTAGAGCCTGTCCTGATATTTTTGGCTGTTCATTTGGTCGAAATTTCCACCAGAGACCACATAAAGATCAGGCGTACCGTTGCCGTCCGCATCAAAGAAAAGTGCATCAACATCATCATAACGATCATGCATATCCAAATAGGGCTGCTCAGTTACTGAAAATGTTCCGTCAGCTTGTTGAAGATATATACGTGAAGCCTGGCCTTGGCTTCCTCCCAAAAAAAGATCCTGCAGACCATCACCGTTAATATCAGCTGTGGCCGATGCTGGGCCCAAATTTGAGAGTGTGTAGGGCATGAGTGGGCTGAATATTCTATCTCGAAGAATGTTCGGCTCATGGGCTTCCTCTAGGCCAAGCGACACGGGGTCGAGTTGCAAGAATCTAGACTCCTGCTCCGATTCTTTCTCAGACTCATCAACCTTGGTTTTGGAATCCACCTTGTTTAATACCAAGGTTTGATTCACCTCCATGTCGCGCAGCAGCTGTTGGCTACCATCTGGCCAAGTGACGGAAACATCCACTACGTCCAAATCACGTAGTCCAAAGTGCAGTACAAAGTCGACAGAGGACTGAAACCCCCTTGTTTGATATGCTTCATGGGTAAAACGCTCCCCCTTAGGTCCTTTGAGGCTAATTTTTGCACCAATCCCCATTCGGTTCTTGTCATCCCCCTGTAACCTGATTTTCAGGTAGCTTGTACGTTGCTTCTGTGTTAAGGTGTTTCTGTAAATGGATGGCGGTTCATTCAGATGACTTACCACGAGATCTAGATCCCCATCATTATCCAAATCTGCATAAGCAGCTCCACTAGAAACCGCATTGTTATCTAACCCCCACTCTTGACTGGCATCGCTAAAGGAATATTGTCCTTCATTTTTAAATGCAAAGTTCTGCATGTCCACACGATCCATTTGTTGGGTGAGTTCGTATGTCAATTCGGGGTCATCCGGCAGATCAGAGTCTGGGAATTGCTGCCACAGGACGGTATTTAAGTAGTCCAGGTCAGTATAAAAACGAGGAAACCCGTTCGTAATAAAAACGTCTTTCAAACCATCATTATCAAAATCGGCCAGTAGGGTTGCCCAGCTCCAGTCGGTTGAAGATATGCCGGCCAGTTGACCTACTTCAGTAAAAAAACCCTCGCCGTTGTTGATTTGAAGGGTATTCCTCATGTTTTTGCGGTGATAGCCATTGGCTACCAGACGATCATAAATATCGTAGTCCGGTGTTTTGAACACACTACGGCGCTCATAGTCTGGAGGTAGCATGTCCACGACCATAATATCAGGTGAGCCATTATTGTCTATATCTGATATATCAGAGCCCATCGAAAAATACGATGTACCATGGGTACGACTCAGGATTTCGTCTGTAAACGTGCCATCTCTTTGATTGAGATACATGTAGTCACGCTCCATAAAATCATTCGCGACGTAGATATCAGTCCACCCATCCCCATTTAAATCAGAGACTGTGGCGCTTAGACCAAATCCAATTGGATTTTGATGAATACCTGCCTCTTTACTCACGTCTGTGAATGTTCCATCTCCGTTATTTCGGTAGAGTTTGTCGCCAGCGAACGTATCAAACTGATTTCTGATCGTGCTCAAATCAAACCTAGCATAATCTCTTGTATTGTAGTTTACAATAAACAGGTCCAGTAACCCGTCACCATTGTAATCAATTTGGCTTGATTGGGTGCAATACCCTGGATCATCCAAACCAAAACGTTGCGACTGCTCTTCAAATACAGGGATATCATTCTCGTTGAGTCCCTGATGGATAAACAGTTTATTTCTCCTTTCGTCTTCTGGAACAATTCCAGTTTTGCACACATAAATATCAAGTAAGCCGTCGGCATTGATGTCTCCCATCATTACGCCAGCAGACCATCCACCAATATCTTGTACACCAGCAAGGGACGTGATATTGCGAAATGTAAAATTGCCCTCGTTTAGATAAAGAGCATTATCAACTTGGTTGCCCGAAAAATAGATATCGGGACGTCCATCATCATTCAAATCTCCAACTGCAACCCCACCCCCATTGTAGAAAAATTCAGATTCAAGAATATTGTTCCCAACACCCTCTATGACGGTATTTTGGAACTCAATACCTGTTTCATTGGCGGATAATTCTTGAAATAATGGGGGCTTTTCTGAAGGGTTTTGAGACGATATGAAAGCAGTAAGTACGAGAAGATAGATCGTTGGTTGTAGCATAATCTAAGGTATCATAATGATTACTCACTTTATTGCATATATCACACTATTATATATCACATTGTACATATATCACATTGTAGATATATCACTGTATCATATTGTAAAGGCATAAAAAAACCCGGTACATAAACCGGGTTTAATTCAAAAATCATACAAACTTGTATCCTATTGGGCTACATCCCACCACATCCGTGTCGTAAACTCATCTGGTCCTTGACGGTTAATTGCGGCATTGTACCCCTCTGGATTGTTACTCGCTTCACCAGTTGGGTAGATTAGTCTTCTTGGGATTGTCCCATTTGATCGATTCCCAGGGTAATCAACAGGTGTTAATTCTGGGAATCCTGTTCGTCTCCAATTGGCATAGGCTTCGTAGAAATTCAAAAATGTTGCCGCCCAATATTGCTCACCAATTTGTTTATCCCATGAAGCTGGGTTGTAAGGATTCGCAGCAAGGTACGCGTCGATCTCTCCAGCAGGGACCTCTAGAGACTCATCGAAGACAGAATACATCTGCATTGCAGCACGTACACCCGCTTCGTAATGCTCAGCTGCATTTCCAGAAGTCCAACCCCTTTCAATTGCCTCTGCTATCATGAATTCAACTTCAGCATAGGTTTGGAAGACCATGGGTGAGTCCCTAGTTACAAACAATGGCTCGACACGGCTGTACTCATCTCCATTATGATCATCGTATGTTGGGTCATAATTCGTAATCGTACTTGCGTCGTATCCGTTTGGCATACCCTGGTGTGGCCCTCCGCTTTGGACAAAGCTTAGTTTATCGAGACGAGGATCATCATGTTCCTTCATCCAGTCCACAAATGTTGTACTAAGTCTGGGGTTATCATCAACCGCGAAGACATCACCAATACCGTTTCTATTGATACCCTCTGGACCATCCGTATGCTGTATCATGCTGATGTCATCGTTACTCTGCATAACGCCACCAGATATAGCTTTCTGCGCCCATTCTTGAGCAGATGCAGGATCGACCTTCACCATGCGAAGGGCAAGGCGAAGCATCATGGAGTTTGCATATCGCTTCCACTTATCAATATCACCCCCATAAACCAAGTCTTGGCCTTCGGGCGTGCTAGCACTAGCGGTTAATTGACCAGCCGCGATTTCGAGCTCATTGAGCATATCAGCGTAAATCTCAGCTTGATCATCATAGGTAGGGAAGAAATCTTGGTCAATAAACCCTTTTCCAGCACCAAAATAAGGGATATCGCCATAGAGGTCCGTAACTCGTTGAAACGCCACTACCTTCCAAATTCGAGCGATTGCATTGTAATTAACAAACTCCTCCTGACCTTCAACGGTCGGATCTGTGATATAAACCAGATTCACCAAGTCTTTGATGTAATTGGTGAATGCTCGATCCCACAAGGCAGCGGAGTAGCCACTATTGTATAAGTATTTATCTCCAGACCAATAGGTGGGTAATGCTGCAAGTTGTTGCACCATTGTTGACTGGTAAATTAATTGAGCTCGCCAGTTTTCATATCGCTCACCTGACGTCTGCAACTGCGTGTACGCTAGGATAAAGCCAGGATCAATATCTTCGGCAACTGTTGGATTCTGGTTTAAATCTGTAAGGCTATCTGTGTTGCAAGAAGTAAGGGGCAACAATAAAGCCGCAACAACGATAGCTTTTACGTAATTAAGGTTTTTCAATGTTTTCATTGTTTTTAAAATTTGAGGTTGAGATTCAAACCAACACTTCTGGTTTGGGGTGCACCAAAGAATTCTAATCCTTGACCATTACTTGTATTGTATGTTGATTCTGGATCTACATTATCAACCTTGCTGTAGATCAACAACAGATTGCGTCCCACAAGTGAGACTGAAGCACCATTAATGGGCAGACCTTCCAAGAAGCTAAACGGTATTTGATACCCAATTGTTAGACTTCTCAACTTGACAAAGCTGGCATCTTCCACAAAGTATTCTGTGATTTCACCAAGTCTGCTGTAGTAATCCTGAACTGTAACTTCATCTTTATTCGCAGGTGTATTTGGAAGGATATTCCATGTTTGTGAATTTCCATTCTCATCAACTCCACTAATGGTTAATCCATCCTCGCGACCCTCAAGTGTCGCTTTGTGCATTCCATTTCTATATGTAGTGGCATTCGTACCTGTGTAAAGATCACCGCCAAACTTAAAGTCTACAAGGAAACCGAAATTGAAGCCTTTATACTGGAAATTATTTTGAACACCTCCAGTCCACGGATGAATACCGCTTCCAAGCACACGCTGTTTTGAATCATAGACTGGGAGACCGTCTTTGTCATACACTTTCTCGCCATTAATTAGCTTATGCGCCCGTCCAACAATCATGCTGTAACCACCTTCAAAATACTCACCATCTGCATCTGTGTAGGCAATTCGATGCTGAGATTTTGCATCACGGTTTCTAGCTTCTTGGACTTGCAATACTTTTGAGTCCTTGTATAGTTGCTCAACGTCATTTTCGTTGTAAGAAAAGTTGAGCAGAACATCCCAATTGAAGTTGATATTCTGTACAGGGTTTACTGTGAGCAGAAATTCATGTCCAGTATTTGAAACTTCTCCAACATTTACAGTTGCACTACCGAAGCCAGATGAACTTGAGATGGCTGCCTGAAGAATGTCATTTGACGTTTTTTTACTGTAAAACGCGTAATCAAATCCGACTCGGTTGTCAAATAGACGGACATCAAATCCAATTTCATACTCTTCAAGAGTAAGCGGTTGGAGTTGATTGTTAGGCACACTACCCTGGTTTATTCTACCGAGGGCTGCTCCTTGGTGACCTTGACCAACGAGACTGTAGTTTAGAGCCAATTGGTATGGATCGGTTCCTCCACCAACTTGTGCCCAAGAAGCTCTTAGCTTACCAAAAGTAATCACATCGGGTAAGTCAAACGCGTCAGAAAAGACAAAGCTCGTGGAGACACTTGGATAGAGAATACTGTTTGAATTCTTTGGCAGAGTAGAAAACCAATCATTCCTTCCGGTTACAGTGAGGTAAACGAGGTCTTTCCATGATACTTCTGCAGAACCAA
>CAJXOH010000051.1 GCA_913057895.1 uncultured Bacteroidota bacterium
GAACCCCTAAACCCTATCTATAGTATCCAAAACGGTCTAATTTATGATCAAGAAGGTCCCAATGATGGGTTTGTCTCCGTCGATTCAGCCAAATGGGGGCATCATCATGGCACCATGCCGATTGGTCATATTGAACAAACCATGATTCAACTCGCTGGCGGTCGTAAAAAGCTTGTAGATCAGGTTTGGGTAGACGTACTTCAGGGCATTAGCCAGTATTAACTCAAAATTACGCGGGCATATCTGGCAAGCTCCAACCCTCTCGATAATCCTTACGGATCAACCCTTCCGCAAACTCAAGCGCACTAAAGGGTTCCGTCCGCTCACGACTAAAGGAACCAGGTGTTGGGTCCATTCTCGTAATCATTGAAATGGTTTCATCAGGACGTATATTGGTAAACTGCATATTCTCGCCATCCCACTTGAGTGTCTTGTTGAGCCCTTGTAAACGTACCGCCAGCACACCAATCAAGACCATTTCATTAAACGGTCCTGATTCTGCAAAATTGGATTTTGTTTCTACTCGGTTCTCAGGACTTTCCTTACATGCACGGACCCAATCCATTTGGTGATTGTTGGATTCTACGCGTCGTTCGGTCTGCGGGACAGTTGGAACTCGTCCCGATAATAACCAAGGATCCTCACCATAGCATCCGCATACTAGCGTATCGTCTTCACCGTGAAAGATTACGGCGCCACCCAAATGATTCATGCTCAAACCTGGACCCCACGATTCGGGTCTGTATTTTTGCGCTGCTTCCCACCCTTTTGGCTTTTCAGGCTGCAACCCTCCATCATACCAAAACACATCCACTTCTGGTTGCTCACCAAAGCTTGTTTGGCGTCTTGGATAGACTAAATGAGCTTTTTGCGATACAGGAGCAGAATCCATTAGCAAAGGCGATGAACTGCCCTCCAATTCCGTTGGATACCCAAGCTCCAGAGCTTTAAAAGGTGGTTCCATAATATGGCAAGCCATGTCGCCCAATGCGCCTGTTCCAAAATCCCACCAACCTCTAAAGTTCCATGGAGTGTAAACATCATGGTACGGCCTCATTTTAGCTGGCCCAACAAATAGATCCCAAGACATTGTGTCTGGCACCCACATCCCCACCTCTGGCGTGTTCAATCCTTGGGGCCAAATTGGACGATCGGTAAAGGCCTCAACTTTACGAATCTCGCCTAATTCACCCGATCTAATCCATTCCGTCGTCAAGTTAACCCCTTCCATGGACGCTCCCTGATTCCCCATCTGGGTCGCTATGCCATACTCCTCAGCAAGCTTTGTGAGCAATCTTGATTCATACACTGTATGTGTGAGAGGTTTTTCAACGTAAACGTGCTTGCCCAATGTCATCGCATGTGCTGCAACAACAGCATGCGTGTGATCTGATGTCGCAACAACGACTGCATAAATATCGTCACTCATCTCGTCTAACATCACGCGCCAATCTTTAAAACGCTTGGCCTCTGGATAGGCTGAGAAGGTTTTTTAGGCGTATGCCCAATCGACATCACATAACGCAACCACATTCTCTGACTGCAATTCTCGTAGAAGCGCAGCTCCGCGCCCGCCAACACCCACACAAGCGATATTGAGCATATCACTCGGCATTTTGTGGCCAAGACCACTCACGACCGCGCTGGGTAAAATCGTGAGTCCAGCCCCAACTGCAGCTGATTTTGTCAAAAAGTCACGACGGGATATGCTGTTTTTGGACGTTGTTTGTGAAGAAGTTGTTTTGACTGACTTGCGCATGGATTTAGATCGATTTGGAGAATTCAACATACCTGGGGCCTTACTTTAGTGTTAACATTAATGTAATAAAACTGGATTATAAATCACATCTAACTTCCTTGTAATTGATAAAACATCACAAGCGTCTATGACGATTTAAAGAGTTCTTCATTCATGCGATTAAAATTCATAGTTTCGTCTAATACGCTCACTGCAAATCAATTGATTTACATGGCCAAGACATCTACAAAACGCCTTTATTTACTCGTTAGCCTGCATGCACTATTTCTTTTTGCCGGCTGTGATTCTCAAGAGCAGTTAGGCACTTCGAACGATTCACTTGGGATGGATATCCGTCAATCCCAAATTGATATCACCTGGAACTTACTTTCAAACTTCGAGGATGATAACCAGCA
Organism: uncultured Bacteroidota bacterium; assembly: GCA_913057895.1. Lineage (GTDB taxonomy): Bacteria > Bacteroidota > Rhodothermia > Balneolales > Balneolaceae > UBA8296. The sequence continues at coordinate 2,155 of CAJXOH010000051.1, forward strand.
TCTTGCTTCCCTCACTTTTGAGAATAACGGAGATGTAGCGCTAACCAATTATGGTTGGACACTTTATTTCAATTCCATCAGGGTGTTGGATGAGCAGAGTCTTTTGCCTGAATTCAAGATGACGCATCTTGGTGGGGATTTTTTCAAGCTTGAACCTACGGAAGAATTTAGCCCGATACTTCCTGGTAGCAGTATTGAAAAACAGTACAAAGCACAATTTCATGCTATCAAAAAAACGGACGCCCCACAGGGATTTTATTTTGTCTATGAAAATCACATTGAAAACGTAGAAAATGTAACTGTTGAGCCCTTTGTAGGTGACGAACAAGTCAATCGCAATCCATCTGACAATCTTGACGTTTTAGATGCGAAAAGCCGCTTTCAAAAAAACCAAGTTGTTCACCAACAACTTGCAAAACAGGTCGGTTACATTACGCCGGAACCAAAATCAACACAGCTTGGCGATGGGCGTTATAACATTGAAGATGATCTCACTATAAGCTACACCCAAGATGTGCGCGATGAAGCCGAAATTCTGGGTCGAGTGCTAAAAGATGAATTTGGAATTGAACATTCATTACAGGTCTTGGATACCAATGAAAACGGCGTGGAAATCATCTTAAAATTGAAGCCCGATTTTTCACAAAACCATCAAGCCTACGCTCTCCAAATTACAGAGGCTGGGATTGAAATCATCGCTTCAGGACAAGCAGGAATATTTTATGCTATTCAAAGTTTGAGGGCACTGCTCTCGAATGCGAGAGATGAAGAGTTGACGTTACCTGTGATTGAGATAACTGATGAACCAGCCTTTGATTATCGTGGGATGCACTTTGATGTCGCACGTAATTTCCAAGGCAAAGAGAGCATTCTCAGGCTTTTGGATATTATGGGGATGTACAAACTAAATAAATTACATTTTCACCTGACGGATGATGAAGGGTGGCGATTAGAGATTGAAGACCTTCCGGAGCTTACAGAGGTGGGTGGACGACGTGGCCATACAGAATCAGAGGAGCAATTTTTGTCCCCTTCTTACGGCTCCGGCCCTGACCCCTCACCTAATAAATCCTTTGGAAGTGGATGGTTTACGCGAGAAGAGTATATCGAGATTCTGCAATATGCTGACCAGCGACATATCGAGGTGATTCCAGAAATCGATGTACCCGGCCATGCCCGTGCAGCCATCAAAGCGATGGAAAGCCGATTCAATAGGCTCTCTACCACTGGACAATCAGAGCAGGCGGAATTGTACCGCCTTACCGATCCCGATGATCAATCTGAATACACATCTGTTCAGTTCTATAATGACAATGTGATCAATATTTGTACCGAATCTACCTACAATTTTATGGACAAGGTGTTTGATGAAGTGATGGCCTTGCATGATGAAGCTGGAGTGCCGCTGAATATGATTCATGTAGGCGGCGATGAGGTACCTCAAGGTGTATGGACTGAATCGCCTCTTTGTGATACGTATATGGAACAAAACGGTATTGAAGAGCCTGGAGATCTCTTTAATCATTTTTTTACCCGTTTAGAGGGAATGCTTGAGGATCGTGGTTTGCAGATGGGTGGTTGGGAAGAGGTAGCACTAAATGAAGATCACACAAGTCCGAAAGAGGATTCAGCGTTCATCGACTCTGTAGTCCCTTATGTATGGTCAAGCATTTGGGGATCAGGCCGCGAAGATTACGCGTACATGTTGGCAAACGCTGGGTATGATGTTGTGCTTTCAAATGCTTCAAACCTCTATTTCGATATGGCTTATGATAAGTCCTGGGAAGAGCCGGGTTTTTACTGGGCATCCATGTTTGGGACAAAAGACACCTATTCTTTTATCCCCTACGATCTCTATAAAAATGCGCAATTTGACAATTATGGGAATCCTGTGGATCCTGCTGAATACGCTGATGATATACAACTGAATGAAACAAGTAGAGCAAATATCATAGGTATTCAGGGGCAGCTATGGTCGGAAACGGTTAATGAATCACAGCGATGGGAGTACATGGTTCTACCCCGTTTACTGGGGCTAGCTGAACGTGCTTGGGTGGGAAATCCAAGCTGGGGTGAGATCGAAAATATTCGTGAGCTACGTAGTCAACGTGATGAGTCATGGAACGAGTTTGCACACCGACTGGGCAGCTATGAACTTCATAGGCTCGACCGGTTATTTGAGAATCTCATGTACAGGCTTCCGATACCTGGTGCCATCATTGAGAATGGAATGCTCAAGGCCAATAGCCCCTATCCAGATCTTGATATTCGTTACGAAATCAATGGAGAATTGGGGCTAAATTCACCCCTCTACAAAGAGCCAGTTGAGGTTGAGCCTGGGGATATTGTAACGCTTGCTTCATTCAGTTCAACTGGAAGACAAGGAAGAGCGGTTCAAGTTAAATAATGTGGACCAACTCATGTCCGGATAATTCATAGAGCGGTTACCCTTTTTGCATCACTCTGCTTAGGTAAGCCCAATGTTCCTCTGTCATACTATGGTCGGAAAAAAGACAGATACCGTTTGCACCATTTTCCATGCCAAATTCATAGGCTTGAGATACTTCAATGGGGGTCATCTCTGGCACATAAAGACCACTGAACATTTCCGTAGTAGCGGGTAACTCTCTGCGACCTTCAGCTACTGCTTGGCCAATCCAACGAACAGGCTTATGATAAAAATGATTGTATTGCATTGGAAAAACAGCGTCCAAATTCCAATCGGGCCAGTTTTGTCGAACCAATGACCGCGCGATTTCAGGTGTTGGAAAAACTGCAGCTGTGAGTTTTACTCCCTGATTGTGAACTCTCATGGCCACTTGATTCACGAGGTGTGTGACCTGATTGTAGCGAAACTGGCTGAATGTATCGTCTTTGGTTGGATTATCAAGTAATATAGGGTCATCGCCGTACAACGTTTGGTATTTCCTTCGACAGGCATCGCAGAAACAGTAGTCATACTGCGGGTATTCTTTATCCTGAACAACGCCATACCCTGGCTGTAGCTGAATCGGTAATATAACATCTGGATATCGGATGTAATCTAAATGAACGCTCTTGATCTCAGATATCTTCAGGATTTCATCAACTTTGTTGAGGATATATTCTTGAGCCTCCGGTCGGGTTGGACATAGCCATTTATAGTAATCTACATAAGCTGGAAAGGTGACGGATGATTCTCCATTACGGTTCACCATAAACCAATCGGGATGTTTTCTAATCAACGGCTCATCACTTGATCGCTGAAGGGTGATGAACCAGGCGTGAACATCAAGTTCAAATTCCTCGGCAAGTTGTACCCATTTTTCATACTGACTGGAGGGTAGAATGCCGTCCAAACCTGCATTTTTCATCAATTCAAGACGAACACGAAGTTCATCATCTGTTCCTTTATGATTAGAAACCCACGCATAATTTTGGGAGCTCCATGGTGGGCTCTGAAGGGCTTTTGCACGTTGAAATGGAATGGACTGAAATGTAGTGAGTCCAACCGCTCCTGTGCCAACTTTCTTTAGAAATGATTTTCTATTCATAAAGCTTCATTACTAGACGTTTCCCGTTCTATTTCTCCTCCTTCCATGCGCGACTGTCATCAGCAATATACAATATGTTATCTAACATGTCGGTTGTGAGACTCATCAAATACGAATTCCCCAAGAGTTTAATTTGGACTTCAGGTTGAATACCGTGGTCGTCAAAAAGGTTTTGGGCATCGAGATCATTCAAATTATCTGTAAAGCTTCCGTTCGCTTCGTGATACTCAACTTGCCGGTAGTATAGCTGCCTCAAAACCCATTCGTGTAACAAATCTTCAGGGGTTGAGAAGGAAACATCGCTTCCGGGTGGGGTCGTAGAAAATTGAATGATTCCCCAACGCTCGGGCAGATGCATATCAATCACTCCCTGAGGTGACCATACCCAGTTGTCTTCAGGAAACGACTCCCCAGTTTGAGGGTCTTTTTGCTTAACATACCCCCCATCTACTGCGTCTGTTTTCCATTCAACTCTGGAAAAATTAAGTTTCCATTGTGAGCCATCACTGGGTAGGTTTTGTTCAGACGTCTCATTTAATACTTCAAATGGGATGGCTACTTCAAGGGTCCAACCTTCATCCGTATCAGAGGGATCATTTAGGGTTCCTTGTAAGTCAACCCCAATTTTCAATCCTCTTATATCCCAAGCATCAATGGGCTTACCGTTGGTACGATATGGTTGAGTCAACATCAAATCCCAAAATGTTTTTTTGGCATTTATTTCAAGTTCATAATAATTGTGAGTGTCACCTTCTGGATCAATAAATATTTCAAAATTATTTTCCATGAAAATCACGGCGTCTCGTTCTTCAAGAGCAGCCCATAAATGCTCCTCTTCCATCT
>CAJXOH010000052.1 GCA_913057895.1 uncultured Bacteroidota bacterium
TCGGAATCATGTGGCTGTTGCACGATGTGGCAAGATCACCTAATTGAGAATGCTTACACTGTTGAAGGAGTCAATGTAGACCGGATGGACCTAAAAAAGGATGAGCTTGGTGTTCCGCAAAACCTACGATCATGCCATACTGCTGTGGTCGAAGGGTATATTGTAGAAGGCCACGTTCCTGCCAGAGAAATCCAGCGATTACTGCTTGAAAAACCAGATGCAAAAGGGTTAGCTGTACCTGGGATGCCTATTAATTCACCTGGAATGGAAGTGGAAGGTGCACCCAATGATCCTTATGATGTCATCGTCTTCTACGAAGATGGTCGTCAAGAAGTGTATGCATCGTATCGTTAAGTCATTTTTTACTAGATCTTCATAGAATTACATCCTGTAGAAGCAATACAGATTTAATCAATCATCATATGAGCCAGCAGCTTTTCCCGCTACTAAACACAATTGGTAATACGCCACTGGTTCCTCTTCGTAAAATCACAGCAGATCACCCGGGTATTGAACTTTACGCCAAACTTGAGTTCATGAATCCTGGTTTGAGCATAAAGGATCGCATTGTCCGTCATATTCTTGACAAAGCAGAGCAGAGCGGGGAGCTTCAACCCGGTGGAACGATTGTTGAGAATACGTCTGGGAATACGGGTGCTGCGACGGCAATGATTGGTGCACTCAAAGGGTACAAAGTGATTCTAACAATGCCTGACAAGGTCTCAATGGAGAAGCAAAATTCCCTCAAGGCTTATGGAGCTGAAGTTCGTGTATTTCCAACAAGTGCGGAGCCTGGGGCCCCAAATCACTATGTGCAGGCTGCGCTCGACCTAGCCACTGAACTTGGGGCCTTTCGAATTAACCAGTATGACAATCCAATTAATCCTGAAGCCCATTACCTCACCACGGGCCCAGAAATATGGGCACAAATGGACCATCAAGTGGATGTGTTTGTCGCCAGTGGCTCAACAGGAGGGACCATTACTGGGACTGGCCGCTATCTCAAAGAGCACAATCCATCCATTCAGATTGTGATGCCAGATCCTATTGGTTCTATCTATTACCATTATTGGAAAACAGGGCAGGAAGATCCAACAAAAATTGGGACCTACGAAGTAGAAGGGGTTGGAGAAGATCATCTCGCAAAAGCGATTGATTTCTCGGTGATTGATCAGGTGATCCCATTTAATGATGAACAAGCGTTTCGAATGGGTCGTCGAGTGGCTCAAGAAGAAGGAATATTGGGGGGTGGAACGGGAGGTGCCAATGTTTGGGGTGCACTAGAATTCGCTAAAAACTATCTCCCTGAGCATCAGAAGGCCTATCCTGACAGACCCTTGCGTATTGCAACTGTTATTCCGGATAGTGGCGTAAAATACCTTTCAAAGATGTATAATGATGAATGGATGACTAAGCAGGGTTATAAGGTGTAACACATAGCTAATCCATCCACCTTAACAAGACGACCATCGTTATTTGGAGCTAAACCGAAACCGTACAATTGAGTGTCTATGACAAAGTTTAATACCAAAGCGGTTCACAGTGGACAAGAGCCTGAAAACGAATTTGGGTCAGTTATCCCCCCGATTTACCAAACAACGACCTATGCTCAAGAGCATCCAGCGCAAACCAAGGGATACGACTACACAAGAGCAGGAAACCCTAATTTCACAAATCTTGAAGATGCGATTGCTGCGCTAGAAGAGGGAACCTATGCAACTGTTTTTTCCAGTGGACTTGCTACGGTAACAGCTCTTTTGCACATCCTTAAACCTGGCGACCAAGTATTGGGTATTAATGACATGTATGGTGGGACATACAGGCTCATGACCAAGGTGTTTGAAAAAATGGGTATAGGTTTTAAAACCATGCCTTTTGAGGACTTGGAAGCGGTCAAAAAGGAAATAGCAAACGGTTCTTACACTTTACTCTCTTTTGAGACCCCTACCAACCCTTTGTTACGCATTACCGATATTGAAGATGCATGCGCGGCAGCCAAACAGCATAAGGTGATTACGTTCGTCGATAATACCTTTGCGTCACCCGCACTACAAAAACCGCTCACGCTTGGAGCAGATATCGTTTGGCATAGCACCACAAAATATATCGGAGGTCACTCAGACGTAGTAGGAGGGGCCATTATCACGAATCATCAGGAATACAAAGAGGCCTTTGATTTTGCACGGCTTTCGATGGGGCTAAATCCCTCTCCGTTTGAAACATGGCTCACCCATCGCGGCCTAAAAACGTTGGGTGTTAGAATGGACCGTCATTGTACCAACGCCAAATCTATCGCCCATATGCTTGAAGAGCATCCAAACGTAGCCAAAGTGTATTATCCAGGCCTAGCTAGTCATCCTGGGCATGCGACTGCGGCCAAACAAATGTCCGATTTTGGAGGCATGGTCTCCTTTGAGCTAAAAGCCTCCGTTGAAGAGACGGCAGCGAAAATATCGCAGTTCAAGTATTTCACACTTGCGGAAAGCCTTGGGGGCATTGAGAGTCTGGTCAATCACCCTGCCACAATGACCCATGCCTCTATTCCAGCCGATGTACGACATAAAGCAGGTCTTGCTGATGGATTGGTGCGATTAAGCGTAGGAATTGAAGATGTAGAGGATTTAATGGAAGATTTACACTCAATTATAGACTAACACGTACCCAATGATCCCTCGTCTACAAAAAGCCCTTTCCGAATTCACCGGTACGTTTGCCTTAGTCTTTTTTGGTACAGGTGCAGTTGTCGTCAATACAGCATACACTGCCGCCGGTCTTCAACCTATTGGTCACCTTGGGATATCCCTAACGTTTGGATCCATCGTCGCGTTAATGGTTTACATGTTTGGCCCTATTTCTGGTGCACACATTAATCCAGCTGTGACCCTCTCATTTTGGTTGAAAAAAGAGATTTCTGCTCTAGACTCATTGTTTTATGTAGCAGCGCAGTTTCTTGGGGCATTTGCGGCTTCTCTATCGATTCATATACTCTTTCCTGAGGATCGCAATCTTGGCATGACATCACTATCTGTCGTGGAATGGAAAGGATTTGCGTTGGAAGTGTTTCTGACGTTTATGCTCATGATTACGATTTTCAGGATTCTTGCCGTTGAATCGAATCGTCTGCTCACTGGAGTCGTGATAGGCGGGATCATATTCATTGAAGCTCTAGTTGCTGGACCGATTACGGGTGCATCCATGAATCCGGCACGTTCATTTGGCCCGGCTGCAGTATTAGGTGACTACACACATTTTTGGATTTATGTTACGGCTCCATTACTAGGGGCCGTTATTGCAACGTTTTTTGATCGACTTTATAATTTGATTACAAACGAAGAGTAGTTTGTATAATCGATAATTGGAAAGCCGCTAGCGAGGTTTTTTGAACGTTGTCGTCAAATTTATTGAAGAAATAGCACCAACGATAGAATGCTAAAAATCGCCTTTGTTTGTATAGAAAACTCCAATCGAAGCCAAATGGCTCAAGCCTTTGCCAAGTTAAGTGGTGTGCCTGTTGAAGCATACAGTGCCGGCTCGGCCCCATCTGGGAAAATCAACCCCCGAGCAATCCAAGCAATGGCTGAGCTTGATTATGATCTCTCAACGCACGAAAGCATGTCGGTGGATAACTTACCCACAGACGTACCACTTGATGCTGTGGTAAGTATGGGTTGTGGAGACAAATGTCCTTGGGTACCCGCAAAGCAACGAATCGATTGGGATATTCCTGATCCTCGAGACATGGATCCGGATGAATTTCGTGTGGTTCGAGACACCATTCGAGAAAAGGTCACTGCGTTGATGAACGAGCTATCCGACAAATGATTCGTCTCTCAGATGAGGAGCTTGATGTTATGTCTCTGCGTAGGTTAAAAATCTTGCGGTCTCAACGAATTATGTTGCTCAGTAAGACCGTGGATGAGCCTGATAGGGGTGAGATTCAGGAATTTATCCTTGAACTAACCTCCCGTATTCAAAGTCTCGAGTCTTCGAAAAACCAATCCTAGGCTGCTCCGATCTTGACCGTCTTTGAATGTAACTCAGTCCGTTCGAAACATGAACTGATCTTCGAGTAAATGCACCTCATATTTGGTGCCTGCAATGACTCGATATATTCGATAGTAGTCCATAAGTGAATCTGATAGGACCTCAATCGATTCAGGAGGCGTGACGAGCTCATCTGACTCATTCAGTAGCGACAATCGACTTACTTGACGCCCATCCTCTGATGAGACAGCATGCTCTACCAATGAATATTCCTGTCCAGTTGCACGGTTAATTGCAACGTCTCCCTCTTTTACAGAACAGCCAATCGCAAGAAATAAAAGTGCGAGTAACACTATCCAGTGGTGTGATTTATGAGTGATCATTGCTTTACTCCATGTGCATGAACCGTAACCAAGTGACCTTCCCCTTGGTGAAATGGCCCTTCATCTAAAATTTTGTTTCCTGATAATACAACAACTTTCTCAAAAAGTGGCTCCAGAACGCCCCTGAGATCGTCCTCATCAAAAAGAAGCTCTTCATTTTTTGGTCCCCCGCTCTGATACTGGAGTTGATCTTTCCCAAAGCCCTCTATAAAAAACCAACCATTAGGGTCTAGAATGCTTGCACAGGCATGATATAACGAATTACATACATCGACCGGAAGATGAGTAAAGCAAAATACAGCACCTATAAAGCCTCTAGGTACTCCATTACCATCATGAATATTAGGCTCGTTTTGAGTTTCTTGCTTAGGGTTCTTTGCAAGTTCTTGAATCCATGCAAATGTATCTTCTGACGTGAGATCCATGACAAAGTATTCAATGAGGTCCTCAACACCCATCTCAGCAGCAAGGTTCATAGTCTTTTGCCTCCCTTCGTCACTGTAATCAATTGCGACAACATGATAACCCAGGGTTGCAGCATACACAGCATTGCGGCCTTCTCCTTCAGCGAGAAATAAGATCGATTTACCTTGAGGGGAGTGAGTAACAGGCTTCTGGACAGGCTGCTGAGCGCTCAGAAACTCCTTCAGCCCTTGGTTTGGTGCTTTTCCATAGGCATAATCTTGTGCACCGTAGCGTTCATTCCAAAAGTCCTTCATAGCACCAAATTAACACACAAGAAAGTGGATACAAACTTCAGTCACGTTGATCTTGCATCTTTTTGAACTCATAAATAGAGAAACCCACTCCAGCGACAAGCATTCCGAAGGCAAAGATTCCTATTATGAAGATATCCGAATCTACCATTGGTTTATTTCTTGTTGTAAATCAACAATTTGATGTAGATTCCAAAAGCCAGTATTGAAGGCACCCAAATCCCTATGAACATTCCTGCATCCTTCATTCCTGTGAACCAGTAGTAAATACTTATGGCCATACTGAATAGCGATGCTAAAAGGATGAAAATATCGGATGGCTTAAAAATCTCTCTCATGATGACTTATTCATTGTGTTTCTTACAATTACATCATTCTACAACTACCCTCCAAATATATTTTCAATCCTAGATCTCTAAACTATGGCTCATACGATCGATTATCGCTCCTATATCGCAAATATTGAGGACTTTCCAAGCCCAGGGATTCTCTACCGAGATATTCAACCTTTACTAGCTGACAACCACGCGTTTACTTCTGCTATTGATGATATCGTTGAGCTAACTGATCAAAAACCAGATTACTGGGTAGGAATTGAATCTCGAGGATTTATTATCGCAGCAGCATTGGCCGCACGTCATGGCGGTGGCATTCGACTCATTCGTAAAAAAGGGAAGCTTCCAAATGCCAACTTAGTTCAACTTAGTTATGAGTTAGAATACGGAAGTGATACCATTGAAATGACGCCTGCAATGCCTGATGAAGGTGCAACTGCCGGGCCGTCTGTAATTCTTGTTGATGATGTCTATGCAACGGGTGGCACCCTCAATGCATCTGCTGACCTTTGTGCCAAGGCAGGATTCAAAGTGCTTGACAAGCTTTGCCTCCTTGATATTGGTCTAGTCCAAACCCATGATGTGAAATGTTTGATTACGTACTAGAGGGGTAATGACGCAATCTAATGTTCATATTCTAAATGGCGATGCTCTAGCTCAACAATTTCCCGAGAACATTAAAGGCTCACGAATAATTATGAGTAAGTGCTTAATGGATGGCCCTGTAAAGTTGAGTCTAGGTGATTCAACGGATCTCTTTTTTCAAGAAAGGGCAAGCTATTTATCAAAGCTTGTAGGGGAAAAGATATCGATAGATCAATATCAAATGGACACTACATCGGAACTAGAGAAAATCCAATCGATACCTCCCGAGAGTCAAGTGTATCTTTGGTTTGAGCACGATTTATTCTGTCAAGCCAACTGTTGG
>CAJXOH010000053.1 GCA_913057895.1 uncultured Bacteroidota bacterium
AGAGGCCTTTTTAGAAAGCTCTCAACAAAGGGTTACAGGGAGTGTGGCGTTAAGGCTTCACCCCTACAGATTTACCATTGTGGGAGTTGAGAGTCAGTATGACTTAATGCAATCCTCATTTGGTGCATATGGAGAAGAGCAGGGTGCATGGAGCGGGGACGATGTAAAAGGGTTCACGCGCATTTTTGGACTTCAAAACAAAATCTATCACCAAACCAAGAAACGATCATGATTCATGCAGGAATACTTGGGTCTGCAGGGTATACCGGTGGGGAGTTACTTCGTCTACTCTTGAACCACCCCTCTATTGAGAGGATTTCACCGTATTCTCGCTCACATGCAAATCAATCGATTTCTAGTGTGCATGATGACATTCGAGTCGATGACCTATTATTCAAAGACGCAGAATCATTAAAGGAAGATTCTCCTGATGTCCTTTTCATGGCGCTTGCTCATGGGGAAAGTCTACAGTGGCTTCAGCGAGAATCTTGGGTGGGCGAAGCCGTCAATAAAGGGACGATAAAGCTCATCGATCTGTCTCAAGACTTTCGGAACGAACAGTCGCCAGCACCTAATGTCTCTTTCGTGTATGGCTTACCAGAATTAAATCGAGCGAAGATCCAGCAGGCACAAGCTGTCTCTAATCCAGGGTGTTTTGCGACGGCCATCCAGCTATCTATTCTTCCGTTTGGCTCTACGATTGTATCACCTATTCACGTTACGGGGATCACGGGATCCACGGGCGCTGGTCAAACGCCTACTCCTACGACCCATTTTAGTTGGAGAACCCACAACGTACAACCCTACAAGGTCTTGACCCATCAACACATGGTGGAGGTCACTACTCATCTAACTAAAACATTCACCACTCTCCCAAAAATCCATTTTGTGCCTTGGCGGGGCCCTTTTAGTCGAGGCATTCTTGTATCGACGAGCATCTCATGGGAGGGTACTCTTGAAGAAGCTACGCAGCGGATCAGTGACACTTATGACTCCCATCCCTTCGTGCATGTATCTGACCAACCTGTTCATTTGAAACAAGTAGTAGGTACAAATCAGGCAATACTCTCTACTGACCTCCACGATGGATGTCTAGTCATCAATGTCGTGATCGATAACTTGCTCAAAGGGGCCAGCGGTCAGGCGGTTCAAAACATGAATCTTATGCTTGGGTTGAAGGAAGAGGCAGGACTCTCGCTATCGGCAACAAGATGATGAATTCAGGATCACTTTTTGAGGTATATCAACGATTCGATTTCTCTGTAGTGCATGGTGATGGGGCGTTTGTTCGTGATTCTCAAGGAACGGAGTACCTCGACTTTTATGGGGGTCATGCTGTGATCAGTATTGGTCATAATCATCCACACTGGGTACAGAGACTTCAGGCTCAAATGTCTAGTTTATCGTTCTACTCCAATGCGGTAGATCTCCCAATACAAGAGGAATTTGGAGAACATTTACGCACTTTATCATCCAAACCAAATCATCGCCTTTTTCTCTGTAATAGTGGTGCAGAAGCGAATGAGAATGCCATCAAACTCGCATCGTTTCATACGAAACGACAAGGGATTCTAGCGTTTTCCGGTGGATTTCATGGGCGTACGTCTTTGGCTCTGGCTGCCACTGATAATTCTACTATTAAAGCGCCAATTAATCATTCAACCCCTGTAAAACACCTACCACTCAATGATTTGGAGCAATTAGAGAGTTACTTCAAAACGGATGGAGACACACTTGCTTGCGCGATCATTGAAGGTATTCAAGGTGTTGGTGGGGTCTATGAACCTACTGATGAATATCTCACGCTACTCCGCTCGCTGACACAAGAATATGGTGTAGTACTCATCGCGGATAGCGTCCAATGTGGATACACTCGCTCGGGTGAGTTTTTTGCCCACGATAAGAGTTCAGTGATAGCTGACATATACACAATGGCAAAAGGAATGGGTAATGGATTTCCAGTTGCAGGGCTATTGATTTCTGAAGATATAAAACCTGTGAAAGGTCAGCTTGGCACCACGTTTGGTGGCAATCCACTTGCATGTGCGGCTGGTCTCGCTGTTCTTGAGGTGCTCGAAAAAGAGAATGTTTCTGAGAATGTGAAACAAAGGGGTCATCAATTACGAGATGGATTAACCAAGGTCTCGTTTGTCAAAAACCTGCGTGGAAGAGGCTTAATGATAGGTTTTGACACACCTGAAGGTACGCCCACCATTCGTGAGCGATTGCTCAAGGAGTACCAAGTGCTTACAGGGAGCTCATCGCCAACTATCCTTCGACTACTTCCACCTCTTACCGTTACGGAAGAGCAGTGTGATCAATTTTTAGAGGCCTGTTATGACCTTGATCAACGCCTTTAGAAAGACTTTAATGATGCCTATGATGAGTTGGAAGAAACCCACAAATTACGTCGTATGAAACATTTTCATTCTGTTAGAAATGTGCGTGAATTATCATCCCTTGTAGCCAAGGCACGCGAGTACGACCAAGAACCGTTCCTCCACCCTCAAAAAGGAAAAGGACTCCGATTGGGCCTCGTCTTTTTTAATCCAAGCCTTAGGACAAGACTTTCCACAGAGATTGCAGCACAAAATTTAGGGCTCACTACGATTGTGTACTCTGTGCAGAAGGATGGATGGTCATTAGAATTTGAGGATGGAACGGTCATGAATGGGTCTACCACTGAGCATGTGAAGGAAGCCGCTTCGGTGCTAGGAAGATATTTTGACATCCTTGGGGTTCGAACCTTTCCGGGATTAACAGATCAAGAAGCGGATCAGCAAGAACGTATTTGGAATGCCTTTTGTGCCTACAGCAACATTCCAGTGATCAGCCTTGAAAGTGCGACACTTCACCCATTACAATCACTTGCTGATCTTGTCACCATAGACAAAGATCTTGAAACCAAAACTGGAAGGGGACTCTTTGCCAGCGGGTCGACTAGACCCAAGGTTGTTCTGCACTGGGCGCCTCATGTGAAACCCCTCCCTCATTGTGTAGCCAATAGTTTTACGGAATGGGCTCTTGCGTCCAATGCGATAGACCTTACCATTGCCGCGCCCCCAGGATATGCACTTGCACCGCACTTTACAGATGGAGCTCGTCTAACTCATGATTCTTCAGAAGCACTCGAGGGGGCTGAGTATGTTTATGTGAAGAATTGGTCATCCTATGACTCTTATGGACAAACGCCCCCTGTTCAGGATGATTGGATGTTGACGGAGTCAAAACTGCGCCATAGCCCGGACGCAAAAATCATGCATTGTTTACCAGTAAGACGAAACCTAGTACTTCCTGATGAGCTCTTAGATGGACCCAGAAGCATGGTGATTGACCAAGCTCACCATAGAGTTGGTGCTGCCCAAGCTGTACTCGCTGAAATTATAGATGCTCTATGAATCACATCCCAATCATAAAGTTGGGCGGCTCTGTCTTGGATCATCCTGATCAGTATGCTGAGGTATTGGATCAACTTGCAGGACTTAAAAGGTCATTTATTCTAGTGCATGGAGGTGGTAATAAAGCAAGTGAACTGTCTGAATCTCTAGGAATAAACCCAACACTCATTGATGGAAGACGTGTCACAGATGCGCAAACACTTGATATTGCAGTCATGACGTATTCGGGTCTCGTAAATACAAGAATGGTTGCTGACTTGAATGCTAAGGGTGTTCAAGCCATGGGTCTTACGGGTGCAGATCTTCATTGTATACGGTCTACGAAACGGCCACCAACAGAACAGGTCGATTTTGGATTCGTTGGTGACATACAATCTGTAAACATTCCCTATATAGAAGAGATTCGAGCCAAAGGGTGGTCGCCAGTATTTTGCGCAATTACCATGGATGATTCAGGACAGTTATTAAACACCAATGCCGATGCAATAGCATCCAGCCTTGCCGTAGCATATGCTACTCAGGGGCAATCAAGTTCATTGATTTATGCGTTTGATCATCATGGCGTGTATACTGATTCTAAAACCAGTTCGTCTACCCTGTCAGAGCTAACGCAAGAGGAATTTCTGAAGTATCAATCTACAAATGCCATTCATCATGGAATGGTTGCCAAGCTAGAGGAAGGGTTCAAGGCAGCTTCAAAAGGGGTGCATGTAAGGCTTGGTCGGTATGATGAACTGGAGGCGTTACTCAATGCTCAAAAAGGCACTCAATTACTTGTATGACCTATGCTCAAGGAAGGAATTGATAAGGATACAGAACAGGCGCTAGAGCTTCTATCTAGATTAATTGCAACTCCATCCCTGTCTACGGAAGAGGCCCCAGCAGCCAATATAATGGAGGACTTTCTTCGAGGACATGACGCCAACGTCCATAGGCATAAGCATAACGTTTGGGCCATTGCCCCTACGTGGGATCCAGAGAAACCCTCTATTCTATTAAACTCACACCTTGATACGGTCCCACCAAATGATGGGTATACAAACAATCCACATGAACCCATTCGTAAAGATGGAAAACTTTATGGGCTTGGTTCAAATGATGCTGGTGGGGCGCTTGTAAGCCTTGCTGTATCTTTTTTGAAATTATCTGCTTGGCAAGAGAGGCCGTACAACCTTGTCTTTACAGCGACAGCGGAGGAAGAGATATCCGGACCAAATGGTATTAGTTCCCTTTTGAAAGATCCTACATTCCTTTCTCATACTCATGAGGCTTTTACCGGGGAGAAAAACAAAGCGAATGAATTGAATTGTGGGGTAGTCGGAGAACCTACTCAAATGAGAATGGCTGTCGCGGAAAGAGGGCTGTTGGTCATAGATTGTGTAGCCCATGGAAAAGCAGGTCATGCTGCTAGAATGGAAGGAGAAAATGCCCTCTATAATGCCCTAAAGGATATTATGTGGCTGCAGGACAATCAAATGCCAGTCGTAAGCCCGATGTTAGGCCCTGTTACTTGGACAGCAACGATGATTCAAACTCCTAACCGCAAACATAATGTAATTCCTGATCGATGTGAGTTTACTATCGACATTCGTATCCATGAAGGGTATTCTCATGAAGACGTTCTTGAAACCCTCTCTGCAAATCTTACCAGCGAATTAACCCCACGATCGTTTACTCTTCGCTCTTCGATGATTTCATTAGATCACCCTTTAATAAGTGCAGGTATTGATTTGGGTTGGCAAACGTATGGATCTCCCACTAGCTCTGATAAAGGAAGGCTGCCATTTAGTGCATGTAAGCTTGGACCTGGACGTTCTATGAGATCGCATACAGCAGATGAGTATATTGAAGTAGAAGAAATTAGAACTGGAATCATGGGATACTTGGATCTGCTACAACATGTACAATTTCCAAGCTAATACACCTCCCCCACCACAAACCATTACGTATGACAAAACTTTGGTCAAAAGGCAGTGATGTGAATCAACGTGTTCATGAGTTTACAGTTGGGGAAGACCTTCATTGGGATAAGGTTCTGGCACCATATGATGTTCTCGGTAGTATTGCACATGCCCTTATGCTTCAAAAAGTTGGACTGCTACATGAATCAGAAGCCAACGCTATTATCACCCATTTGCAGTCATTACATCCAGTGGTTAGTGACCCAAGTTTCGAGATTCCCGACGATTACGAAGACATTCACTCCTTTGTAGAGGCTAATCTGACAGAATCGTTGGGTGAA
The DNA here is from genome assembly GCA_913057895.1 of uncultured Bacteroidota bacterium. GTDB lineage: Bacteria > Bacteroidota > Rhodothermia > Balneolales > Balneolaceae > UBA8296. Next base: position 5,641 of record CAJXOH010000053.1, read on the forward strand.
ATTGGCAAGAAAATTCACACGGCCAGAAGTCGCAATGATCAGGTTCTGCTCGATACAAAGTTGTATTTGCGTGATGTGCTGGGACATTTAACGTCCCAGATTGAAGCGTTCATTACACAGCTTCTGACCCATAGTGAGGCTCATAAAGACACCCTTTTACCAGGGTACACCCATTTACAATTAGCGATGCCGTCGAGTTTTGGTCTGTGGTTTGGAGCGTATGCAGAAAGCCTCATTGATGATCTTGAGCAGTGGTCAGCCACGTACCGTTATGTCAATAAAAATCCATTAGGAAGCGGTGCTGGATATGGATCGTCATTTCCAATAGATCGAGAGTGTACCACAAACCTTCTTTCATTTGACTCTCTGCATGTAAATGTAGTGGCCGCTCAAATGAGTCGTGGCAAAACTGAGAGAATTGTCTCGCAGTCGTTGGCTGGTGTTGCTGACACCCTGGCTCGGATGGCAATGGATGTGGTACTTTATGCCAACCCACACTTTGGGTTCCTCTCTTTTCCAGAGACCTGGACGACAGGAAGCTCCATTATGCCTCACAAGAAAAATCTCGATGTGATGGAGCTCATTCGAGCACACTGCAATCAGATCAA
>CAJXOH010000054.1 GCA_913057895.1 uncultured Bacteroidota bacterium
TCAAATTTTAGCTCAACGGAGTAGGTGAACGTTGTTTGTTCTCCCAATCCTTTACGAACTCGTTCATCAAAGTCACGCAATTCCTCTTCGTTGTATGTGTTGTCAAGCGACAACATTGGAATAGGGTGTTGTACACTCTGAAACGCTTCACTGGGAGCTCCACCTACTCGCTGGGTAGGTGATTCAGGGGTAACAAGGCCGAAAGTTTGCTCCAAATGGTGTAGTTCCGCCAACGCCTGATCGAATTCTTTATCTGAAATAAAGGGCGCCGCATCTTGATAATAAGCTTCATTGGCTTTGTTTAGAAGCAATCGAAGCTCGTGAATGCGTTTTTCTGCAGCAGAACGTTCAGTGGGAGAACTCATGGAAATCTGTAACTAAAACGGGACCGAATCACTTACTCAAAGGTAGGGCGATCCACGATTTGGGTTGGCATGAGGATGTCGTCTTGCAGATTAATGGGTTGAGGTTCACGCGGAACGTTGGCCATCTGCGATGAGGACGGTGTTAAGGTGAATGTAGGAATCCCATTTTGTGCACTATTTGGTGAAATAGGTCCTATATCTCGGCCATTCACAATCAGGCGAAGGTTGCTGAATTGCCCACTCAAACGAAGTTCTTGATTCATTTCAAATCGCATAGCATGGCCTTGTTCAATCCAATAGGGATCGATTTCTGGTTTTTGATCACTCCAGATTCGAATGGGTTCGAGTCGGCCGTTGGCGGCATACACAAGCACGCTGTAGGAGGCATTCAAGGGGGCTGAACCGAGGTAGGCCAGTGGATCTGAGTTGTTTTGAGATGGAGGGTTGCCATTGGGGCCGACTTGAGCGTCTGAATTTGAAGGTCCAGCTTCATTTTGAGCATCTTCGGCGAACGATGGGCTGCTAGAAGAATTGCCAGAGCGCCTATTTGGTGAATTGTCTGTATTGGAGGCTGTTCCGTCGGCAAGCTCCGTTTGGTTGGCCTGCCCCGCAGCTGCATTTGATGATGACTCCTCGGCACCAGGTTCACGTTGACTAAACCACCACACGAGCGTAATCATAGCCATGAGTACCAAGGTGCTTACCACACCAATAATCCATACATGGGGCGGAATGGGGGCTCGGGTACGCCCTTTTATCGGTTTTGATGCCCAATCTACGCCATCAACAGGTGGTTTTTTAAAATGAGGAGCGGTTAATGGAGTAGGTGATGTGGGTGGTTCTTGCGAGCCAGTTGTTGGAGTGGGTTCTGGTGATGATGACTCAACGGGTTCTGCTGTATCATCAATAACGATTTGCTTCTTGACGGCCTCTTTTTTCCCTTTCTTCTTTTGACTCGATTCAAAAAAATCGATGAGTTGACGATTGTAACTTCCCAACTCTACAAAATCCAAGCAATCAATCAGGATATCATCAGGGAGTTTTAGCGCTTTTCCATAAGCACGTACAAAGGAGCGGATGTACGTGATATTGGACTCAAAATCAGAATCCTCAAAGAGCGTACCACTTTCAAAGGCCTCAATTCGGTCTATTGGAAAACGGGTCGCTTCATGAATGTCTTGCACCTCTAGTTTGAGGTGTTTTCGAAGCAGTGTTAAATCTCGTGAAATCTCGCGCATAACTCTCTAAAATACCGATTTATTCCTCTACTGTGAAACCTTGTAAGGTTTCTGATTTGGGTGGTTCTGAAAGTGTATGAATCGTAGTCAGACACGTATGAATCCCAAGCAATTCGTGAATCGAATCAAAGCAGAGATGCTCAATATGAGCTCTACACTCTTGGAGGGTGGGCGGCAATGGATTTTTCCACAACTTTGTATCGTATGTGGACGACTCCGAACGGATACGATACAGAATCGTGACCTTCAAGGAATGTGCTGCCCAGTATGCGAGTCCAAAGGCTTCGATTTAGCAGGATCAGTAGATCGAGTACTACCAGAGGGGTTACAGAGCATCCAAGCGGCATTTCCATTTGTTCGGGATGGCCCCCTTCAAGAGATGGTGCATGCCCTTAAATATCAAAGTAGACCTGATGTGGGGGAGCAACTAGGACGTATGATGGCGATTCATAGAATGGATCTGTGGATGAATGAATGCACATATTCAGCGTCGCAATGCCTTCTAATCCCAGTACCGATTCATTGGAGGCGTCGAGTAGGTCGAGGGTACAATCAAAGTGAAGCTATTGCCCGCGGGATTCACACAGTGTTTCCCGATATGGGCGTCTTGCCACGTGGTGTGTTTGTCAGATGGCGATCAACCCACACACAAACCAAGTATTCCGAGCAGAAACGCGCGCAAAATATTCGAGGTGCCTTTAAGGTAAACGAACGGACTCGAACACACACTCGTGAGGAGGTTCAAGCAGTACTTGCGAATAGACCCGTTTGGATTCTTATTGATGATGTATTCACGTCGGGAGCAACGATATTTGAATGTGCTAGTGTTCTTCATCGTTGGATTACTCGTGATGCGAGTATTTCCACACATTGCAAACCTGTAATTCATGCATGGGTGGTGGGTAATGCCGAAGATGGGAGTTAAAAATTGGTATCTTTGGCGCACTTACCGAGATGCATCTATGTACCTCGACGCACCCATTAACTCGAATACATCAAACGAGATCTTTCTGCAGTGGCCCAACGACATCTTTATATCCTCCGCCATGGTCAAACCGATTACAATCTTAATCGAAAGATTCAGGGACGAGGGATTAATGCCCCTCTAAATGAAACAGGTCGCTGGCAAGCCTCCAGGGTTGCTGAGGTCCTTCGCGAAAAGCCATTAGAACGACTTTATTCAAGCGGAATGGATCGGGCAATTCAAACAGCCGATGTGATTGCTCAGGTGAAAGGGCTCCAGAATACACCTTACTCGGAGCTCGATGAGATGGACTTTGGGCGCTTAGAAGGATTGGATTACAATGATGAACAGGTAGAACTACAATGGATGCTCCAGGAGTGGTCCAAGGGAAATGGAGACGCCCGAGCAACGGGAGGGGAGTCTGCGGTAGAGGTTTTTGAGCGAGCCAATACAAAATTTCAGGAACTACTCGCCAGTGCGAGTCCCAACGAATCGCTAGGCTTTGTCTTACACGGACGCCTTATTCGAATTCTACTGTCACAGTGGATGGGGCTTGGTTATGAGGGGATGAGCCGGTTTGCCCACCATAATGCGTGTATTAATTATTTAAAATGGGCTCCTCAGCCTGCGCAACAGTCTGCATCCCAACCGCCTGAAATTCAACAGTCTGATGTTCAACAGTCTGAAATTCAACCAGGTGTCCCGTCGCAGATTTACAATGAGGCATTTGGTCACTTTGAAGTGGTGTTTCTGAATGAACACACCCACGCCATTCCCCCAGAGGATGGGAGTCTAGCGGAGGAGACCTCATGAGTGAAAAAGTTCGCTCCATGTTTGGATCGATTGCTGAGTCGTATGACCGTATCAATCGAATATTATCGTTAGGAATTGACCAAATGTGGCGAAAAAGGGCGGTAAAAGAGTCGGCTGCCAAGTCGGGTGAGTGGGTGCTGGATTGTGCAACAGGCACAGGTGATTTAGCCATGCTTTTTAAAAAAGCGGTTGGGCCTTCAGGCCGGGTCCTTGGAACCGATTTTTCCCCCGAAATGATTTCTTATGCTCCCGGAAAGGCACAAAAAGCCAACCTTGAGATTGACTACGAAGTCGCTGATACACTTGCCTTACCCTATGAATCGAATCAATATGATATTGCCTCTATCGCATTTGGAATCCGTAATGTAGACGACCCAGTGCTTGGACTCCAAGAAATGGCGAGGGTCTGTAAGCCAGGTGGTCGGGTGATGGTCCTCGAATTTGGTCAACCCAAAGGTCTTTTCGGCGCCCTATACCGGTTTTACAGTTACACTGTGATGCCTACCATTGGGGGATGGCTTAGTGGAAATCGTGAAGCATACGTGTACCTTCCAGAAACAAGCGCAGCATTTCCTGCAGGAGATGATTTCTTAGCCTTGATGACCCAGTCCAAGGCTTTTTCTTCCACCCGCGCTGTGAAACTATCGGGTGGAATTGCCTATGTTTACGTAGGAACTGTAGCAAATTAATGACCTAACCGTATTTAGTATGAGTGATTCAGAGAATGCTGTAATGCACATCGAAGACATTAAAAAGCTTCTACCACACCGTTACCCATTTTTACTTGTCGACCGTGTAACGAAGATTTCAGGAGACACGATCACTGCACTCAAGAATGTGACCGCCAATGAGGAGTTTTTTAACGGCCACTTCCCAGGTGCCCCAATTATGCCAGGGGTCCTCCAAGTTGAGGCTTTAGCCCAAGCAGGCGGTATTCTCCTGATGAGTCAGCAGGACAATCCACAGGATTATCTCATGGTATTTACGGGGATTAATAACTGTAAATTTCGACGTCAAGTTGTTCCAGGGGATGTACTTACGCTTGAGGTTGAGTTTACGGGACGCCGAAGACAGTTTGTTCAAATGACGGGCAAAGCAACCGTCGATGGCGAGGTGACCTGCGAGTTAGAGGCTTCCGCAGCACTGGTCAATAAGGAATAACGAGACAGGCGCAACATTCTCACAACCACACGAACCATGAGTACAAATACCCACGATAGGCCTGCAAAAGTGACGACTAAAACACTCCAGCTAATGAAGCAGGAGGGGCGTCCAATTGCGATGTTAACAGCGTATGATTTTACGCTGGCGAAATGGGTCGATCAAGCCGGTGTGGATGTAATTTTAGTGGGTGATTCAGCCAGTAACGTCATGGCAGGTCACGAGACGACTATTCCGATGACCATGGACCATATGGTCTATCATACACAGTGTGTGGTGCGAGCCGCAGAAACAGCGTTAGTGGTTGCTGACATGCCATTTATGTCGTACCAAGTTACAGCTCGTCAAGCGCTACAAAATGCAGGCCGTTTGATGAAAGAGGCAGGGGCGCATGCGGTTAAACTGGAAGGAGGTGAACCGGTCGCGCCTATTATTCGTCGAATTGTGGACGCAGGCATTCCCGTGATGGCTCATTTAGGGCTAACTCCTCAAAGTATTTATCAATTTGGCACGTACACTGTTCGGGCAAAAGAGGAGGCAGAGGCGGAGAAGCTTCTCGCAGATGCGCAGGCTGTTCAAGAAGCGGGAGCGTTTTCGGTGGTGTTGGAAAAAATCCCAGCTGGCTTGGCAAAGAAAGTGACCGAATCTCTGGATATCCCCACGATTGGCATTGGCGCAGGAGTTGAATGTGATGGTCAGGTGTTGGTGCTACACGACATGCTAGGCTTAAACAAAGGATTTGAGCCACGTTTTTTGCGTCGCTACGGCGAGCTTGGACAACTCGCAAACGATGCCATTGCTCAATATGTTACTGATGTTCGAGCCAAAACCTTCCCCTCCAAAGATGAGTCCTATGAGTGATGCTTCCGGTGCCAACGTGCGTAAACCATTAATCCTTGTTTGTAACGACGACGGAATCTTCTCACCAGGCATCAAGGCACTAGCTGAGGTCGCTGATGAATTTGGCGATGTTGAAATCGTGGCACCAGACCGGCAACAAAGCGCTGTGGGGCATGCGGTAACCATAAATGTGCCGTTGCGCACCCGTGCGTTTCAAGTGGACAACCGTTTTCATGGCCAGGCGTGCTCTGGGACACCAGCTGATTGTATTAAGCTTGCCCACCATGAATTATTGCGTCAAAAACCAGATTTGGTGGTGAGTGGTATCAATCATGGCTCGAATGCGGGCATTAACCTGATTTATAGTGGAACAGTCTCGGCTGCGACGGAAGGGACCATTATGGGAACACCGTCAATCGCAGTGAGTTGTCTCGATTTTGATGAAGAGGCTGATTTGTCGGGAGCGCAAGACGCCGCTCGCAAGGTGATTGGTTATGTGCTTAACCACGGACTTCCACCAGGGGTAACACTGAATTTGAATGCCCCTGCGGGACCACTTAAAGGAGTAAAGTGGGCACGGCAGGCAAACTCACGATACGTCGAAGAATTTGATGGTCGACGCGACCCAGCCAATCGAGATTATTATTGGATGACAGGGCGCTTAGAACTTTTGGATCACAGTGAAGACACAGACATCAAAGTGTTAAACGATGGCTACGCATCACTTACACCGATTCAATATGACCTCACAGC
>CAJXOH010000055.1 GCA_913057895.1 uncultured Bacteroidota bacterium
GCGTCCTCTAACAATCACAACCAAATCACGATTGGCGATTCGCATGAGTATGGTCTGGACTTTGATCCATTTGAAAAAGCAGACGTTAACACATGGATTATGGACTATCTATCTACCATGATGAATACGTCTTCACTAGAGATCGAAGAGACATGGCATGGAGTGTACCCCAAGCACCCATCAAAAACAGAGTTTATTGCTCATCCAGAAGAGGGTGTTACAATCGTTAATGGATTGGGGGGTGCAGGTATGACTCTTTCGTTTGGCCTAGCGGAAGAAATTGTTCAACAAGAATTAGGGATCCACACATGACAGACACACAAAAAGCACCAATTAGTCCTTCAGATAAAAAATGGACCTTAATTCTGGGCATTGCTGGAGCATTCATCACGTATTTCAGTATGTATGCATTCAGGAAGCCTTTTTCTGCGGCTGAGTTTGCAGACTTAAGTTTGTGGGGTGTAGATTACAAAATCATCCTGATCATTACTCAAGTTATCGGGTATACCATTTCTAAATTCATGGGGATCAAGGTAGTATCAGAATTGAAACCCCACCAACGTATTACCACGATCATCTCATTAATTGGTGTTGCTTGGGTGGCACTGTTACTTTTTGGATTGGTTCCTCAACCCTACAATTTCATCTTCCTATTTTTTAATGGTTTACCACTTGGGATGATATGGGGGATGGTATTTGCCTTTCTAGAGGGAAGACGACAAACAGAACTGCTTGCTGCGGGAATGGCTTCAAGCTTTATCGTAGCCTCAGGATTTGTTAAATCAGTAGGGAGATCCTTTGTTCTTTCAGGTGTATCTGAATTTTGGATGCCATTCATCACAGGGCTTTGTTTTGTACCAACGTTGTTCTTGGGACTTTGGTTGCTCTCCAAAATGGCCCCTCCAGATGATGAAGATGAAGCACATCGAACAGAAAGGGTTCCAATGACAAAAGCTGATAGGGGAGCATTTTTCAAGAAATTCTCTGTGGGAATTGTTTCATTAACAGTTATTTACATGCTGCTTAACGCATATCGTGACTTTAGAGATAATTTTGCTGTAGAAATCTGGAATGGATTAGGGTTTGCTGACGTCCCTGAAATTCTCACGTTTTCTGAGATTCCTATTGCGGTATTAGTGCTATTAATTTCAGCGGTCATGATTGTGATTCGTAATAATCGCTCCGCCTTTTACGTCAATTTTGCCATGTTCCTTTTTGGTGGTGTCTCTGTGCTTGTAACGACGTATTTGTTTAATCAGAATATTATAGGCCCTGCATTTTGGATGATTAGTGTTGGCTTTGGCATGTACTTAGCGTATATGTTCTATCATACCATGTTGTTTGAACGTTGGATTGCTTTATTCAAAACGAAAAGTAATATTGGCTATCTCATGTATATTTGCGATGCATTTGGGTACTTAGCGAGCGTTGGTGTCATGCTATACAAGGATTTTTTTGTGGCAGAGTTAAGCTGGCTTGATTTTTTCAAAAACCTCAGCATCTGGATGGGTGTGATTACGGTTGTTCTGACCATTTTTACTGTTTTTGTGTTTCGTTGGTACGAGAAACGCTATGACACAGATCATGGATCAACAGCTTCGCTTGCACAAGCTAGGCCGTAAAGATATACCCCCTCATTCTCAGACTCTAAACTCGTACCTTTGATACGATGAAACGCCGATTTATAGATCTGCTCTCCCAAACCTACACATGGCCACAGCAAGGTTTGGATGTGTCGAAGCATGGGACATTAAAATTCCATGGTGTTGATCTTTTTGATGTTGCCCAAACACATGGCACACCACTTCGTTTTCATTATATCCCTTCTATTTCTCTCGCAGTGAGTCGAGCAAATGAATGGTTCCAAAACGCCATAGAATCACACCATTATCAAGGTGGGTACATCCCTGCATTTGCGACGAAAAGTTCCCCCTTTCGATTTAGTGTTGAAGAAACCATCAAGGCTGGATGCCATCTTGAAACGTCCTCTGCCGTCGATCTTGACATCGTCCAACATCTCCTTTCAGCAGGAATGATCACTCACCAAACGTATATCCTATGCAATGGATGTAAATCGGATCGTTACCTCAATGGAGTGCTAGAACTACACTCGATGGGGATGCAAAACCTGATTTGTATCCTTGACAACGAAGATGAGGTACACCGCCTACTTACCGCCGCGCCGAAAGGTCTTAAGGTGGGATTCCGAGTTGCGACTGAGGAAGATCCTTCATTTGAATTTTATACGTCAAGACTTGGAATGAAGGCGACCAAGATCATGGAACTTGTCTCTCAGTTACATAGTTCTGAGATGCTTATTCCCACGATGATTCATTTCTTTATCAATAGCGGAATTCGTGATACCGCTTATTTTTGGAATGAAAGTATCAAAGCAATGAGGCTTTACACGGAAGCTGCGACTCATTGCTCAAGCATTAGATTATTCAATATTGGTGGTGGATTACCCATCAAGAAAACACTCGATTTCGATTTTGACTATGCTTCATTGATTCATCAAGTCGTTGAACAACTCAAGCAAACATGTGATGAGTTCAGCGCGCCACATCCCACGATTGTATCAGAGTTTGGGTCCTTTTATGTAGGTGAGAGTGGAGGCTTACTCATGAAAGTGATGCTTCAAAAAAGCCAAAATGACCGAGAGCGATGGAATATGCTTGATGGATCTATCATGTCAAATCTTCCTGATGCTTGGGCGATTCATCAACGCTTTATCACCTTGCCTACAAATGGTTGGTTTGAAGGGTTTGAAAGGGTGTCTTTAGGGGGGATGACCTGTGACGGAGACGACTATTACAATGATCAAGGGAGTATCATGATGTCGTCAAGCTCTACGACAATGGATCAAGAGGTCCATCACCTGTTTATGCCTACCTATTCTAGAGATCAAGAAACCTATGTGGCATTCTTACACACGGGCGCGTATCAGGAGACGGTGGGAGGGTATGGAGGCCTTCAACATTGCTTACTCCCACAACCTAAACATGTGTTGGTGCGTGAATCAGAGGAGGGAATCTCTGTAGAGACGTTTCGCGAAGCGATGGGGCCTGAATCTACGTTATCTCTGCTTGGATATTAGCTCAAAGTTGTACCGCTGGCCGGGCTCGAACCGGCACTCGATTTGTCATCGAATTGGATTTTAAGTCCAACGCGTCTACCAATTCCGCCACAGCGGCAACCGAAAGAGCAGCAACAAATATAAGGGGAATTTCTGAACCTAATCGCGAATCCTTACAGAGACTCCCAAATTAAGGACGGGCGTCCATGGGAAATCTTGTAATGCGTCGTTAAGTTTTGCCTCATTATCGGCGGTCGGGGCAATCATCCCAGTTGCCTCTAAATCTAGCGTTGGCGCACCACTATACATTGCGCCGATTTGGATGTGCGCTTTGACTCGACCATTCAGCCTCGTTGGGTGTCCAAGAACCAACCCAGCGTATGGCTTGATGCTCGAAGGATAGTCAAGGGTTGCACTCATAGTGCCAAGCTCTCCTGGAGTGAATGAACGGTCATCAATCACATAGTTTTCAAGCGCCTCTCCGTCAAGGCTAAATGTTTGTGCATGGGAGTAAGCACCGACAGAAAACCCAACCACTTTTCCGAATGGGTAATAATCGAGGATAAGTGAAAGGCTCGTCAAAGAGATGTCACCATTGAAACCGATAGTTGGGTCCTGATTGTCAAACTCACCATCGAGTCCGATAGAACCCCCATGAAATCCAATGCGAGAATTTAGTTTTTCACCTAGTCCCCAAACCAGTTCTCCACCGAATCCATTAAGCCCAGCACTTGCGGTGAGTGCAAATCGATTGGAAAGTTCGTTGGATGAATTTTGATCCATCGAGTTTCCTTGGGCAATGGCTCCTTGAGATCCAAATAAAAGGAAAGACCCTATAGCTAGTAGGACGCAGCGAGCTTGGTTTTTTGAGAAAATGTTCACAATTAGAGAGACAAAATGATGGGGGACAATTACCTACCTAGGTACTGCTTACGTCTTCTAAATATGCCAATTGATTCGCAAAAAGACGAACCTTTTTTACGGTCAAGACTTCCCGTTTGCTTGAGCAGCAGAATGTGTCATGGTTGTAGACCCATTTTTGGATTGTCCATTCATCGATATGGACTCCATCGCTTCCTGTACATCAAAGTAAAAATGATCCTCACCCACTAGATCCATGACATGGGTCTTATGAAGAATGTCACGAACAGGCCCAATGACTCCGCTGAGTTTCACACCAATTCCTTTTTCTTGAAACTCGTGAATAAGTGTTTCGAGAGCATGCGCACCTGTTGAATCGATGGAATGGATACTCGCAGCGTCCAAGACAATATGAGTGATGTCGTCATCACGCATCTCGATTTTTTCCCGCAAAGCATCCCCAAATCGCTCACTATTGCCAAAAAAGAGCGGGGAATCAAATCGATAGACAAGAACGCCGTCAGTTCTCGTTGCATTTTCGTAACGCTCAAGATTACGGTAGGTTCGGGTCCCTTCAAGACGACCCAATTCGGCAGTGTGAGGTTTAGAGCCACTATAGACAACCATAATGATAGAGAGCAAGACCCCTACACCTATCCCTTCTTCAATCCCCAGGGTAAGGGTCGCCACAAATGTGGCAGCTAGCATGGCAAAATCTTTTTTATCGGTTAACCATAGATGCTTCATTTCTTTAGCATCAAATAGTCCAGCAACCGCAACCATAATAATGGCAGCCAGTACCGCTTTTGGCAAATAATAAAAGTAAGGTGTCAGGAACAGAAGCGTCAGGCCGATGAAGACGACACTGATGATAGCCGCCCAATTTGTCTCGGCACCTGCTTGATCATTCACAGCTGTTCTGGATAACCCACCTGTAGTAGGAAAGCTTTGAAAAAAGGACCCAAAAATGTTTGCAGCGCCCAGTCCAATCAACTCTTGATTTGGAACCACTTTGTACCCACGCCGAGTCGCAATCGCTTTTGCCACAGCAATCGATTCCATATACCCTACAAGTGCTATTGCAAGGATTGTGGGTAGCAAGGCCTGTATGCTAGCCATTGAAAAAGCTGGCACGCCAAATGAAGGTAAGCCCTGTGGGACATCACCGACAATGGCAACCCCTTGTCCGTTCAAGCTCATGATTCCCGTTACAGCGGTACCAAGGACGACGACTGCTAATGCACCTGGAAATTTTTTATTCCATGCCCGTAGACCCATTAGCAAAGCTACTGACCCGAGGCCAATGGCCGCAGTCACTCCATTGATTCCACCAAGATTTTGAAAAAATGCCCCCCACACCTCATGAATGAGTTTGGACGAGGGTAAATCGACTCCGAACAGACTTTTTAATTGACTAGTACCGATAATCAGAGCTGCAGCGGAGGTAAATCCACTCAATACCGGATGGGACAAAAAATTGACCATAAATCCCATCCGAAAGAGCCCCATCACGAGTTGTACGACACCAACTCCAAGCGCGGCAAGTACTGATAATTGAATGAAGGCATCGGATCCAACCTCTGCAATGGCGCCAACGCCGGTATAGATAAGTAAACTCACCATCGCGACAGGACCTACCGCTAACTGCGCTGAGGTTCCTAGTAAAGCGTATACCAGAATTGGAACAAGTGATGCATAGAGTCCGTAAATCGGTGGTAATCCCGCCAACACAGAATACGCCATTCCTTGAGGAATAAGCATGACTGCCACGGTTAGTCCTGCAGTCAAGTCACCTTTAAAGAGGTCGGCATTATACCTGCCGACCCACTTTAATCCTGGCAAAAGGCGTGTAATCGATGAATTCATCCGTAGAGTACCCTAGTGAAAAAACAATGAATTAAGCTGTAACAGGAGATGCTAAATTGGCAACATCATCCTGAACAAGGGCAATCTCATGGCCTTCCCGCTTGAGTAGTGATGCGGATACAGCTGCACGTGCACCACTTTTACAGTGGACGACATATTTCCCAGCCTCCCCACGCTCATCCT
>CAJXOH010000056.1 GCA_913057895.1 uncultured Bacteroidota bacterium
TTGAGGTTGTTGTATCCCCAAGAGATATGCAGCCATGGATGGACTATCAAACGTATTAATACGTGATTGCAAGTCCAGTCCTTCTCGGACACCTTTTCCAGATATGATCCAAGGAATTTCAATTTCAGCCAAAGAGTCTCCACCATGACCATATCCTACCCCACCATGATCTGAGCTCACCATAACTACATATTCTTGACCAAATGTTTCGTCAAGAGCGCTGAGAATCAATCCAATCAGTGAATCAGCTTTGGATACAGATTCATAGTAAGCGTCAGATCCATGACCATCACGGTGACCTGCTGCATCAACATGGTCCAAATGAATGAAAAGGTAGTTCGGACGTTCTTCAACAATGTAGTCTATTGCAATTTGTGTCGTGATTTCCTCTGTTCGTCCATGCATTTCGTAATCTGGCGTTTCTCTATTAAACAAGTTTTGAAATCCTTGCCAATGATAGACTGTACCTACTTCCATGTCTGGTTGTTGGTCTTGAATTATGTCAAAAATGGTAGGAAACCAACCTCGATTACCGACTTTTGTATTCGGTGGATAGGGTTGACGATCTTCACGCCATCCATTTGAAGTGACTCCATGCTGTTCAGGAGCTGCTCCCATAAGCATAGACCCCCAATTTGGACTCGAATTTGTAGGACGCACCCCACGTGCGGATAGTGAATAACTTCCTTCATTCATCAGGCGATCAAGCGCAGGTGTCGATGCTTGTCTGACACCATCGGGACTGAGCCCATCTACCCCAATGAATATGACATGTTTTGTGGAGCCAAAGGAAGCCCCAGTTGATATAAATTGAGCCTGAACAGTAAAGGGAAGAGCAAGAAGGAGTAAAATGGAAAGTTTGAGTGACTGTTTCATAGTGTATTGTTTGATTACGCAGCAGGTTGGCAGTCAAGAAGAGCTTGATTAAGAATGGATATCGCTTTGGATAATTGTTTGCTTGTGACAGTGAGTGGTGGCGTCCAATTCAAGATGCACCCCATAGATATTTTAAAATTTAGTCCGAGCTCTAATGACCGTACCATGACGTCATTTGCAAACGCTTTAGCAGGTTCTCCACTCTTAGGATTACGCAATTCAATTCCGAGCATCAATCCCAATCCTCTCACATCATGAACCCAAGGATGCGACTCAGCCATAGCCTTCAGTTCAATGATAGCAGCTTTGCCCTTTGCAGCGGCACCGGCCACGAGTTCATCACGTTCAATGACTTCGATCATAGCCAATGCGGCACGACTTCCAAGAGGACTTTTTTCATGCGTAAAATGTCCAATAGCACGATCCTTGATGGCATCATTTAGCTCATCCTTAGCCAACACGGCGGCAAACGGAATAACTCCGCCCCCTAACCCCTTGCCAACGACCAATAGATCTGGCACAATCCCATAATGTTGATGAGTAAACATGGCACCTGTACGTCCAAAAGCATGTGGAATCTCGTCAAGTATCAAGAGTGCGCCGTGACGATCGCACGCATCTCTGACAGTTTGCCAATAGTTAGGATGTGGTAAAAAGGGTGATGATCGTATCGTCTCACCAATTACAGCGGCAACATCACCCTCTTTTTCCAGTACATAGTCAATGTATCTTGCACAAGAGCCACTACAAGCGGAGCCACATTCAAAAGGGCATTCAGAAGGATTAAAGGGTGGTACATGCTCTGTGCCTGGTAGCAAAGGGCCCGCTTGATATCGAAAGGTCGCTTCACCCCCAATTGAAATAGTATCGAGTGTTGCGCCATGAAAAGAATCCCACATAGAGATCGTTTTATGTCTTCCGGTCACCATACGAGCTATTTTTAGAGCCATGCTCATGGCCTCAGCCCCACCAGGAGCAAACAATGCCCGTGATAAGGATCCATTTGTGAGCTGCCCCAACTTTTCTGCAAGCTCTATTGCAGGTTTGTTGGTATATCGCCTAGTTGAAAAACTGAGTGTATGGAGCTGTTCTTGGACTGCTTGAAGTATTTCAGGATGCCCAAAGCCAAGATTATGAATATAATTTCCATGAAAGTCGAGAATACGTCGTCCTTCAATGTCGACAAACTCAGCACCTTCACATGACTCAACAACGGTTAAACAAGGTGTGGATAAGCTTTGATGTAGGAAAGCCTGTGCGTCACGATCCAGCCAAGAACGTTCCAATTCGGTTCGATTCTCATGCCAGCGAGCCCTAGATTCTGAAAGATTACTATCACCTTCTGAATCTAAATCTGGTTGACTTCCCTCACCTTTTTTCATGGCTTATTGATTCGTTAGATACTCACTAAGCTCTACAGGGTGCCCAATTAGTAGATCATGATCATACTCTTTTAACTCATTGGCTTTGTGAGTCCCATACGTCACTCCCACATTGAGACCTACCATAGCTTCTTTCCCCTCTAATAAGTCTGAAGGAGTATCCCCGGTTTTGGCAACTTTACTCACGTCCTCAATCTCACACTCCTTCATCAAGCGATGAATCATAAATGGTGCAGGTCTACCTTGAGGAACTTCATCGCTTCCCACGAATGCATCGATATATCCTTTTGTATCCCAGCCAACCCTTTGAATGATTATCTCAGCAGTCGAACGGCTAAATCCCGTATCTAAGGCAATCTTTTTCCCATTGTCTTTTAGGAAATCAAACAATTCAGAAACACCCTTTTCTGCTTCAACTTCATCAGACGATTCGTAATACTGATTCATTGAGCTCAAAAAGTCATCATGAATGGCATCTACAATGTCGTCTTTATCATCAAGCCCTTGGTGTGCTAAAGCCATTTGAATTGCTACACGCTTCTTGTAGCCCATAATGCTATTTAAATGAGCGCGATCAATGGGAATATTGTATTTCGTAAGTGTATTCTCAAAGCACGCATTGACTTCATTCTTATGGTTTAGTGTTGTTCCAGCGATGTCAAAGACGAATAACTCAAGTTCACGAAAAGGAGTAGGAGTACGCATAAAATAATTGACTTCACAAAGTGAGTCGAAAGATTAATAGATGGATTGTTTATGTAAAAATAATATGAAAAATGTTGAATCATGGGCATTTTGAAACATTTAATACTTCGTTAATCCACGAGTTAGTACCCATGAAAAAACGACTTCTTTTTATAGCTGCATCACTTTTTATGGTATCTCCATTAAAAGCGCAGCAAGATGACTCCTTTTTAATAAAACCTTACTTACAATATTCCACTAAAACCTCCATGGTTGTGCTTTGGGAAACCAAAGAATTATCAAAGGGAGAAGTGCATTATGGTAAAGCAAGATTTAATGTTGATGAGGCCGTTCTAGACGTGCAAACAGTATCAATGGAATCAAAATATTTGCATGAGGTTCTATTACAGGATTTAGAACCTGAAACCAATTATTTCTGGAAAGTTGTCGGAGAAACAGAAACAGGTAAGGAGTACGAAAGTGAACTTTTTAGTTTTAAAACAAAAGTACATGATGAATCCGCTTACACGTTTGCATTAATTGGTGATACACAGATAAACTCTCGCACTCCTTGGGCGTGGGGTAAAATCGCTGAACGAGTTTGGGAGGAGCGTCCGAATTTCATCGTACATGTTGGGGATATTGTGGATGATGGACGAATGAAAGATGACTGGGTGGATGAATTTTTTGCCCCTGGTCATATGGTAATGTCACGTTTTCCTATGTACACAGTACTTGGTAACCATGAAAATGATGCGCAGTTCTACTATGACTACATGGCAAATCCAGAGCCTGAATACTACTATACCTTCTCCTATGGAAATGCTCAATTTTTTATGATCGATTCAAATCGTGATGTTCAAGAAGGGTCTGAGCAATACAATTGGTTAGAGTGGGAGCTTGCAAAGTCAGATGCTATGTGGAAGTTTGTCGTCCACCATCATCCCCCATATTCTTCAGAGGAGAATGATCACGGGGACGCAAATTATGCAGCTTCTACCATGGGAACTCATACCCGAAATCTAGTTCCACTCTACGAGAAGTATGGAGTCGATTTTAACCTATTTGGTCATACTCACGTTTATGAAAGAACATGGCCTTTAAAAGAAGATATGGTGAATCAAAAAGAGGGTGTCATTTACATCAATTCAGGGGGTGCCGGTGGTTTTATTGAAGATTTTGCCCCAACGCGTAACTGGTTCACCGCTGAGATTCAAAAAGGTCATCATTATGCTACATTTTCTATCCATGAGGGAACCTTAGTATTTAAGGCGATTGACCACGAAGGACGACTATTTGACACCATTCAACTAAATAAAGAAAATGGCGATCGTAAGGCGACGGTCATTGAGCCCCCAGCACCTAGAATTCAGCCTCTTGTTTCTGTATTTGAAGATGAACTTGAAATTACCATTGAGGCAGCTTTTGAGGATCTAACAATTGTCTACACAACCGATGGTTCAGAACCAACGCTATCTTCTACTGTATATTCCGAGCCTTTTGCTATAGATAAGTCCACCACTGTTCGGACTCGTGCCTACAATCAAGACCAATTTTTATCGAGGGTAAATAGTGCTTCATTCCGCAAACTCGAGCCAGTAGCCAGTCTAGACATAGAAGAGAGTACACTATCTCCAGGGCTTATTTTGGACTACCATGAAGAAGAAATAAATAGCCTTCTTCAACAAACTCCACCCTTTCAGACATCACCTGCCCGTACAGAAGTGGTAAATGAGATTGAATTTGAAACGATCGAAAGACGAGATGATAATTTTGGACTTAACTATGAAGGTCTATTACTCGTAAAGAACCCGGGTAGATACACGTTTTCAACCATCTCTGATGATGGAAGTGTTCTTTATCTCCATGATCAACTAATTGTAGATAATGATGGAGACCATGGGATGAGAGAACGCTCAGGAGAAATCATTTTAGAAGCAGGGTATCATCCAATCCGTATCCAAATGTTTGAAATTGGAGGCGGACAAGGATTAGAAGTGTATTATCAAGGACCTGATAGTCAAATGGCTGGGTTTGACTCAGAAATGGAGTTGCCTGCCCCTGCATTGTTCCACCAACCATAAACCATTCATGAAACAACACATTGGAATTGTGGGTAGTGGCATTGTTGGGCTTGCACACGCTATCGCACTACTTAAGGCAGGCTATCGGATTACACTATTTGATAAAAGCCCCAAACCCGTAGGAGCATCTATCCGAAATTTTGGGTTGATTTGGCCTATTGGTCAACCTCAAGGTCCTACATTTAATCGTGCTCTTCGAACAAGAGAGATTTGGCATGAAATGGCTCATAAAGCAGGTTTTTGGGTGAATAACAATGGATCTCTTCATCTTGCTCATCATGATGATGAAATGGCTGTTTTGCAACAGTATGTGGATGTAGTTCAGGGTGAGCATGTGAAACTATTGACTCCTAAAGAGGTTCAGGAAATCTCGCCGATGGCTAATATTTCTGCGATCAAAGGAGGGCTGTATAGTGAAACAGAGTCAACTGTATATCCACCCGAAGCGATTTGGGCACTTCAAGATTGGGTTGCTAACCATCCCGATGCAACGGTTTCAACCTATGACGCAGTCTTAGCGATTGAACAGGGGGTGATATTTACCTCAACACAAAATATTGAAGTAGATCACACATTTGTTTGTTCTGGAAGAGATCTCCAAACACTTTATCCTGAAGTGATGATGGAGTCTGGTATCATTTTATCCAAATTGCAAATGCTTCGCACAAAGACATTGAACGATTCAAATGTCACAGGCCCCACTTTATGTGGTGGATTAACACTTACCCATTATGCGTCCTTTACGAAGCAATGCAATGAGGTTGAAAACGTTCGATCACGTTTTGAGAAGACGATGCCTGAATACATGGATTGGGGTATTCACGTGATGGCGTCCTTTAACAATCAGAACCAAA
>CAJXOH010000057.1 GCA_913057895.1 uncultured Bacteroidota bacterium
GTCTTCCCGTGATCCACGTGGCCAATCGTGCCCACATTTACGTGGGGCTTGGTGCGTTGGAAGGTCTCTTTTGCCATGATAGTCTTAGTTCAGTTTCAGTTAATTTCAGTGTTACTACTCGTTATTTGGTACTTCTTGTACTACAATCTTGCTTTTCGCTCTATGATCCATTTTGCGAGCCGATAGTCGGGATTGAACCGACGACCCCTTCCTTACCATGGAAGTGCTCTACCACTGAGCTATATCGGCATCAAACCTCGTTTTGCTCTGAGCGGGCGACCGGGTTCGAACCGGCAACATTCAGCTTGGAAGGCTGACACTCTACCAATTGAGTTACGCCCGCTTGGGCTTGGATCACAGTGGGGGGAGCAGGATTCGAACCTACGAAGGCATACGCCAACAGATTTACAGTCTGCCCCAGTTGGCCACTTTGGTATCCCCCCAATGTCAAAGAACTCCATTATGGAGCCAGTGGCCGGATTCGAACCGACGACCGGCGGTTTACAAAACCGCTGCTCTACCAACTGAGCTACACTGGCACACAAAATTTCACATAAAGCGAAAGACAGTTAAAATAGCGTTCAAAAACGAGAAAGTCAACGCAGGACGCGTGACCAAATTCAGGATTGTAATAACACCACAGCGTGGACAGCCAAGCCACGACCTTCACCTACAAACCCCATCTTCTCCTGTGTGGTAGCCTTGACCGAAATTTGGTCCAAAGAACAGTTCAGGACACTAGCAATCGAAGCTCGGATATCCCCAATCCATGGATTTAATTTAGGGGCCTCCGTGACGACGGTTGCATCGACATTTCCAATCTCCCAACCCTTCTCACGAACCATCACCATGACTTCACGCAATAGCTGCTTGCTATCGGCATTTTCCCAAGCTGGATCTGAATCAGGATAATGGGTCCCAATATCTCCAAGAGCCAATGCACCAAGAATGGCATCCGTGATTGCATGCAACAAGGCATCGGCATCAGAATGACCCAGTAATCCATGCGTATGTGGAATTTCAATACCCCCTAACATACAGGGACGTCCTTCCACAAATTGATGGACATCATATCCAAAGCCAATGCGAGGGTACTTAGTCATGCTACTTTTCCTCCCCTTCAAGCAACCATCGGGTTAAGGTTAAATCAATCGGATAGGTGATTTTAAAGTTCTCTCTTCTTCCTTCTACAACATACACATCACGGTCAAGTGCTTCTACTAGGGACGCATCATCTGTTCCTACGATGGATAGCTCACGTGCGTTCTCGTATGCTTGCTTTAAAAGAGATGAATCAAATATTTGGGGCGTTTGAGCTTGCCAACATTGCGCACGGGGAGGGGTATCCTCAATTCGATGAGCCACTGTTTGATGATCTGCGTCAATATCAACCATTTTAATGGTGTCTTTTGCGGGAACCGCTACAATCGCCGCACCAAATTGCACAGCTGCATCAAGACATCTTTGTATTTCATCGACCGTGATAAAGGGTCTCACCGCATCGTGAACCGCAACCCACTGAGCGTCGATGCCTGCATTCTTCATTGCATCAAGCCCCTTTTCGATGGAGTATTGTCGCTCTTTACCTCCTTGAATCACATCGAAGGAGAGTGCAGGAAAGGATGAAGCAACGCACTGCTTTGCAGTTTGGATATAATTCTTCTCCGTTGGAATCACAACATGCACGAGCGCACCGGTATCCACAAAGGGTTGAAGTGTATGCTCAAGAATCGTGCGACCCGCAACTGATAAATAAGGTTTAGGGATTGACTCCCCCAATCGTTGTCCACTTCCTGCAGCAGGAAGGATAAGTGCAAACCTTGGACGATTTGATGGGGTGCCCATGGCTCCTTATCAAAGAATCAACATCGCATCTCCAAAAGAGAGAAAACGATAATCCTTTTTCTTTGCTTCCTCGTAGGCTTCCATTAAGAAGTCATACCCAGCAAATGCAGCAGACATCATTAATAGTGTAGACTCTGGAGCGTGGAAATTGGTAATGAGCCCTTCCGTAAGTTTAAACTCGTACGGTGGGTAGATGAATTTGTCGGTCCATCCTGTCCCAGGCTTTGACATACCACTTGCCATGACGCTCGTTTCGATGGTGCGAACTACGGTAGAACCACATGCAATGACACGCCCTTCTCGATTCTTTTTAGTCTCGTTGACAGCTGCAGACGTCTCCTTACTAATGAAGTAGTTTTCTGAGTCCATTCGATGCTTTGTCAAATCCTCTACTTCAACCTGTCGGTAGGTTCCCCAACCGATATGTAGAGTGATTGGATGCATCTCAATTCCCTTTTTCTCAAGAGATTTGACCAACTTTGGGGTAAAATGCATTGCTGCAGTAGGGGCAGCAACAGCACCTCTCTCAGTAGCAAAAATCGTCTGATATCGTTCTTTGTCCTCTTCTACAGGCTCGCGCTCGATATAAGGGGGTAGAGGCATGGCACCGATTTCGTCCAGTTTTTCATATAACTCCTCATTAGGACCATTAAATAGGAATCGGATCGTACGCCCTCTAGATGTGGTATTGTCCACAACCTCTGCCATAAGATCTTCTCCAAAGTAGAGCTTGTTACCGATACGAATTTTTCGTGCAGGTTCGACCAGTACATCCCAAAGCTTGTTTTCTGGCATCAACTCACGCAAAAGGAAGACCTCAATATCAGCCTCCGTTTTTTCCTTTGTTCCGTTCAGCCGGGCAGGGAATACTTTTGTGTTGTTAAAGACTATGCGATCCTCTGGTGAAAGGTATTTCGGTAGATCAGAGAATTTTGCATGTTTGATAGACTGGTCTTTACGGTTTAAGACCATCAGTTTGGAGGCATCTCGTGGAGTAACCGGAACGTCGGGTACAATGATGCTTTCCAAATCATAACGGAAATCAGTAAGTTTCATTCAGAAAGGGTATAGGCGGGAAAAATTGCACAAATTAAGCCGCGAAAGTTACACAATAAACGCCCTGACTGCAAGTTAGTAGAGAGTTACACCTAGCCACAAACATAGTTCAATTCACCATATGTATACAGGGATAAGACATAATGCTATGACAAACACAGCCATTAGGGGCAAAGTCGGAGGTGTGTTACTCGTGATGCTTTTGGTTGGTTCAACCGTTTTTGGTCAGTTACGATCTGACCTCATGGCGCCTCCTCAGGTGACGAAAATCGCTGCGTCAACACAATCCAAGCCTCTGGGCTCTGTGGGAAGTTGGATGAACTTGATCCCAATGACCATGTCGCATTCCTATTCTGCCAGCTTTGGGACATTTGGCGGGCAGACAATGAACTTAAATGCGTACACCAATCGAACTCAGTTCCAGTTCACGGATCGATTCACTGGTGAGATGTCACTCTCCTTTTTACACTCACCCTTTGGCATGAGTCCCTTTGCAACCTCACAGCAAGGCAATGGGCTGAATGGTCAATTCCAAGTGGATTACGCGAGGCTCAACTATCAAATTTCTGATAAAGCCATGATTTCTGTGGAATTTTCACAACGCCCTTATGGTGCATATGGCATGAGTCCGTACGGATACGGGTATGGGATGAACCCTTATGGCGCATATGGGACTGGCTCTGCCTTTGATAGAAGACCAAGCTCACAAAGGGCATTGGGTCCTTGGTGGTAATTTTTTCTGCGCTTCAAACACGCTGAATGAGCGAAGACACCACCCCCACATCATCATCACCTTGGGTCACGGTAGGGATTACGGTATTTACCTTCCTTTTTGTACTCCTTCTCAGTGCACTTATCATTCGATTTTTGGTCCCAAGGATTGATGTAGAGCGCACAAAAAGAGCGGAGCAATCTCTCATCGGAAATGTCATTCAAGTGGAAGTGCTCAATGGAGGTGGTATTGAAGGTGCCGCTAACACAGTCACATCCTCCCTACGACAGTTGGGCTTCGATGTCGTTGAAATTGGGAATTTCGATGTGTTTGATGTAGATGAAACGGTTGTTTTAGCTCGTAATGGAGGAGATGTTGAGAGTGCCGAACGAGTTGCACGGGGTCTCGGACTTTCCTCAGATCGAGTTCTTATAGAAGAGTCTGCAGATTATTACCTTGATGTAACGGTTCTGGTGGGCCGTGATCTAGAATCTCTAAACCTTGAACGCCCTTAATGACCTTAGATACACTCACACAAGCTATTGTTGATGCGTTAGACGATAAAAAAGGTCGGGATATTGTTGCTCTCAATATTAAAGGACTCTCTGAAGTCGCAGACACACTCGTTGTATGCCATGGGACATCTGACACCCAAGTCAAAGCATTGGCTGATCATGTTCAGGAAGAGGTTCGAAAAAAAACAGGCGAAAAAGCTTGGAAGAAAGAGGGGGTGTCAGGTCGCACCTGGATTATATTAGACTACATTACCATTGTTGTCCATATCTTTACCGAAGAGAAAAGGCACTATTATGGTATCGAGCGTATGTGGAATGACGCAGAACGTTTTGATTATACTGCCTAACCCTGCGGATCTTACGCATCACTCGTTGAAGGTTTTTCATGATCGCTAGTTATTGGACGCCATCGTCCGTATGGACCGAAGCGAAACGGACGCTCTATTTTGGTGCCCCTGTCATTGCTACACAACTTTTGCAGATGTCCATGAGTTTCGTGGATACCGTTATGGCCGGAAGAATCTCTCCGTTAGATTTAGGGGCCATTGCCGTGGGAGCGAGTTCATTTCTCCCATTAATGGTGATATCGATGGGAACCTTGATCGTGGTTAATCCGATCGTGGCTCATAACCTTGGGGCAAGAAAGTTTCATCTCATCGGGAAAAACCTCCGTCAAGCTCTTTGGCTAAGCCAACTCTTTGCATTGGTCAGCTTCTTCATCATTCGAAACCTCGATTTTGTGATGCAATGGATGAATGTCGAAGCAGAAATCATTCCTTTGGCAATGGGCTACCTCAAAGCAATCTCTTGGGGGGTGTTTCCACTGTATGCATATGTGTGCTACCGAAGTTTCAATGAAGGATTGTCTACGGTAAGGCCTGCCATGTTCATCGCCTTGGCTGGTGCGATCATCAATATTCCAGCAAATTACGTACTGATGTTTGGTTATGGTCCTATTCCAGGCCTTGGAGCGATTGGTACAGGCTATGCTAGTGCAATTGTGTATACAGCCATGTGGCTTGGCATGATGGTATTTACGGGAACATTTAAGCCGTATAAGCGTTTTGCCATCTTTAGCACCTTCCGTCTCCCTGATCCGAAATCGATCAAAGAGATGCTCTCACTAGGTGTGCCTATTGGTGTGAGTGGGTCGCTTGAGGTTACCATGTTTGCACTGGTTAGCTTGATGATGGGTACGCTAGGGACAATTGCCGTGGCATCACACCAGGTCGCTATCAATTTTGCATCACTCACGTTTATGATTCCCTTTGGTCTATCTATTGCACAGACTGCTCGTATTGGTCAATCGATGGGACGAGGGCAGGTTCGTGAAGCACGATTTAGAGGATGGATGGGCGTTGTCGTGAGCACCTCTTGTATGGCGGTATTTGCACTGCTGATGTTGCTATTTCCAGAATGGATTATTGCGATCTACACAGATGACCCTGAGGTCGTGGCGGGAGCACTGAAACTGTTGGGTATCGCAGCCATTTTCCAACTATCAGATGGCGTGCAGATAAGTGCAATCGGCGCCTTACGGGGGATGAAAGACACT
>CAJXOH010000058.1 GCA_913057895.1 uncultured Bacteroidota bacterium
CCATAATCATAGGGATTGGCAAACGTGCGCGTATCTGGAGCATCCATTGGATCAAGCCCCCCAAAAATCTCATCGACATACATCTTTGCGACTCGGTGAGGAGTCCCACGCAAGCTCTCATTTTTTGTATCCAAACCCAGCGTGTGCATAATTTTCTCAAAATGGTGCGCTATTTGCTCCATTTTTTCTTCCTTCGACATCAAAAAGGCCTCTGCATGCATCGGGGTTTCTAACCCTTCACTGAAGTGGTCATCCCCTTGGGCTTCAAATGTTTCTTTCAATATTGTTGTCTCGTCTCTACTCATATTAATGGTTTTCACACTGGATGAATTGCATCTATCTGCTGTAGTGCATTCAAAAGGTACTGAATTTCACATCTAGTTTCGCGAGGTGGTTCATCTACGATGAAACCCTCTTTCATTAAGGGTATTTGCTCTTTTTACTCTTTTGTGTGTACCACTACAAAAAAAGGGTGGCCTCCGTTCGAAGGTCCACCCTTATAGTATGCGTCATTCGTATAAATCAGTGCGTTACTGACGACTTAAACAAGAGGCGTCACAAAGCAATACACTTGGAAGGTCAAGAACATCTACTCGAGGTAGTGTACCACCAAACGCATTCTCAGCAACGTCAATAAATTCATTTGCAAGGATAGCGCTTCCTCTAAAGTTTGGATGCACTCCATCAGTCGAAAAGACACCATTTGGTGAAAAATCAGGTGCTAAATTCACTCCTTCAATGACAATACCAAGTGGGCTACCGTCTAATCCAAACAAATCTGTAAATGCACTCGTGGCAGAATTGGTCTCCCACAACGCAAAGCGAGTCTCACCAGAAGCTTGATTGGTTGCAGCAACGACTTGTTTTATGATTGCATTAAATGTTTGTCGCGCTACTTCTGCTTTTAAGATCTCGTCTGCTGTGAGCGTGTATGAATCAGCGAGTGGTACAACCAACCCTATCAATGATAGAGGATTTGTTGGGTCTGCAGGTGTTCCGAGAACTGATCCTGCACTCAGTAGTAGTAGCTCTGGTCCCACTGTTGCATCAACACGAAGTTGACGTGCTTGCTCATATGGAGCAATCGCTGCGCGAGTTGCCGCATCGATAAGTCCAGCACCCTGAATCTGATCAAAGTAAGGACCTAAATCAGTGGCAGCATCATCTTGCACGAGAACTGCGTTTTGACCCGCTTGATACTGAATCTTACGACCCGCTAAAACTTCAGCAGGTAGGCTAAACGGAGGAGCAGCCAACGCATCAATCAATTGATTAAACCCTGCAAAATTCGCATTAAGCTGCTCTGCAGTTGCAGCATCAAGAGGAATAGCATTGTAAGCAACTGCTCTGAAGGTAGGCGCTGCAGCTAGAGGTGGTATATCTGCAACCACTCCTTTTGCTGTGGTTTGGGTCGCAATCTTGGTCATCGCAGACGTGAACAACGATTGGAAGGTTGCAACGTCCGTTAGCAATGCATCATTAACTCCACCTGTTGCGAGATACGACAAGACATCATTATTGCCCACCCAAAATGTGATGAAAGATGGATTACGGGCGATTGCATCATCGAGAACAGTTGAAACTCCTGGCTGACTAGCGAAACGAGCATAGAATCCACTGTAGTATGGTGAATTAGGATTTCCCGCACCAGGTTCATCTAGTTGCCATAAATGTAGTCCTGGAACGCCAAAGTTATTTAAGGCTTCCTTATTCCCAGTAAATGGTGCAATCGGGTCTCCATTAATGACAGGCGAAGGCCCAGGAATATTGGTATCAAGAGCAAATCGACCACACACTGGATTACAAGCTGGAGATTGAACAGAAGTATTATACCCATTAACACTGTTAATGGATGGTTGTGTAAATACTCCAGCACCCGCCGGCTCTAATGCTTGCGCCATTAGGTTGGGGAAAGAATGAGCCTGTGCCTGATTGTAAAGCGCACCGTCCATTAACCCGGCTGTAAGTGAGTTTCCAATAGAAACAATGTTGGAATAATCAGCACTACCAGATGAGTATGTGGCTCCAGTAGGAATCGGATTTTCTGCAATGCGTTCCTCTACAAGAGAATCAAAGCTGCTTTCACAAGCCGACGCTACGAAAGCGACGGCAACCAAAAGAGCCACGATTCTAAAAGGTTTGACATGTGTTTTCATAAGTCTATCCTATTAAGGTGATTAAATTGTGACTCAATTAGTTTAGTAACTGATCAAAGGAGAGAGAAACATAGTACATCGCTCCTATCAGTGGATTGGCTAATGAACTTGTGTATCGTTCGTTAAGAACATTGGTTCCACCCACTTTGAGGATGGTATTTAGATTACTCAGCTTGTAACTAAATTGAGCATCTAGTGTACCGTACTCTGGAACAATACCATTCCCTATGGATGACTCCCACAGGTATGCGTCCTGCCATCTCCACACTACATTGAATCCAAGGTCAGGAGTGAGGGCACGGTTTTGGAGGCGAACATTATATCTCCATTTAGGAGAGTTGTACCCTGCTCTGAAACCTTGCTCAATTAGGTCTTGTTGCGTAATGAGTTCATTAAATGCCACATTCCCCCCAATTTGAAATCCTTTTGGAAGGCTATAGTCTGCAGAAACAGCCCATCCATGGGCTTCAACAACACCATCAGCGTTGATATCGAACCCAAAATTTTGGGTAGCAAATGAACCGCCTGTTGTAGGATCAACCCCTGTAACAATTGCTTGTTTCCATGAGCTAGAATTTACGTCATAACCAGCTCCAGGCTCTACGCGAAGGCCACCTGGCACCCCTTGGACAAACTCTACACCAGCGATGTAATTGGAGTATTGACTGAAGTAGTAGTATGCATCAATGAAAAGCTTGTTTCCAATTAATGTTTTGTAGCCTACTTCGTATGACTTAATCTGCTCAGGTTGGAAATCACCAAACTGGAAAGGCACGAGTGCTGAAGCAGCTTGTGAAGCAGATGCGCCACCTAGGTACGCTGCTTGAGCCGCCTGGACACTTTCAAGGGTGTATACCGTATTGGTCTCGAAGTTGTAGCGATCAATCAGAACTGGATTACTACCAACTAAGCGTCTTGAAACTACATCAAGATCGATGAATTGATCCTGTGTTGTTGGGATTCCAAATCCTGTTTGATACGAGAAACGAAGATTATGAGCATCAGCAATCGTTGCAACTACAGAAGCACGTGGCGAGAATTGACCATCAAAGTATTCGTTTTTGTCGTAACGAAGTGATCCTGTGAAGGTTAATGCACCTTCGGCAAACGACTTAGACCCTTGTAGGTAAGCGCCCCACTCATTAATACTGAACTCGTCGCCATTGTCTTGAAGTGCAAACAACGTACCCTGCGAATTCAATGCGAATTGTCTCACGTTCAATCCACCAATGAGCTCGATTTTCTCTGGGTCAATCACTTCGGCGAAGTTGTAAAGTCCTTCTAGATGATACATCGCTGAGTTGTCGAGAAACTTTGCGCCACCCTCAGATATCGGTATGCTACGAAATTGGTCAAAGAGCTCTTGAAATTGAGCTGAACCGGGTTGTGGTTGCTGTGAGTTGGCGTACTGACGAGCGATTGCATGGGCTGCATCCACATCAGCACCAGAGGTACGAGCACTGGCAAAGGCATTCAAATACGGAGATAAATAGGTCGATTGGTTAATCAACGAAGCGACAGTATTTGCCGCATAGGTGTCGCCGGTATTTTCCTGCGTTGTGTATGCACGTATGAAATAGGTTGGATGACGGAGCTCAAATTTGGCCGTCCAAATATTGAAATTATCAAGAATGAAGCGGTCATTGGCGGTGTAAACAGTCGATCCGTACCCAGTATTGAACTGACCAATCACTTCAAGTCTGTCTGTCAATCTGTAGTGCAGAGCTGCTCCTAACTTCGTACTGTTAGTAGTATTGTCTACAAAATCGGATTCTTTGAAACCGCGTGGGGTAAAGGCACCTGCAGCACCATCAGGGAGTAAGTTTCGAATGGCTGCTAACTGCGCACCAGTCGCTCCTCCTCCTGCAATCCCGATATCAGCAATGGTACCAACTGTGATTAGGAAGTCCCCATAAACATTCAATCCATCGTATGTTCTTGGATTCGCAGAAGTCTCTCTGGATAATCCACCTCTTTCAAGGAGGCCACTTTGATCACGGTAGTCTTCGCCCACAAAATCTTGTGCTTCAAGGAAAGAGCCCGTTACTTTGATTGCTAGGCGATCATTCCAGGATTTAGCATAACGAAAACTATACTTTTGGAAGAGTGCTGGGTCTGCTTCAATAGTGCTCTCAATGTGATTCACACCATTCTGGATGGAGAATGACAACCCTTGATAATCAAATGGGCTTTTTGAGTTCATCAGTAGAATCCCATTCAATGCATTAGGTCCATAAAGTGCAGAAGCAGCGCCAGGAATCAACTCTGCTGTCTCGAGGTCTAATTCTGTGATTCCCACTATGTTACCCACGGAAAAATTCAATCCTGGGGCTTGGTTATCGATTCCATCAATCAATTGAACAAATCGAGTGTTACCATTGGCATTAAATCCTCGAGTATTGACGGATCTGAAAGTCAAACTTTGTGTGGAGAAATCGACCCCTTTTAGATTTGACAATGCATCATAGAAGCTAGTGGATGCGGTTTCCCGAATCGAAAGAATGTCTAATTTTTCAATAGCCACTGGAGCTTTGAGAATTCCTTGCTCTACTCTAGACGCTGAAACCACGACGTCAGAGCCAAAAACGGCTTGAGGTTGCATGTCAATGCGTAGTTCATCGACAGATCCAGTGATTTCGATTTCTTGAGTTTGGAATCCCACGATGGATACAACTAACGTTACCGGTGGGTCGTCATTGATTGTCAGGTCAAAGCGTCCATTGGCGTCTGTTGAGGTCCCAACGACCTTCCCTTTCACCATGATATTGACCCCGACGAGCGTTTCGCCAGACTCAGCATCGAATACGGTACCTGAAACGGTCACTGCACGTTTCGTACTGGACACTTCATTGGTTTCGGTAGCTGCAACGAGCTTGGAAGCTGGAGTTGCGGCTGCAAAAACGAGACTCAACAACAATACAAGATGGCATGAACGACGTACAATCATCCGTACATGCGAAAAGAAGCAGGTTGATGTCATAATTGAAGATGTAGTTATTGGATAGCTTCAATTTACGACTGTTAACCTAAACTTAACAATAAATCGTAGAGGCTAAATGAGATTCTAACAAAGCAAAAGCGCTTACATGGACGCTCCTCCGGACCAACAAATCAAGCAATTAGCCTATGCTACTGGCCCAAACAATCAAAAAAACCACACTAAAATCGGGCTTTTATCCCCACTTGCATGTCGAAGCTCAATACAT
>CAJXOH010000059.1 GCA_913057895.1 uncultured Bacteroidota bacterium
GTATTCTCCATGATAATTGTAAGTGTCTTGTCAAACGTCAATGTCTCATTATAGTTACCATCAGAGACATCAATGCTGATTTCATCACCAGCTGAAGCAGCAGTGATTGCTTGTTCGATGGTAGCAAAAGGAGCACCAGCAGAACCATCATTACCATCATTTCCATTATCTTTGTCGACAAAGAAGTCCTGACCGTATGCAGCTCCAACACCAACTGCAAAGAAGATCACCATTAGCGATAGCATCGATGCTAAGCGCAAAGCAGAAGCTTTATTTATAAAGTGTGAGTAGAAAGTATTCATAGTGCTCAACGTATTATTAGTTGTTGTGGGCTGTTTTTGTTGGTAGTTAAAATCGTTGTTATTCATTTCAATAATTACATCAGTTAACCCCATGCGGAAAGCAGGCTTTCCCAGGCATAAGGATAGTAATCAAAATCAAAGTTAATGAGTTGTTCTTTCTCACACAATATTTTTTTTGTGTTAACACACAAGAAAATGGTCAGAACTTCGCTTTGCTGGACCACAGGGCAGTATTTCTAGGGTTCATTATAGGGTAAAACTTTGACCATTAGTGCTAATTATTACTCTTGTTACCTACTGATTATCAATGTGTTAGGTGTATAAGTGATCTTAATCCAGCATCTCTCTTTCTGATTTATCATCCTCATCAGAGTCATCGAGAACAATCAAGTAATAGTTAATTACTTGGTATAAAATTTCTCAAGAACTAGGGCTAAATCCTTGTGTTTACAGAGACAAAATGGGGAAATCGCTCAAGAAAACTCTCCATTAGGCTTTGTCGAAAGGGATCAGTGATGCCCTTTTCTGGATCAAACTCTTTATGGACCGCCGGAATAAAGACTCTTTCCTCAAATGAACGTGCATAACGGTAGCCACATACCATTTGTAATTGCTCCACAGCTCTTAACCCACCGAAATATCCTGAGGCATTAGCAACATACCCAACTGGCACTCCTTTAAGCGCCTCCGGGTGGGGTAGGTAGTCGATAAAGAGTTTTAGGATACCAGGAAACGATCCATTGTACTCGGGTAATACGAATATGACCCCATCTGCGTCAAGGAATGGTTGGTGAAAGGTCTCGACGGATGCTGGTGTTTTTCCATACACACCTCCAGCAACATCAGCCGTTGGATAATCGGCCAGGTCAAGGATGGTTAGGTCGATTTGTGAAGTGGTGGCCGTTTGAAGGTCTTTGGTTTGCAGGTCTTTGGTCTGCAGGTTTTTAGTCTCCAGGTCGTTAGTCTGCTCAGAAAGCCTTCTATATATATAGTCTGTGACCAGCCGAGTGTTTGAGCCTGGTCTATCAGTACCAGAGACGATCGTAATTTTTAGTGGCGTAGTATTCATGATAGGGCTAAAAACATCTTGAGTTGGATGTTCATTCCAACGTGTTCGAAATGGATGGTTATCGGTTTAAGGGTTTATTAGCAGCTTGATATGCAGTTTGGGTGGCCGCTTGATGAGATATTTGAGTGGCCGGCCGTTTGGTATGCGGTTTGATGAACATGGTAAAGCTACGATTTTGGTGTGTTTTGGATTCAAATTCAACTGATTAGAACCATTAATTAAGCTTGGTTGAAAAATATTTTCTTAAATAAAAGCGCTTTTCTGATTAATGGGCTAATATTATTTCGGCTTTGTACAATTTTTATGCATGTTTAATTGCGAGAAGTGGCCTGTGTTACTAATTTATTTAGTGAAAGAAGCAAATGGCAGAGGCTGGCAGAGCAGAGGCTATCAGGAATGCTCCATGTCTTGAAGCATCGCACTGCCAATTCATCATTTTACTAGCTCCAATACAATGCCCGGTTAGAAGTGGAAATCTTTTAATCGGGCTTTTTTTTGCTCATGTGCACAAGGACGAGCTAATTATTTCTCAAAATAAGCCTGCATGTGGTCAATAAAGGTGATGACCACTTCGTCTTCGATGTCCACTTCTTGTGGAAGGAATACGTGATCATCAAGCCATTGAGAGGCTGTCTTCCAATCTTTGAACTCGCTCACATTCTGAATCATATCCAAGTATTGGCCATAATCATCTTCAAAAAGCCGTTTCATGGTGGTAGGCTGAATCGGCTTCAGGTGTTGAATGAGCTGTTCAGTCGGGGATAACGGCGTAGGTTTGGGTTGAAGCGGGGTTTCTGGAGTAGCTTCTGGTAAAGATTGGGTCATGGGAGGCTCTTCAGGTAGCATCTGATCCCCAGTCTCCTCTTCATCATCCGGCACCTCCTCCAAATATTGCATCCATAACGGCACACCTTCACTTTGTGGAGCCATTTGCTCAGCCAGAGTGTCAACTTTGGGTGCGTCAGGCGAGTCAGGCGAATCGTGCGAGTCAAGCGCTCCTACCAATTCATCCGAACCAGAAGAATCGACAAAATCACCCGATTTTGAAGCTTCAGGCATTGATTCGGCTTGATCTGTCTTCTCGAAGCCCTCTCCTTCAGAGTCAGCAGCATCTGCATCTTGCCCAGACAAATCCTGTTCGCTGGCATCAGGCTCAATTTCCTCAGAGGCAATACCCATTTGCTCCCATTCAGAAACAAATTCCACAAAATCCTCCCTCGAAAGCGGTTCGTGTGACCTTTCAACGGCTGATGCAAGCTCATCCAAACCTTTTTCTTCCAGGTATGTCGATAGATAGGTTGGATCGATGGAATCCTTACAAAGTTCATACAACGGTTCAAGGGTACGTACCACAAGTTCAGCTAACTCTGTCCCGTTAAGCCCTTCAAACATCGCAATATCAGCTTTTTCGATGGCGGCTTGGGCGTCATTTTTTTGAACCATCTCGTCAGAAATTGCAACTGAGTCTCCAACAGGGTCAGCAACCGCAGTAATCATGGCTTTCACCAAGTCCTCATGCACTGGGATTGCACGGCTTGCCAGCTCTACTTCCGCAAATGAGCGCTCTGTTCGCTCACCAAAGCATAAATCGACAATGGCGGTCCGTGGATGAACACAACATTCCACCAAATCTTCCAACGCACTATCAAAAACGGTTCGCACATACGCCTGAGGAATTTTGGCGTAAGGAAGGTGATCCGTCACAAAATTCATCCAGTCGATGTATACACTGGGGTGATTCATGTCGAGCCACTCCGAATCAGCTTGGATGGTTGCAGTTCGGGCTTGGTGCTGAACAGTGGCGACAATACGGACTCGAAGGGAGTCTGGCATATCGATTTCAGCGAGCTCAGTGAGGGTTAATTCGCGTGGTGGATCGACGAAATGGTTCCAAAGAGCCGAGATTTCGTTAAGTAGAGAGGTCATGGGTGGTGTTCAAAGAATGAAACATGTGTACCTTTCTTGAATGTACGCATTGAAACTCGCATCGTGTAAAAAAATCCTTGGCCAAAAGACGGTTTTTTCTGGATTGCAAGCCGAGCTAGAGGGGTTAGTCCTTGGAATCGCTGGCGATAATGGATCTGGTAAATCAACCTTGGTGAAATGTCTAGTAGGTCTGCTCACTTTGGACGAAGGATCTGCAGAGATTTGGCGCCTGGGTGAGGATCCTGGCGTCATGAAGCTCACTCGTGGCACGTTTGGGGTGAGTGCACCGTGGATGAATGCCTATCC
The DNA here is from genome assembly GCA_913057895.1 of uncultured Bacteroidota bacterium. Lineage (GTDB taxonomy): Bacteria > Bacteroidota > Rhodothermia > Balneolales > Balneolaceae > UBA8296. Next base: position 3,604 of record CAJXOH010000059.1, read on the forward strand.
TGAGCTATCCGTGATGGAAAATCTATCGTTTTTGGCGGATTTACAGGGTTTTGATGCGTTGAATAACCGTACTGAACCGAACGGGCATACTGAATCAACCCCGCAAAACACCTTTGGCTTATCCAATGAAGATCTAGCCAAGCCAGTTGGATCACTCTCTTCTGGCCAGCAACAAAAAGCACGACTCATGCTTGCCAACGCCTTCACGCCCGAGGTGCTATTTCTCGATGAACCAGATTCCCATTTGGATGAAACATCCATCGAGCATCTTCATGAGTGGATTTCAGAGCGAAAAAAACACTCAAAACTAACCATTATGGCCTCTAATCAGCCTCGAGAATTGGCATTGTGTGATGGAGTGCTTACCCTTTCCAACGAATGAACCGATTAAACTGACTCGTTCAAGGCACCTTTAACCCATTAAACTGACTCAAAAGACCCATGTTTGTAACGCCAGATGAATCCCGACTAGCCACTGCCCTTCTTCAACACAGTGTGAAGCTGCAAAAAGGGGAGAATATCCTGCTTCAGCTAATCGATTTTAATGGGATTGGGTTGCTTAGAGCACTTACTGAGCAGGCTCGAGAGATTGGCGCACATCCATTTGTGAAGATTGAGGACCCTGAAATTAACCGGATTTTGCTGGCTCACGGAGATCAGGAGTTTTGGTCGGCGGCCGCGGAAAAGGATCAACTGCCACTGATGAAAAACATGGATTGTTTTATTGGAATTCGGGGGAGTCGAAACATTTATGAGAATTCGCAGGTCCCAGGGAATCAACAGCAGGTGTATGCAAAGTATTTTCAGGAGCCTGTGCATATGAAACAGCGGGTAAATCATACTCGTTGGTGCATTTTGAGGTTCCCTTCAGAGTCTTTTGCGATGAATGCGAAGATGCCAACCGAGGCGTTTAGAGAGTTTTATTATGAGGCTTGCTTGTTGAATTATTCCAAGCTTCAAGAAGCGATGAAGCCGTTGCATGAGCGTTTGCTAAAGACAGATGAGATTCATTTGGTGGGCGACGGAACTGACATTCGTTTCTCTGTGAAGGGGCAAAACTGGGTTCCCTGCTATGGATCGCATAATATCCCCGATGGTGAGTTGTTCAGCTCCCCTATTCTGGATAGCGTAGAGGGCCATATTACCTATGCGCCGAGCGTGTATAATGGCAAGCCGTTTGAGTTTGTGAAACTCGTGGTTGAAAAAGGGGTCGTGGTGGACTTTGATTCAAGCAATAACGATGCTCTGCGTGATATTTTGGACAGTGACGAGGGGGCTCGACGTTTTGGCGAGTTTAGCTTTGGGCTTAATCCAGTGATTGAATCGCCGATGTATGATATTCTCTTTGACGAAAAGATCTATGGGTCGAATCACCTGACACTTGGGAATGATTATGAAGAGGCGTCTAATGGGAATGACTCAACGATTCATTGGGATCTGGTTTGCATCGGAGCAGACGTCTATTTTGACGGGGAGTTGGTTCGAAAAGGGCGTGAATTTGTGGATCCTGCGCTTGTTGGGTTAAATCCTGATGCGCTGCTTGGGTAATGTGCATTTGGGTATAGCACACGCATTGCATCAACATTATCCAGAATCCAAACCATGAATATTTAACACTGCCTTCACAATTTTCATGGTTTAAATAGAGTAAGTTTCAGCCTAACTACGATG
>CAJXOH010000060.1 GCA_913057895.1 uncultured Bacteroidota bacterium
TATCACTGGGGGTATGAGGGAGACTTCTTTGGTCTCTACCCAGAGGCAAACTACGGACCACAAATTGATATCTACAATGGGATTGCCCCGTTTGGATTTGAAATAGAGGGAAAAAAATCCCTTCAAGGCCTTAAAGTGGCGTTTGGCCCACAATTATGGTGGGGTGCAAATCCAGCAGCCCTTGTCAAGTATACCAAAGAGTTAGGTGCAACAACGATCACAGGAGTATACCATGAAGATATTGAGCGTCAAGGCACAGCAGAAAGCTCAATAGCCATCCCTCAACCCAAAACACGACGTGTCAGTCTTCATGCTAGTCGTGATTTTGGTCCTTTGTCTGTAGATGTAGGCGCATTATGGGCAGGACAGCCTCTAAATGATCGACCCTTCCAGCTTGTAAGAGAAACCAATAGTGGCACTTATAATGTCTATCAAGATGTGATTAAGCCTCAGGATAATTGGGGCGGCAAAGTCAAAATCACGTTTATGCAGGGCCGTTTTAATGCGTATGCTCAGGGAAGTTTGATGGGATTGGTTGCCAATGGAGGCTATGATCTAACCCAAACGTTTACGGGCTGGAGGCTTAAAGATTCAGGTTCAGGGAATCAAATGAATGCATTAGCAGGATTCACTTATTTGTTTGGGAACCTACAAATCGCGCCAAACTTCTTATGGCAAAAACCCATAGAAGGACCAATACCCAGCTCTGTTGATGCACCTGGAAGACCACGTAATATCATTGATGACCCATTTGCAGTCCGTTCCAACCGTGAAACCATCGCGGGTGAACTCTTGCTTACTTGGGATCCTACTCCAGGAACGTGGATGTATGAATGGAACAACGACGAAATGGAAGATGCAGCCTTAGCCATCAGTGCTGGAATTGTTTACCGTCACCATCCTACAACACAAGATGCGTCTATTGGAATTTTTCCTGATGGTCGAACGACATTTGCGTTTGACGGAGCTCCACCTGCAGAAGACTTGTGGGAGGCTCATATTCGACTTGTTTCCAAGCCGAGGCCTGGGCTTGGTATTGTAGCCCAACTACATGGGGGTGAGGCACAAGCGAATGGAAGTGATGATCGTTTGATTGAGCGTTATGGCCTGGATCTCCGGATGATATACCGCAACCTTAAACTTCACACGTTTGCAAAACTGAATGATTGGGGACCGTACGATTATCATCGTGATTTCAACTTGACCTATCCAGCTCAATTTATGGGGGATATTTCCTATTCATTGAGTTCACCTGAATGGTTTGAGCTGCCAGGAACAAGACTCGGAGTACGTGGAACATGGAGATCTCTGGATCAGCATTCACCTCGGTATGCACCCACGTATGTCACCGACCCATCTGGCGCAAGAGTCCCTGACCCTGATGCACTAGGCTTTGACAACGGAACCGAATGGGAAATTAGAACCTACATTCAAATTGCGATCTAGTGAAAAGACTTCGTTCAATATTCATGGGTAAGCGATATGTTCGATCTTTGCGAGGCGTTGCTTTCGTTCTGGTAGGTTTGGTCTTATGGAGTGGGTGTGAGCGATCCATAGTGGGGCTTGAAGAGCCACCTCATCCTGCGAATCCTGATGTATTTTTGGATGGATTTAGTTCAGGACTTAATTATGCTGCATTTAGTGGATCAGTCCCATCGGCCTTTCAAGTAGATTACGATGTAACGTTGAATAACTCTGCTGCCTCTATGAGATTTGAGGTACCTGATGTAGGAGATGACCGAGGAGCCTATGCAGGGGGCGCTTTTTTTACAGGAGACCCGAGGGACTTATCAGGATACGATGCACTTACGTTTTGGGCCAAAGCCTCTCAGCCTGCCAATGTGGATGTCATTGGGTTTGGACTTGATTTAGCCGAGTCCCCATATCAAGCATCGATTGGTGGAGTCGCTGTGAATTCCAACTGGAAGAAGTACATTATCCCACTACCTAATGCCCAGGCCCTACATGAAGAACGTGGTATGTTCTTCTATTCTGAAGGTCCAGAAAACGAACGTGGATACACTCTGTGGATAGATGAGGTGCAATTTGAGCGCTTGGGCACCCTTGCACATCAATCCGTAGGTATCATGAATGGTGAGGCTACGACATTCGAAACAGAAGAGGGCGAAACCTTCCAACTCACGGGGCTTTATTCATCACATAACCTTCCCACAGGTGTAGACCAACGAGTAGGGATATCACCAAAATACTTTACGTTTACATCGTCAAATGAGGAGGTAGCGACAGTGGACGTCCATGGCGTAGTCACGATTCAGGGAAGTGGCACGGCCTCTATTACTGCCAAATTGGGTGAGTTGAATGCAGAGGGATCGCTTGAGGTCGTTTCCTCTCAAATCCAACGCCCACGGACAGCTCCTGAGGCACCTACCTTTAGTGCCTCGGACGTGATCAGTTTGTATACCAATGCATACACCAATGTCCCCGTGGATACATGGAATACACGTTGGCAATACTCAACGGCAGAAGAGACCTATTTGAAGGTGCAAGACCAAGACGTCATTCGCTACAGAAACCTGAATTTTGCTGGTATTGAGTTTGCCTCTCAACAGATTGATGCGACTCAAATGACACATTTTAGTCTAGATATTTGGACGCCTGATCCAACGGGAGGATCCAATGAGTTCAAAGTGCTTCTGGTTGATTTTGGACCCAATGGACAATATGGAGGAGGCGATGATTCGTCCCACGAACTCACCTTCAAGGCGCCGACGTTGAGAACAGGACAGTGGGTTACTCTTGATATCCCATTAAGTCAGTTTACGGGTCTTACCAATCGCACCAACATGGCTCAGCTGGTGATTTCAGGAACACTGCCAACGGTGTACATGACCAATGTATACTTTCATAAGTAAAGCCAATTTCTCGTATGCTGATTCAATCCAACACCCTACCATGGCTTTGTCTTACAGCGTTGATTTGGGTAGTAGGTTGTACCCCAAGCACCAAACAACAATTAGACAACCGTACGTTAGAGCTTGTTTGGTCTGATGAATTTGATGGGGCGGAGGGTTCTCAACCTTCCTCTCAATATTGGACATTTGAGATTGGCACAGGTACCGATGGTTGGGGGAACCAAGAGTTGCAATATTACACCGATAGACCTGAAAATGTCTCCTTAGATGGTGAAGGACATCTGGTGATTCAGGCTAATCAAGAGTCATTCGGTGGAATGCCTTTTACCTCTGCACGGCTCAAGACACAGGGTAAAATCACCAAGAAATATGGTCGATTCGAAGCTCGCATCCAAAATCCTTACGGGCCTGGACTATGGCCAGCCTTCTGGATGTTGGGTGAAAATATTGACGAAGTGAGTTGGCCCCAATCAGGGGAGATTGACATCATGGAAATGCGTGGACAACTACCCCAAGTGATTCATGGATCCTTGCATGGTCCAGGGTATTCGGGTAGCAATCCTGTGACTCAATCCTACTCACTCACCAACGCACGATTTGATGCCGATTTTTTTGTGTATGCTGTTGAATGGAGTCCCGACCGCATTGATTTTTTTGTGAATGACTATCTCTACCAACGAGTCACGCCCGACGATGTTTCGGGTGAATGGGTTTTTGATCAACCCTTCTTTTTGTTGCTAAATGTGGCTGTTGGTGGAAATTATGTGGGGTTTCCTACGCAAGAAACTAGGTTTCCACAACAGATGCGTGTAGACTACGTCCGCATTTACAATCTCAATTAGGCGATTAAGGACCAAAGCGCCACAATTATACTTAGTGCCAGAAACCCACCTATACCTTGCAATAGTGTGGCTACAGTATGGCTTTTGTAGGCCTCCTCAACGCTTAACCCACCAAATTGTGATACTACCCAGAAGTAGGAATCATTCGCATGTGACACCGTCATAGAGCCAACACCTATGCTTAGAATCATCCAGACCTTCTCGAGGTCAGATTCGTATCCAAGAACTGGTAGCAACGGAAATATGATAGATGCTGTGGTAATTATGGCTACTGTCGAGGAGCCTTGAGCTGTCTTTAGAATGGCAGCAATGACAAAAGGTAGCAGTAGTCCAAGCTGTGGTGAAAGTGTCAGGGATTGCAAATTTTCGGATAGATTCATTTGTTGAATGACAGCCCCAAGTGCACCTCCCATGGCAGTGATCAGTAGAATAGGAGCAGCTTGTTGAATCGTTTTTGTGATCGATTCATGAAACTGGAGAGAGGGCGCACTGGACAGCAGGGGAAGTCCGACGAGTACACCCATCATAAGAGCGATGGTTGGGTCTGAAACAAATCCTATAAGAGAGTGAAGCCACCCCATCTCAGCAGGGTCAACCCATCCTGAGAGAGGGCGCAAGGTCATCAAGATGATAGGTAGCAAAATGGGCAATATTGATTGCCAAAACGAAGGGATATGTGCATGATGATTATCCAATGATAATTCATCTTGCATGTTCTTTGAGCCATTAGGGTAATCCTCCTCATTCTGATGGCCTGTCTTGCTTTGAGAGCTGGAAATGTCACGGAATAAAACCAATGAAAATAATGAGCCAATCATTACTACTACCCACGAAAGTAGCGCTCCTACAAGGAAAAGAAGCAGAATATTATCCATTTGGAGAGTTGCCGCTGCTGCAAGAGGCCCTGGTGTAGGTGGCACCAATACATGAGGCGCAAGCAAACCTGTAGATAGTGCCACAGTCAACGCCTTTCTTGAAGCACGACTTCGTTCCGCAATGGTTTTATTTAAAGACGTTAATACAATAAAGGCAGCATCACAGAAAACAGGGATTGACACCAAGAATCCAACGTGACTCATCACAATGTTTGAGGGTAATCGCTTAAAAGCTTTTAATAAATGTTCAGCAATGGCGATGGTTGCCCCCGAAGCTTCAAGCGTAATACCGATCATGGTTCCAAAGATGATGAGCAGACCGATAGACTCTAATAAGCCACCAAAACCAGCTTTGATGACACTTGCTAGATCACTGAGTGGAATT
>CAJXOH010000061.1 GCA_913057895.1 uncultured Bacteroidota bacterium
CCATCCGTGTTTTTTTCACCTAAAAAGTTTTACCGCAAACGTTGATTTCATAGAAGCGTTTGTGGCTATCCCGATCCATAATTTGGGTGTTACAGAGGCGCTGAGTGCAAAGCAATCGCAAATCTGACCCACCGAATTGGATCCTTCTTATCAATTCGGACTCTAAATTACCGAAACTGGAAATGTGAAAAAAGTAAATAATGACGATTTTGAATGGAATTTGTGACCTTTGTGTTGTTAAGTGGATATTTTATGATTGCATGTTGGCATGAGTAAGATGCAGTTTGACTCTATCTTTAACTTTATTTTTAACTCTCTCCCTTAGTTCCATCCGAATCTTAACCTTTTCGATTTTAACCTAGGCACCCATGGCAACGACATCATCAAATGACTATCGTTCTCTCATCCCTGTAAGTGAATCGCTTGAATCACTAAGTCTTTGGAAGGGGATTGCTGCGATTATGGCAGTGAGTGTGGCTGCTTTCGCCTTTTTGTTGTGGATCCTGTATGTGAAACCTGCAAGCTCAGATCCTGGGTCCTGGGTGTATATGCTTCCAACTCTCAATGCATCGTTAAATTCCATTGCTACGGTGATGATCCTGGCAGGGTATGCAGCCATTCGGCGACGCGATTTCAAGCAACACATGGCATTTATGATCACCGCCTTTGTTGCCTCCTCGCTGTTTTTGGTTAGTTATTTGGTTTACCACAACTCAGTAGGGCACACGGTCTTTACAGGTGAGGGTTTCGCGCGGATCGCCTATTTCACGTTGCTGATTTCGCATATTATTCTGAGTGCAACTGTCGTGCCGTTTGTGCTAACAAGCTACTATTTGGTGTTTTCGGGCCGTTTTAGCCTACACCGCAAGGTTTCTAAGTGGACATTTCCTGTCTGGTTGTATGTTTCTGTAACGGGGGTTGTGATTTATTTCTTTTTAAGGGCATATTCATAGTGGTGTCAATTTTTAATAGTGACACTTTTACTGGGGTCACTTTGCCGTACACACAATTATTGATTTGCTAAACCTCATCTCACAACTTAAACAGCGCGATAATGCCATGAAGAACGCATCCTTAGTTTGGCTTGGACACTCTACGTTTCAAATTACCACGCCAAGTGGAAAGGTGGTGTTGGTGGATCCGTTTTTGTCAGGTAATCCACAGCTTTCAGAAGAGTTGAAAACGCCCTCGCAAGTGGATGCAATTTTTTTAACCCATGGACATGAGGATCATGTTGGCGATACACTAGACTTGGCGAGTCGTTTTGATTGTCCAGTGTATGGCATTGTAGAATTGGTAGGTGTACTTCAATCGCATGGGCTCAAGCGTGAACAAGCTGTAGGTTTTAACAAGGGTGGTACCGTTCATTTTGATGACGTCAGTGTCACGATGGTTCATGCGCAACACTCGTCTTCCTACCGTGGTGAATATGCTGGTGAGGCAGCGGGACTGGTATTTCGGGTGCACAAAGCATGGACCTTTTACCATATGGGCGACACCAATGCCTTTGCTGATATGGAATTAATCGCTGAAGTACATGAGCCCGATGTTGTGGCCGTGCCAATTGGCGATCATTACACCATGGGGCATGTGGAAGGGGCGTTAGCCGTGGAGTTGGTTGAGCCTACGATTGCGGTGCCGTGTCATTATGGAACCTTTCCAGTGTTGACTGGCGATGCGGCTGAGTTTAAACGATTGGTCGAGCGTGATACGCAAACCAAGGTGCAGGTACCTGGGGTTGGTGAAGCTGTGGTGCTGTAAGGTTGATCCTAAGGACTTAGGAAGTATCGCTCTGACTACCCAATATTTACGCCCTAGGATGAAACTCCTTGTGGACCTGATGCAACAATGTTCGATCTACGTGTGTGTAGATTTCAGTGGTGATAATCGAGACGTGCCCCAACATTTCTTGAACACTCCGTAAATCCGCACCCCCTTCAAGCAAATGAGTGGCAAACGAATGGCGGAAAATGTGCGGGTACACATGCTTTTCGATTCCAGTTGCGACGCTGTATTTCCTCACAATATTCCAGATCGTCATACGTGAAAGGGGAGCGCCACGTTGATTGATAAACACACGGTTTTGCGTCTGGGCTCCACCTGGCAGACCGGAAACAGTCCCCCCGGCACCCACACCTGTACGACCACCACCTCCCCCAGCAGCCATCGCAAATGTCGGCCGGGCTTTCTCCACCCACGCCTGAATCGCTTTCAACGCAGGCTCTCCCAGCGGAACGAGCCTCTCCTTATTCCCTTTTCCTATCACTCGCAAAAACCCGATGTCAAAAAACAACTGGTCCATTTGCAAAAAGATTAACTCACTCACACGAATCCCTGTTCCGTATAAACACTCCAATATTGCGGCATCCCGCATGCCCACAAGGGTAGACCGGTCGGGTGCACTCAAGATCGATTCTACCTCTTCCACACTCAGTACGGCAGGAAGTTTCTTGGCTTGGCGAGGCAGGTCGATCATCTTTGCGGGATTGGCTTCGGTCAGGTTTTCACGCATCAAAAACGCATGAAACCCTCGAATACTCGAAATATTGCGAGCAATAGACCCTGTAGAAAGGTTCATGGCCGTGAGTTCCTGCAAGTAGTTATGAATATGATTCATCGAGACCCCACCCAAATCACGCAATCCAATCGTGTCATGAATAAACGTCAGGTACCGCCCCACGTCATGCTTGTAGCTGGCAATTGAATTGTCAGACAACCCCTTTTCAAGCCGTATAAACTGGATATACTGGTTGAGTGTCGACGCAAAAATCTCAGGAATGGGATGCTTCACTGGTTTCACTGGCTTCATGAGGTGCTGCTATCTTGGCTCGACTCGTCCTTAGGAGTACCCTTTGAAGAGGAGTCGCTGGACGCCTCTGCATCACCCGCAGCTGACGCAGACTCACTATCCTTATCCTCAGGATACTCAATACGCTGGTGATACAGCCCCTTTAGCGTCTTGAAAAACGATTCACGCACCGCATTAATCTCAGGAATTGTCAAAGGGCATTGATCCAGCTGTCCATCTTCTAGAGGAATCTCGATCAGCTGCCCAATCAACGCGTCGAGTTTCTTTTCATCGGCTGGTTTTACGGCCCGGCTGGCAGCTTCGACGCCATCAGCCAACATCAGAATGCCTTCCTCTTTGGTCGTTGGGAGTGGACCATCATAGCGGTAATCCTCTTCTTCGATTGCGCCCACCTCTTTTTCACGGTCGGTCGTTTTTTGAGCTTTATCAAAGAAAAATCGAATCAAACTCGTACCGTGGTGCGTTTGAATAATGCGCAAAATCGGTGCCGGAAGTCCTGCCTCTCGACCCATTTCAACCCCTTTAGAGACATGCTCGCGAATGATTTTTTGTGACATTATGGGGTTTAACACATCATGACGATTCCCTTCTGTCTGATTCTCGACAAAGAATTGTGGGCGATCCATCTTTCCAATGTCATGGAAGTAGCCCCCCACGCGGCAGAGCATCCCATTTGCGCCAATGGCATTGGCTGCATTCTCAGCCAAGTTGGAGACTTGAAGACTATGATGAAACGTCCCAGGGGCCTCATTCATTAGCTTTTTCATCAGTGGATGGTTGGTGTCGCTCAATTCCTGCAACGCCAAATCGGTGGTAAGTCGGAACCCTTTTTCAAAAAGGAGCAGTAGGGGCCATGCAAACAGAATTAACGCCGCATTAATCAATAGTGGCACCACTCGTCCAGCTGCCACATCCAGCGGTTGCAACTGAGAAATCGCAAGCCCACCATAAACCAACACATATCCACCAAGCACTGCAGCAGGGGTCGTGAAGAAGAAGTGAGTCCGTTTTTGAATCTGCTTGACCGAAAACACCCCTGCAGAGCCTGCCATCATGGTGGCTAGGTAGAATTCATAGCTAGAATCCTGGATCAGGGCGGTTGTGGAGGCAAGGGTAAGCATGGCAAGCATCCCAAGGCGTTGATCAAACAAGATGGTCAATACAATAGGTGCAATGGCCAGGGGAACCATCTCGGCCTGAAAAGAGTCGACACTGTAGGAGACACGGGTAATGGCTGTCATTAGCGCAATCACGATCAACACGGGATAAAGCGTGCGCCACTGTCCAAAAATATCGGGTCGGTACAACCTCAAGTAGAC
>CAJXOH010000062.1 GCA_913057895.1 uncultured Bacteroidota bacterium
GAAGTGACGGAAGGGGATCGAGTCGTTTATGAAAAGGATGGGGAGGTGAAGGCCGATATCCCCGCTGAGTCGTTGGTTCTTGGAGGAGGAGCGCCACAATATGTTCGCGAGGCGACACGCCCTGCCTACCTTGATGAACTTGCAGCGCAACCTGATCCTACGTTTGACACTGCCGAATCATTTGAGGAGTCTGTAAAAGTACTTATGGGTTCTGCCAATATTGCATCCAAACGATGGGTGTTTGAGCAGTATGACACGATGGTTCGGACCAATACCGTCGTTGGTCCTGGTGAATCGGATGCAGGTGTTATTCGTCTAAAAGGATCGAACAAAGGGCTCGCCGTAAAGACGGATTGCAATGCGAAGTATGTCTATCTGAATCCCCATCGTGGTGGGATGATTGCGGTCGCAGAATCTGCACGAAATGTTGTGTGTGCGGGTGGAAAGCCAGTGGCGATTACCAACTGTCTCAATTTTGGGAACCCGTACAAACCTGAGGTGTACTGGACGTTCAAAGAGGCACTTCGTGGAATGGGTGATGCATGTCGTGCACTAGAAACCCCAGTTACCGGTGGGAATGTTAGTTTTTATAATGAAAACCCAACAGGTGCGATTTATCCGACTCCTACGATTGGAATGTTGGGTATAGTAGAGGATGTGGACGCTCATGCAATGACTGCGGGTTTCAAGCAGGCAGGCGATGAAGTATTTTATGTAGGCGCAGCTCGTCGAGGCCTTGATGGAAGTGAATATCTGGATGTAGTGCATGCGACCAAAGGGAAGGATGCACCTGCAATGGACTTGGATGAAGAACTTCGAGTCCAGGCTGCGGTGTTGGAGGCCATTCGCGCTGGCTTGGTAAATGCGGCGCATGATGTGTCTGCAGGCGGGCTGGCTGTGACCTTAGCTGAAATGGCTGTTTTTGGTGGATTTGGAGGGGATTGTTCGTTGGATTCAATGGTTGAATCGATGGGTATTACAATGCGTGAAGCCTTATTTAGTGAGGCGCAAAGTGGTGTAGTGCTTACAGTGGATGGATCGGACGCAGCGAACGCCCAAAAATCTAGAGAAGCGCTATATGCGCTCTGTGAAAAGCATCAGATTCCATTATATTCATTAGGTCACACTGGTGGAGGTGGTTCAAATGGGTCAAGCCAAGGTGAAGGCGGATCCGCCGAAACACAGCATGAGTCTTTGGAGAGTCCAGCCACATTAACGCTGGGATCTGACATCCACATAGATGTGACGGAGCTACATACAATCTATGAATCTGCGCCCTTTGCAAAGGGATAACGGGAAACCACGGCGCACAAAAATGAGCTAGTTATGCATACATCTCCACAAGACGTTCACAAAGTTCTCGGTAAACACATGCTCACAGATGGGTTTGATATGGTTCTCGACCTCGAGAACAGTCATGGAGCCCACTTGCGAGATGCTAAAACAGGCACCGATTACGTCGACTTTTTCACCTTTTTTGCGTCGAATCCCTTGGGGATGAACCACCCTAAAATGGCAGGTCATGAAGCGTTTCGCAAAGAGATGCATGACGTAGCCATTCATAATCCTTCCAATAGTGATGTTTATACGCAGCAAATGGCTGATTTTGTCGAGACGTTTTCTCGAGTAGGAATCCCAGATTACTTACCGCATTCCTTTTTTGTGGCAGGTGGCGGCTTAGCGGTGGAAAATGCTATGAAAACAGCCTTCGATTGGAAGGTGCAGAAGAATTTCCAAAAAGGGTATCGAGACGAAGTAGGTACGATGGTGATGCATTTTGAGCATGCGTTTCATGGTCGAACGGGGTACACCATGTCGGTCACAAACACCGAACCTACCAAAGTGAAGTACTTCCCCAAATTTGAGTGGCCACGAGTGTCAAGTCCAGCCATGCATTACCCCGAGACCCCAGAGGTGATAGCCGATGTGGAGCATCGTGAGAAACTTGCCATTGCTCAAGCAGAGCGCTTTTTCATGGAGTATCCTGACGAAATTGCATGCATCTTGATCGAGCCGATTCAAGCTGAGGGAGGGGATCGCCATTTTCGACCTGAGTTTCACAAAGAGCTTCGACGACTAGCTGATGAAAATGAAGCGCTTTTGATCTATGACGAAGTTCAAACTGGGGTAGGGTTGTCAGGCAAGTTCTGGTGTCATGAACATTACGTCCAGCCCGACATTATCGCGTTTGGAAAGAAAGCGCAGGTGTGTGGAATCCTTGCAGGTCGTCGTATTGAAGATATTGATACCCATGTCTTTGCAGTTTCATCACGGATTAATTCTACATGGGGTGGAAACTTGGTTGATATGGTTCGCTTCAAGCGGATTTTGGAAGTGATTGAAGAAGATAATCTTGTGGATCATGTTGCCTCCATGGGTGAGGTTCTACTTGAAAAGATCCAAGGATTTGCTCAGAAGCATGAGTTTATCTCGAATCCACGCGGTAAAGGGTTAATGTGTGCGATGGATCTTCCTGATACTCACTCACGAAATGCTGTTGTGAAGGAGTGTATGCATAATGAGCTGCTAATCCTGCCATGCGGGCCGAATACCATTCGTTTCCGTCCACCACTTAGTGTGACACAGGACGAATTGCATAAGGGCCTTGAGATTCTGGAAGCAAGCTATGAAACGGCATTAGGAAAATGTCCGTTTATCAAAGGTAGAGGGTAGGCAAACGTCGAAGAGTTCGGTGTGTTGCATACCCCAATACACCAAAAGACTCTTTATGACTCATTTATTACGATCTATAGCTGGGGTCGCAGTACTATTCATTGCCCTGCAGCCACTTTCAACACAAGTCGTTCTAGCTCAACTTATTTGGGACGGTCCTGAAATTACGTTTACGAAAGCAGATAATGCGAATCCAAGTCTAGAAGCCAATCAAGACAGTATAACGGAGGGTATCAGACTTACGCGTGGAAATGCAGGTGTCTTATACAATGCTGCGGTCGAAAATAGTGCAACAAATTCCTCACCATCTGGCACGCAATGGGCGCAAGGTACAACCGAAGATCTTGCCAACCTCACATTTACGACTCTGAAAGCAGCAGCAAATAATCAAATGAAGACCGTGCCTGGAAAAAGCTTTGTCTTATTCCTAGTGGAGGATAGTATATACATTGACCTAACGTTTTCAGCATGGACTCAAGGGCAAAATGGAGGTGGATTTTCGTATACAAGGACTACAGCATCCCAAGTGGGCACGTCAATTCAAGGGGTTAATTCTTCAATCCCAGCTGGTTTCACATTGGAGCAAAACTATCCAAACCCATTTAATCCAAGTACATCCATTCGCTTCTCATTGGCTCAAGCGTCAGAGGTGAGTGTAAAAGTGTACAACATTCTTGGTGCTGAAGTCTCTGTGCTTGTAAACGATGAAATGCCTGCTGGTGTGTATGAGGTGGCCTTTGATGCGACCAATCTACCTAGTGGATCGTACTTCTATCGCTTGGAGGCAGTTCAAGCCAGCGGTCTAGTGACGCTGCAAACACGTCAAATGACATTGCTCAAGTAGGGATTCGGCGCAATAGTCGGGTTGCATTGCCGAAATGAGAGGCGTAATGTGAGCCAAAGCGCAAAGTGACCCTACACCATCTGGTGCGAATTGGGCTGAATCACCATTTCGTTTAAGACACCAGGCTGAGGTTGGCTTGCTGCGTAATAAATGGCTTTAGCTGCTTCTTCTGCGGTGAGCATTTTATCCTTTTGAACGCGCATTTGTACGATATCTGAGTCCCAGAACGGCGTACCTACGCCACCCAGATAGAGTAGACTAAACCCAATGCCGTCTCTCTTATGATCTTCAACCAGGGCTTTGGTGAACCCAGCAACGGCAAATTTAGACGCTGAGTAGACGGAGGACCCACGCATGACATGCTTGCCAATAATGCCAGGTATTTGAATCACTTTCCCCGATTTTCGCTCGGCCATGTGGGGAATGACGGCTTTTGTCATCAAAATCGTGCCTAGTGTGTTCACATCGAGTGTTCGTTTGATGTCGTCAATTGCAGCGTCGGTAATTGGCTGAATCATACCAACGCCAAAAGCATTCACCAACGTGTCAATAGCACCTAAGTTTGTGA
>CAJXOH010000063.1 GCA_913057895.1 uncultured Bacteroidota bacterium
TCAACGTCACGACCTTTGAAAATGAGCTTGAGCGTGAGAAACGGGCGCGAACTTTTCAAGTGACGGCAGCAGGCTTGGGTAGTACAGCACTCATTGGGTTTTTGGTGTTTTTCCAACGTCAGAGATCTCGCTCTTGGGCGATCTCGAAGCTCAATGATTTGGAAGACCATGAGGACCTTGCGACCAAAGTCCAACTTCAACCCATTCAGATGGATGACATTTTTTCTAGTATCAATGTGAATGGGCAGGAAGAGGACCTCTCTCGAGACTGGCAATACCAAAAGTTTTGGTCTTTTGTTCTAGATGCTATCCGAAGAGGTCAGGAAGCAATTCCACTCCAGGAGCTTGACGATCATGTGTTTCATTCGGGTGTGAAGCAACCACAACGGACGCGTACTCGAAAACGATTTGTAGACAGAGTCAATGAACTAGCAGGGGACGAAATTGTCCGAATTGAGCGTAGCTCAGTGGATCGACGCTTCCGAGTGCTTCGTGTGAAGTACGAAGCTATCGACCTTACTTCTGATTCTTCGACTTGAACCGCCCCACCTCAAACGGGCGTTTTTTGAGATGTTTTGTGGGGCGGGTGTTTACTCGATCACGCCACATTCGGTAGCTAGAGGACGTCATTTGTTGCTTCATCAACGCCTTGGTTTCCTTCTCGGGCAAGCCATATTGGTGCTCAATGGCTTCAAATGGGGTTCGATCTTCCCACGCCATTTCGATAATGCGAGAGATGTCTGCTGCGCTGAGAGAGTCTGTCAAGGTCGATTTTTTGGAATTCGCCATGGTTTTCAAACGAAAACCGTGTAGACTTACGTTCAGAGTACGAACAATAAAAACAAATTTACTCCTATGAAGTCTATTCTAACGTTCGCGGTCGCTCCGCTATTTTTACTATCTGCATGTATGGCACCTGAGACATCCTCTGTTGAAGAGGAGGTTACCCATACAACGATGTCAAGTGATGCACCTATGCACCTCGTTGCTGTGGTCCATCCTACAGAAGGCAACACTGCAAGTGGTGTCGTCCATTTTCATGCGGCTGAGGGAGGTGTTCAAATATCTGGAGAGATTTCTGGCATTTCATCTGGCTTGCATGGGTTTCATATCCATCAATATGGGGATTGCTCCGCTGCGGATGGTACATCAGCAGGTGGTCATTACAACCCAGCGGGTGTTGATCATGCTGGACCCGAGGCAGAGGTTAGCCACATGGGGGATCTTGGGAATATTGAAGCCAACGCAGACGGTGTGGCAACATTTGATGCCGTATTTCCAGCAGTCGATATGGCTATGATCACAGGTCGTGGCTTGATTGTGCATGCGGGTGAAGACGATCTAACCTCCCAACCCACAGGTGCTGCTGGTGCACGATTGGGATGTGGTGTTATTGGTGTAGCGAATGCACCGAGCCAATGATTGGGCAAACATGATTTGGCATGGATTTTTTCCGAGTCATTTATGAGGAGTCTCCCAGTGGTCAACCCTCCATAGAGCTATTTGGCGTGACCATCATGGAACCGATGGTTACCTTCACGGATCTGTGGATTACTGCTGTGGCCTTGTTTGCATTTTGGAAGCTGAGGCAGTGGAATCAACCTGGATCGATGCACGCCTACATGCGATGGTATTTTCTGCTAATGGGTATTGCCACGTTTTTTGGTGGGATCCTTGGGCACGCATTCCAGCATGAAATTGGGCTCCAATGGAAACTACCCGGCTGGCTGATTTCAATGCTTGCTGTCTCGGCCATTGAGAGAGCCACCATTATGTACGTCCACCCATTGATCCCTTCTCGATTTGCAAAGTTTTTGGAGGTGGCAAACATCTTGGAACTGATTGTATTTGCGGTCATCACATTCACGACGCTAAACTTCTTCTACATCAAGGTGCACTCGGCGTATGGATTGGGGCTCATTGTCCTCCCCCTCCACGCCTATGCTTGGTGGAAAACGCGCAATCAAGGCAGCAGGATTATTGCGTTATCGGTTTGTTTTGCCTCCATTGCAGCAATTACGTATACCACGAAGATTGGAATTCACACATGGTTCAACCATCTTGATGTGAGTCACACGGTGATGGCCATTAGTTTGTACTTCTTTTATCGGGGAACCTTGTATTTGGGGCAGCGGGTGGATACATCCGTCAAAGCTCAACCTGCATAATGAATCCAAGATTCGCGACACTCCTTGTTTTTGGTGGATGGCTCTTCCTGGCACTCCCACAAAGTACCTGGGCTCAATCTACGTCACTCGATTTGAGGCAGGAATACTCCAATTTTGTCGTTTTTCATCTCGAAAACACTCAAAAATCGTATCTAGAGGCGTCGTACAATCCTGCTTCTCGTCGCAACAATTATGAATTTGGCGCAGCCTTGATCCTTGAGGATACCACGGGACAGCCAATTCCAAGGGGCACAAATGTCACGATTCATACAGCCTATTATGACGGGTATCCTGACTACAAAACGCGATTTGTTTTGATACTATCTGGATTCAGCCTTGAGGATTCTTTTGAGGAACAGCCCTTAACGTTCGGATACGATTCTACCCAAACAACCAAGCGTTGGACCCACATACACGACAAGGAGAAAGGGCTCACGGGACTTGCTTTCTACATGATTGAGAGAGAGTTACAGACCTTGATTGAGCCATCTAAACGAAAGCCAACACTTATGATAGGGCCTTATCGAATGACGTTTCCCGAAGAGAATAGGCAGGTCTATGGTGATTTTGTGGAGTCTAGGTATTAGTTTGACCGTATCTCGACAAAAAGAATCAGACAAAGAATTGCATCGTCAAATGCTCATTTAGTGATCAAACGTGAGCGTAGACATCAAATAAATTGGTTTTGAGCTTCATCATACAACAGTCCCTTCCGAGACGTTTTTTTAGTCTACGACACGTTCGAAGCAAGCGTTTAGGTTTGTTGTGTGTGCTTATGGTCTCTACCATTGTCATGCTGCTTACAATCACAACGCGAG
>CAJXOH010000064.1 GCA_913057895.1 uncultured Bacteroidota bacterium
GTGCGAGCAAAGAATGCATCGGGAACCAGTAATTGGTCCAATGTAGAGTTTACGACAGGGACAAAAGATGTAGGAACCTCTGTCGAGGAATGGGGGAATGGGCTACCATCGTCGTATCGTTTGGAGCAAAATTACCCGAATCCATTCAATCCATCTACCGTGATACAGTACGCGTTACCTCAGCCAGGTGCGGTACGTCTTAACGTCTATGACATGATGGGACGAAAGGTTGCCACCCTCGTGGATGGACCGAAAGCAGCGGGATACCATCAGGTCGTTTTTGATGCAAGGCATTTGGGCAGTGGTGCGTATGTGTACCGCTTGGAGGCTGGAAATGCTGTGCTGGCGCGAACGCTCTATTTGATTAAGTAGTCAGTAGCGCTGCCACATCAAAGCCTACCTCTGTACCTAACGCAACGCCCATTCCACCAAGACGCGCCCCAAGGGCAATACGGTCAGAGACCTTTTTGACGATTGGTTCTTTTGTAGTACCAAAGGCCATGACACCGGACCATACCTGGTCTACGTCTAGAGCTTCATCTGGCGAGATCATTTCATGCATATCTCGAACCAATGCATTATAGATATGTTGGTTAATACCTGGGTCGGTTGTAGACTCGGTTTCTTTATCGAGGTGCCTTCCCCCACCAAGTAGCAACCTTCCCTCTACACTCCTGAAATAATTATAGCCTGAGTTGTAGTGGAAACATCCCCGCAAATCAACGCCTTTTCTAGGCTTGGTAACAAACACCAATCCACGCCCAGGGGTAATATCCTCCTTGGGTAGCCACCGACTCGTAAAGGCATTGGTACAGAGCGCTAGTTTTTGAGTCGAAAGAGTCATTCTTTCGCCAAGATGGGTGATCTCGACGTCTACTGCGTCTTCCTTCTCATAATACTGATGACACTCTGTTTGCGTGAACGTCATAATTCCATGCTCCAGTGCCATTTCTTGGTAGGCACGGATCATTTTTCCGGTATGAATGACCCCTTCAAATTGATTACGAATTAAGGTGGTAACCCGATCTGATGAAAAACCATTGGATTGTATCTCATGACTAGCATCTTGATAGACATTTTCAGCAAACAGGGGGCGTAGCATGTCATTAAACCTCTCTATGACCGTATGATCAAGTTGATGGGTATGAAGTTCGTATCCACCACAAGGTTCATATCCAATTCGTTGATCTCCCAACAGCTCGCGCAAACGTAGCCCACCACGATATCGACGCTCTACCAGGGTTAGTAATTCTTCTTGGGTCATCTCTTCTAGGTGATCGGAGAGCTCATCAATCGATCCAAAGCAGAGGAATCCTGCATTTTTTGTCGATGCACCAGATGGGAAAACCCCACGCTCCAAGATGGCAATACGAGCTTCAGGGTTGTCTTTTCGGTAATGAATAGCAGTCGAAAGTCCTACCAATCCTCCACCTATGACAACTAGGTCAAATCGAGTCAGCTGTGTGGTTTCCCAAAAACTTAACATGCAACAATATAGTCACTTACACGTATCATGCAGTGTACGTCAATCATTGAGTTCCTGAAAATGAATAAACCCGCTAAAACATATCTCTGGTACACAAGTTTTGGTGTCTTTGGCCTGGCATGTTTGGTCGGCTTTGTGAGTATCCTCGAGCTCACAGATACGGTTCCTGAACCACGTTTTTGGTCCTATTTAGTGGTTTCATCGTTGATTGCAGTGATTTCTGCTATTGGTCTGATGAAATACCGCCATTTAGCAACGTTTCAACTACTTGTCGCGTGGGTTTTTGGATTTTTCGTGCTGCTTCTGTTTGACCTTTTTGTGGAGTATATGGTGTTTCCACGCATTGGGCTCGATAATACCCCACGAAACGATTGGTTCTTTATCGCCTGGTGGATTACGGTTTGGCTCTGGTTTTTCTTTGGACGCCAATACATTCAGTGGAGGAATCGACGCCGAGTGGTGCATGTGCACTGAGTCGCGAGCAACGTACTAACACTGATTGGATTATGATAAATTTGTACAAGAACAATTATTGAATGAATTGTAGATCTGCAAGTTCTTGACCAATTTCTTGAATCCCTTGTAAAATTCTACTCACTTGCTTTTGTGAAGGGATTTTTTTTCCCTGAACATACTGAGATAATAATGTTGGATGAATATCAATACGTTCAGCAAGAACTTTTGCATTCAAGACTTTATAATATTTAAAAAATTGTGGGAGATTTATTCTTAGTTGCAGGTCTTTTTTTTGAATGGTTATGTTTTTTTCCTCTAAGGCATAATTAATCGCCTCCACTAAGTTTGTATATAGTTCAGTAATGGTCTCCGCTGTTGTATAAACATCTAAACCACTGGCCATTGCAGCGTATCCAGTAGATGTTTTATCAACAATTATTTCATATTTCATCTTTTCAAACCAGCTTGTTTCAATATTTTCTTTTCAATTCCCTTGGATAATTCTCTAGACCCATGGTTTGGAAATATTATGAATCCTGTCTGATTAGGATGTTTAAGTTTAATATGTGATCCTTTTTGGGATGACTTTACCCATCCATTATGAGTGAGTATTCTCAGTAATTCAGAGCACTTCAAAATATAAATTATAATTTACCACTATTCAGTGTTTCTTTCTACATAAGAACCAAACAATAGTGTTTCCTTACACTTTTTGAGCGATGTAAAAGCCGTATCCAAAGTATTGGGAATACGTGTGATAGAGTGCTGCTTCAGCACGAGTCTCTTGTAGGATGTGTTGGGTAATGGGGTCGATCTCTTGACCAGAATGAACCATCTGATTCTCGAGGTCATCACATCGTTGAAGTAGAGGGGCATAGTATTGCTCCGTCCAGCTTGATTCGGCTAGCGGAAAATACCCTTTAATGGCATAGCCATG
>CAJXOH010000065.1 GCA_913057895.1 uncultured Bacteroidota bacterium
TAAATTTGTGACGACCTCCTGGACCAATCGATCGACTGAAGATGCGTCGGTTACATCAACATCCATCACATACGCTTCACCTCCAGCTCCATTGAGTGTACTGGCTAAGGTCTCTGCTGCTGCACGATTACGTCCGGCAAGAACAACTTTAGCACCTGCTTTGGCAAATAATGTGGCTGTTGCTTGGCCGATACCTCCTGTGGCACCAACAATGAGGACAACTTGGTCTTTCATAACACGAATTTTGATCTGATTAGTAGTAAGTTGTCTTGTAACCAATGTGCCTGACACATCGTTCGAGTTGGTGGAGGGATGTGCTGTTTTAGACGCGGACGGGTCGCGCCATGGACGTTATTTTGCAAACAAGTTACCGTAGAGCTTTGGCCGTAGATTGTATTCACAGATGTTGAGACACAGATCATGAAACGTCGAATTCCAGTCTTCATAATCCCGGTTGTTGTAGCAATTCTCGTTTCGGCGTATGTCTTTTTAATCACAGAACGGCAGCGCTCATTTACATTTGAGTTTAATGAGTACGAAAATCTTCAAATTCCTACATCCCAGGAAGCCATTGATCACGGACGCCATCTATTTGTGACTCGTGGATGTGTGGATTGTCATGGAGATGATGGTCGTGGGTCGGTGATTCAAGAGGGCTGGTTCACAGGTCGTATTACAGCGCCAAATCTCACCAGTGGAAAGGGAGGAATAGGGGATGAACGTTCAGCTGCTGAAATCATTCGGGCCTTTCGAGAGGGGGTAAAACCTGATTCTACATCGGTGTTGTTTATGCCTGCGCATAAATTTTCATCACTCAATGAAGCGGATGTAACTGCAATCGCTGCCTACATTAAGCAAATGCCTGCTGTTGATCAAGAATTGGAGCCTACAGTACTCTCACTACCGATCCGTTTTGGATATATGTTCATGCACCGAGTGGAGCTCTTTCCAGCACGTAATTTGAGGCATCCTTTGGAGCTTTCTAATGAAATCCCGGTTACGGATCTTGAAAAAGGGGCCTATTTAGCAAGTGCTTGTGCGGGTTGTCATGGCTATGGAATGGATGGGGGCCCGATTCCTGGTGTACCACCTACTTGGCCTGAAGCGCCATCACTTCGTCAAGATGGACCCACTGCGGATTGGTCTCTTGAAGCATTCGTTACAGCCATGCGCCAAGGTGTCACCCCAGACGGGCAGCACCTCGATGAAGACTACATGCCATGGACTGCGTTCGGAAAGCTAAGCGATGAGGAGCTGAAGTTACTCTATGAATACCTTCAAACTCTTGAGTGAGATTTTGAATTTTATTTTATAGTCTATTTAAGATAGTTATATTAATAATGACTAATTAAGATAGACCCTTAAAAGTTAAGATAGAATACTTCAGAAAAGGGAATTGAATGGAATACTGAGAAGTATCTGGAATATCTTATATTACTGAGGAAGAAATGTCTGCAGTATCAGATAGAATTCTCAGAATCAGATCGAATCTTGTTCAATATGGACAAAAGAATTAACAAAGACTTTAAAATCAAATATAGACCCTAAAAGTAAAAACTATGCATTGTAGAAACTGTGGTAAAGAAGTAAACGAAAATGCAGTTGCTTGTCTCGGCTGTGGACTTCCTCCATTATCGGAGAATAAATATTGCCAAGAATGTGGCACAGAGACAAATGAAAAACAAACTATGTGTGTTAAATGCGGTTGTTCGTTGGGACAGGGTAGCACATCAAAAAATGTGTCTTCAGGAAAGTCGGGAACAGAATATGAAGGAATCTATTGTAGCTCTGACGACAAAATTATTTTTGGACTATGCGGAGGTCTTGCTCATAAATTTGGTTTGCAAACCTCAATAGTTAGATTTGTTGTCTTTATTAGTGGATTTTTTGTGATCGGGTGGTTGTATTTTGCAGGACTATTTTTGCCAAAGCACCCGACAAAGAATGCTTAAAAAAGGGGCTTAAAGTACATAACAAAATGTGTAGGTCATTGCTGCCCTTCGGGACATCAACGCCCCATACATAAACCGTTGTGCTTCATGCGAAAAAGCCAACCCGCAAACAGGCACATTTGCTTACCCCAACACTAAAGAAGGAGAGATTGTTCTTGACCCTTTTTGCGGTTCGGGTGTCAGTGTTTCTGAAGCGGTATTCAATGGACCAAAGGGTGTCGGCATTGACATAAACCCAAGCTCCATTCTGATAACAAAGAATGTCATTATAATCTAATCACAGCTTCAAATTTTCAAAAGTTACGAGCAGATAGATGACTTAAGATGCTTGGTTGACAATAAAGTAATTTTACCATCGAAATATGTATTTCCATTATTGACTGCAAAAAACTTCAGGGAAAGCAATTATCCAGCCGAAAAGTGGGTTCTTTTACCATATGCTACCACAGGAAAACCATTAGAAAAAAATCAATTAAAGTCAGAACCTGAACTTTGGGATTACTTATTGACTCACCAAGAAGATTTAACATCTCGAAAGGGCTCCCTAATAGGTGCTTGGTTCAAGAAAGGATATTGGTGGGCTCTACTCGGAGTTGGCGCATATAATTTCATGCCATACAAAATTGTATGGTAAGCTTATGGCAAGAAGGAGTTTCATCCACTCATTGTCGAAGTCAAATGGCAGCCTAACCAATCGCTCCAAGCTTTTATACCTACCAGGACAATCGAAGAGGCTCAACATGTACTCCAAGAGTTAAAAAATCCAGCTGTGGAAGCATATCTTCTTTCTCTCAAGATGGAAGGAACTATGAATTGGGCACAACCAGGGAAAATCAAAAAAT
>CAJXOH010000066.1 GCA_913057895.1 uncultured Bacteroidota bacterium
ACGACTGGACTATCTGGCTCACCTGCCTTTTTGGATGACAGAAACTCTCTAATCTCCTGCATCATGGTCGTAGATGCATCCGTATTCACCTTAAATGCATCTTGAAAATCACTCATCGTGTCTAGCCAACGCATAACATCGTCATCATTCACCCCTAGATTGCCGGACGTTTGATACGCAACGTGAACCTCATGTCCGTGCTCCACCAATCGAAGCAAGGTTCCACCCATAGAAATCACATCGTTATCGGGGTGTGGACTAAATACCAGTGACCGCTTAGGGTATGGAGTTTGTCGTTCAGGCCTATGTGTATCATCCGCGTTGGGTTTGCCACCTGGCCAACCTGTGATGGTGTGCTGAATTTCGTTAAATACCTGGATATTGATGTTATACGCAGTTTCGATCTCCAACAGAATGTCATTCATACCATGTTGGCGGTAATCTTCTTCTGTGAGCTTCAAAATGGGTTTATTGACCGTTTGACTCAACCAAAGCACAGCCCGTTTGATCAAATAGGGTGTCCATTCGACAATGCCTGTTTGCCACGGAGTCTTGATGCGAGTTAACTCCGCCGACGCACTTCGATCCAAGATGACTTCACAATTGGAATGATGTTGGATAAAAGTTCCAGGGTACTGCGTGGAGGGTTCTCCTTCCACAATTGTCTTCATGATTGGAGCCTTCCCTTCTCCCCATGCCATCAAAAAAATTCGACGTGCATGCAAAATGGTAGATACGCCCATCGTAATTGCACGCCTTGGGACATGTTCATACCCATTAAATGCACTGGCTGCATCAAGCATGGTGATTTTATCCAATGCAATCAATCGAGTGGTCGATTCCTTCGTTGAACCAGGCTCATTAAAACCAATGTGACCCGTTCGACCAATACCCAGAATTTGAATGTCGATACCTCCAGCCTCTACAATCAATTGCTCGTAGTGATCGCAGTGCTCTTGGAGCTCACTCAACTGAAGCGTTCCGTCTGGAATATGGATGTTTTCCGGCTTGATATTGACATGATCGAATAACATCTCGTGCATGAAATGCACATAGCTTTGCACCGAATCAGGCTTCATTGGATAATACTCGTCCAAATTGAATGTGATCACATGCTCAAAACTCACATCCTCTTCCTTATGCAAACGAACCAATTCTGCATATACCTGTATTGGAGTAGAACCCGTTGCTAGTCCCAGAACTGTGGGTTGCCCTTGTTCATTACGCTTTCGAATAAGGCTTGCAATCTCATGTGCAACATATAATGAGCCCGTAGCAGCCGTCTCAAATATGGAGACAGGGGTCTTTTCAAACGCAGACTTGCCAGATGGCACCCATTGCCTAGAAGATGATGGTGGAGCAGTCGATGATAACGTTGACATAAACTTTCTTAAAAATGGAACGAAATGCTCCGTGGAAGCGCTTTTATAGTGGTTTGTCTTAAAATTACATGCGTTTAAATTAGAAGCAACCCCTTTTAGGCTGGTTTTTTAGGTTTTATTGCTCAGCATTTTTTCAGTATGAAATACTGAATTGCGTAATGATTTAGACAAATATTAAATAAGTGTAACCTACTGTAGTCAAACTATTTACACAGATTTAACACATTGATTTTTATATTTTAGTGTGACTTTACAGATGATTGAGTCTACCTGAATGCACACTGTTTTAATGGTATTTCTTCCTTTTGAGTACTCATATCTTGCGCACGAAGAGTACCGTTTCACTCATCTGAGACGGATACCAGGTACCGCACTAAATACCAATCACGTAAAACTCACCTCCCTACTTGCGAATCCATTTTTGAATGGATCTCATAGGGAGAAATAATCTGTTCGACGCCTTGAGCTCTACAAACTGGAAGGCTTCGTAAAAACGTTTGGCATGTTCATCGACGGGATCAGTCACTACCGCTAAAGCGCCGACACTTTTCTGGGAGTACGTGAAGGCTCTCATTAGTGCGCCATACAAAAGCGCCTTGCCTAGTCCCTTTCCTTGATGAGTACAATTAATAGCTAAACGCCCTAATAGAATGACTGGTACAGCGTAACCACGTGGAAGATGCTTGGTCACGGACGTAGACACTTCATGCTTTTGTAATGCATGGGCCGTTAATGTAAAATACCCTATCACCGTAGCCCCTTCAGCTGCAACGAAACAAACCGTGAGGTTTTTCCTCATATCTTGAGTGGACTGTCGATGTAAGTAATGATTCAGTGACGTGTTGCCACAGTCAAAGTTTTGCTTCTGATGATGAGAGTTTAAGATTTCAAGAATCACAATTCAGGCATCAAGAAGTACGATTCAAAAATCACGCTTCATCGAACAACTCATCGAACAAACGACCCGCACGGGCAAGCGCTTCATTTGGCCCTGGGTCTGCATCTGACGTGACCATCTTAAAAAAGAGCTCCTTGTCTTCGTTTGACTTTAGGATCGTTTCATACTCTGAAACAATCGCCTCAGACTCTTTTTTGGCAATCCTTATGAGAAAGTTGGTAAAAGACGTATCACCTGAAAGCTCCTGAGCCCTTTTCAGTAGTTCCTTGTCCTCCGAGGTAATTCGAAACTCTATACGTTCGTTTTTGATTGGCATCGTATCCAGCATAGGATCTGGGTTTGTCGTTAACCTAAATGTACGTCAATATACCGTACACCTCAATAGTTTACTCTACAATTTGTAGCAATCCTTGATTTTGTGACGAAACACAACGTCTTTACTATCATAGGAACACCTCAACGTACAATCCTTACATCCAATCGCTAAAAAAACAGCTAACTCCGAAAAATCGCA
>CAJXOH010000067.1 GCA_913057895.1 uncultured Bacteroidota bacterium
GAACCCCTAAACCCTATCTATAGTATCCAAAACGGTCTAATTTATGATCAAGAAGGTCCCAATGATGGGTTTGTCTCTGTGGATTCGGCCAAATGGGGACATCACCACGGCACGATGCCTATTGGGCATATCGAACAAACCATGATCCAAGTGGCAGGTGGACGCAAAAAACTTGTAGACAAGGTGTGGGTAGATGTACTGACTGCGATAAGTCAGTATTGAGTGGACTCAACTTTTTGAAAAATATGTAAGCAAACCCTGTAAGGTTTTGAGTCTGTTTGTGTCTGTTCTGAAACGGTCTTTTTGAATTCATCAACATGTATTACATTGTAATACACTCTAATGATAACAATCGACCATGGCAACAACCATTTCAGTCAGAATAGATGATGATATGAATACTCAATTAGAGAAATTAAGCATTCAAACAGGGCGACCTAAAAGTGAATTGCTTCGAGATGCTATAAAGCGTCAACTAGAAGTCAATGAATTCCAAATACTACGGCAAAAGATGATGGCTGAGGGTGCATCCAAAGGCTTATTGGTAGACGAGGATGTGTTTCGAGAAGTCTCGTGAAGATCTTCTTTGATACAAATGTACTCATCAGTGCATTTACCACACGTGGCCTTTGTGCTGAAATTGTAGAGGGAGTCATTGCAAGACATCATCTACTTGTTGGAGAGCTTGTCCTTGATGAATTTGAATATGTACTAACTGACAAATTTGGGTTTGATCAAGAACTACTTCAAGTCACCATAGAATACCTTCGAACGTTCACCATTGTTCCAGTTCCTAAAGACTACTCAGCTATTGATGAACTAGACGAAAACGATACCCTAATCTTACAATCTGCGATTAGTGCTAGTGCAGATCTATTCGTTACCGGTGATTCCGATTTCTTGAGGCTCCAGAAAGAGACTCATGACATAAAGATCCTATCTCCTACAGATCATTGGAAGATGCTGCAGGTCATTTAACTACTTCAATTACCACCCATCCCTCTACGCTGGCATGTCCGGCAAGCTCCACCCTTCTCGGTAATTCGTCCGGATTAGCCCTTCAGCAAATTCCAACGCACTAAATGGCTCTGTTCGCTCACGACTGAATGAACCTGGTGTTGGATCCATTTTGGTAATCATTCGTAGGGTTTCGTCAGGTGTGATATTGGTAAACTGCATGTTCTCACCATCCCATTTGAGCTTCTTATTCAGTCCTTGCAAACGTACGGCCAACACGCCCATCACAACCATCTCGTTGAATGGCCCTGACTCTGCGAAATTCGATTTGGTTTCTACACGACTGCCAGCGCTTTCCTTACACGCACGGACCCAGTCCATTTGGTGATTGTTAGACTCTACACGTCGCTCGGTCTGCGGAAGATTTGGCACACGACCAGATAGCAACCACGGATCGGCGCCATAGCATCCACACACAAGGGTATCATCCTCGCCGTGGAATATCACTCCACCACCCTGGTGATTTAAGCTCAAGCCAGGATTCCAAGATTCAGGTCTATACTGTTGCGCCTCTTCCCACCCTTCTGGCTTCTCAGGCTGCAATCCACCATCATACCAATACACATCGACGGCTGGCTGAATACCAAAGCTTGTTTCACGTCTTGGATAGACTAGATGGACTTTTTGGGATACCGGCGCACAATCCAACAGCAATGGAGACGAGCTACCCTCTACCTCTGTTGGGTAACCAAGCTCGAGAGCTTTGAAGGGCGGCTCAAGAATATGACAGGCCATATCACCTAGTGCACCAGTTCCAAAATCCCACCACCCTCGGAAATTCCATGGGGTGTAAATGTCATGGTATGGTCTCATTTTGGCTGGACCCACGAATAAATCCCAATCCATTGTATCAGGAATTGGCATCTCTTCCTCAGGGGTATTTAGCCCTTGTGGCCAAATCGGACGGTCAGTAAAGGCTTCCACCTTGCGAACCTCTCCTATTTCACCACCTTTGACCCACTCCATCATCAAATTAATTCCCTCACCAGACGACCCCTGGTTACCCATTTGGGTCGCGACTCCATATTTCTCAGCAAGTTTGGTTAGTAGACGAGATTCGTACACTGTGTGGGTAAGTGGTTTTTCAACATACACATGCTTACCCATCGTCATGGCATGTGCTGCAACAATCGCATGCGTATGATCAGACGTCGCCACGACAACTGCATCGATATCATCTCCCATCTCATCGAGCATCACGCGCCAATCTTTGTATCGCTTGGCATCGGGGTAGACATTAAACGTCTTTTCTGCATACGCCCAGTCCACATCACAAAGTGCCACAACCTTTTCTGAAGGCATGCCCTGTAGTACACCAGCTCCTCTACCACCAACACCTACTGCGGCAATGTTTAACGTATCACTTGGCATTTGGCGACCCAATCCACTTACCACAGCACTCGGTAAAATGGTAAAGCCAGCCCCTAAGGCAACGGACGCAGACAGAAAATCACGCCGTGACATTCCCTTGTTAGATGACGATTGGTCAGAAGAATTCGACATGTCAGAGAGGTTTAGTTAAAAATAACTCTGACAATTTACTAAATCTGAACTGAGAGTAAACTACAATTCGATCGCTTTTACATCCTCCAGCAAACGATACGCTGTGAGGTCATATTGAATCGGTGTAAGTGATGCGTAGCCATCGTTTAACACTTTGATGTCTGTGTCTTCACTGTG
>CAJXOH010000068.1 GCA_913057895.1 uncultured Bacteroidota bacterium
TTCCAGCATCTGAAGCTCCATTACCACCTCCAATTAACCCTCCAACATGATTTGATCCAGTCACATCGCCAGTAGCATAGGTCACAGAAGCTAAAGGATCCCAATCTTCTCCATGATTTTCAGCAAGGCCTATCAACCCACCCATGTATGTGGTGCCAATCACATCGGCCATTGCAAAACTCCACTGGATGGAGCCAGCATTTCGGCCCACGAGCCCACCAACAGCATTAATACCAGTCACAATCTTGTCGAATGTGCCAGGGCGAGTATATGACCACGTGATGGTTCCAGAATTACTTCCCACAAGTCCACCAGTACGATCATTCACATTATTTTCCCCGTTATTGTAAACATTGGCATAAGCGAAGCTTTGTGTGATAATACCGCCTGGTCGGTTTACCCCTACTAAGCCTCCAACTTGCCTTCCAAAGCCCGTAACAATTGCATTTGATGATGATCCCGTGATCATTCCATTACCCTGATTACGGCCTACAAGCCCCCCAGTATTTGCAAACAAATTTTGATTTATGACATGGGTCACCTCCCCCCCAGAAATAGTCACATTTTGAACTGTACCATTGTTATTGCCAACGGCAATACCTGTGTTGTGTCCACCCTTTACTGTAGCAGATGCAAAAGTTAGATTTTTTAAAACCCCACCTTGACCGAGATCTCCAATAAACCCTACGTTATTGCCCCCTGGTTCTGATGATAGGTTAAAAATAGTTTTTCCGTTTCCATCATAGGTTCCGGTAAAGGCTGTGATATTTCCAATTTGGTTACTTCCATTTCCTAATGGGATAAAAGTATCGTCTAGATACTCGGCATTGTTGAGATTAATGTTTGTCGTCTGTTTGTAGTACTTGTCGAAGCTTTCTGTGATGTTGATCCATTCTAGATCTTGCAGAGATGTAATGAGGTATGGATCAGCCTCGGTTCCAGATCCTTGTGGAGCTTGGTAGACTTGTGCGAGTAGACTATTTGCACAAAGAAAAAACGTTGTGAGAAATAGTGCATATAGTTTTATAAAACGACTGATATGGAACTGCTTTGGTCTCATTTTGTCTGGATTAACATAGTGAGCGATTCATTGACAAAAAAAAGCGTGAATTAAACGGTTTTCACAGTGTACTTATGATAATGCGTCTTAGAATTGAGATAGTGGCACGGTTGTAAATAGAGAGTTCAAACCTCTAAAGATTTCAGCAATTGCTTATTTTTATCACCCGTTCAGCGCAGAGAATTACAGAATTACCCGAATACCACAGACTTTGGAACAAACTTTTACCAATCCATATCAGCTGATTCTAGTCCTTATAGCGATTATAGCATCGCTGATTGTTTTTGGCCAGCTTGTATTGCGAAGGGACACAAATACCTGGGCTACAGCATTACTAGCTACATTCATGCTCTTTAATGCACTCATGAATGCGGTCTTTCTTCTGGTTGACACAGGGCTAATTCTTAAGTATTGGTATTTATATAGGCTCACTGCCCCACTGAATTACATCATGGGTGCAATGATGTTTTTCTACATACGAGCTTTGGTGAATGATGATCGAGGACCAAAACTCATGGATTGGTTGCATGGACTTCCAATGGTATTCGCTGCCGTCAATTATCTACCTTTTTATCTATCCAGTGCAGACGAAAAAAGAGAGAAACTGGATGCGGTAGTCAATAATTATGCTGAATATGTTCAAGGACAAGATGGGTTTTTTCCAGAGTCGGTAATGATAGTATTACGCATTGCAACACTCCTAGTCTACATACCCTTTTATTTCCAGTTGGCGCACTCGCATCATACATCCATGGATCAATCGAGTGTATTCAATAAGCGAGTAGACAGATGGCTATGGATTCTAGCAACGACCATCACATTTTATTTCTTAGCAGTATGTGTCTTCTTACTCACACAATTGCTGCCAGAAAGTTTGATTTATCAACCAAACTATCTCGCATTTTTGGGATTTCTAGATCGTTTTGTTGAGCTTTTCTGGACAAGTTCGTTTGTATTTATCAGTGTCTATTTGGCATTGGTACCGTCTGTAGGTATTGGTCAATTCTTTGAGAAGGAGCAACAGTTTGGTTCTGGTGAATACAATGATGCCAACACACTTGGGAAAAGCCCCGAGAACAA
Organism: uncultured Bacteroidota bacterium; assembly: GCA_913057895.1. Taxonomy (GTDB): domain Bacteria; phylum Bacteroidota; class Rhodothermia; order Balneolales; family Balneolaceae; genus UBA8296. Next base: position 2,141 of record CAJXOH010000068.1, read on the forward strand.
AGCGAGTCAGCATCCAGACTTATTGGTGTTGACTCAGGCTTTTGAAGACCAAAGCTTTTGGAAGGACTCTGCTGCTTCACTCAAATCGCTTGCCCATCAACTCGGCTTCAGTCAGCGAAAGACGTCCTATCTAGTCAATAAGTTTCTTGGTGGAAATTTTAATCAAGTAGTCAATCGATATCGAATTGAGC
>CAJXOH010000069.1 GCA_913057895.1 uncultured Bacteroidota bacterium
TTGTACCAACAAGCCTTGGAAGGGGCGAGGTCTCAGGAAAATCCAACACCCGTAGCAAAACGCCAGGAGTTTCAAGCCCTCAATGAGCTTGCTATTCTGAATAATGAGATTGGGGATCAATCAAGGTCACTTGACTATCACAAGCAGGCAGAATCAATAGCGCAGTCCCTTGATGACCGTCGCTTGCTCATGCAAAATTTCACGGCTCAAGGGGCCTTGTACCGTGGGTTGGACTCAATTTCACTGTCAGAGTCCTATTATCGACAGGCATACGACCTTGCACGTGAGATTTCTGATACGACGTATCAGCTAATGAATCAGTTTAATCTTGCCAATATCAGCACCGAGCAAGGGAATCTTGAACGAGCTGCCCAGCAATATGAAGAGGTGAGAAGAATTAGTGAGGTGATGGGCAATCTGGATGGGCAGCTATACTCGGCGCTCAATTTGGCCATAGTCTATGGAAGGCTTGAACAGTTGGATGCATCAAAACAGAACTATGATCGTGTCGCAATGCTTTTAGAAGACAATGATCAAGCATTGATACGGCGTCGGCTTTATGAAGGCTATGCAAGTTATTACCTAAAGATAGGTGACACCCTTCGCGCGGAGGACTATCAACTTCGATTTGACGCATTGGCAGATCAACAAATTGGCACTGAACGTCAAAATCGATTCCTTGCACTCCAAAGCGACTACGAAATCCGAGTAAAAGAACAAGAACTAGCCCTTACAAGATTGGAAGCGGAGCGACTTTCCCTCCGAAATCAACTCTATACGATTATTGGGGTGTTTTTATTTGGAGCAATAATTGCGGTGTACATTCTACAGCGAAGACGAATTGAGCGTTTACGATCCCTCTATGAGCGTAACCTTGAGATCGTCCGCTCCGGAGCCGATCGTACAAGCACCTTGTTTGTGGATGATCTTTTGGATGACATGGACCATGAACAGTCACATCCATTGGATGAGACGATCTCCACCGAGACCACGCCTCAACGGCTATCCGTTGAAGAGATCACGAAAAAAGATTTGTACAACGCTATTCTTAAGGCATTCGATGAGGAAGAACTCTACCGTAATCCAGATCTTAACTTGGATGACCTAGCCCATAAATTTGGATCCAATCGACGGTACGTTTCAGAATGTATCAACCAGTTAGGTCAAACGACCTTTTATGCCCTGGCCAACACCTATCGCGCCAAGGCAGCTCGCCGCAAGATGATTGACTCAGACAATCGTCTCCTATCCCTCAAAACCGTCATGCTCGACTGCGGCTTCAAAAACATGGCGACCTTTCATAAATACTTCAAAGCTCTCACTGGAATGACCCCTGGAGAGTTCATGCGTGTAAAAAAGTGACGTAGGTTGAAAGCATAACTAAGCAATTAATCATAATTCCTTGAGTTTTAAAGGATGTTAATTCAAATGTAAGATTGACTCATTATAGTTGGTATCAAATAGAGTCAATATGCATCTGAGCAAAGCTTTCATTTTAAATCTCATCCTACTGGGATTTTTTCAAAATACGCACGCCTTTACACCAAGTAGCGTGCACACTTCTGATGCAAGCTGCGATCAGTCTAACCTGACTTTGGTTAAAGAAGGTCAAACAATGTTAGCACAGGAGGGTGATTTCATTCTTGAGGCTTATGCTCATGCTGAACTGCAAGAAAAAGCCACTATCCTACATTTGGAAGTTACTGGCTCCTGTGAGGCATATTTAACACTACAAAGTCAACATTTAGATGTCAGTAAGGGAAATGAATTTCCACATAATTCAGAGATCAACATCTTAATATCAGAGGGTAAACTGCATACCACTGCTTTAGTTTTTGAGGATGCTAAGAGAATAAAAATATTTCCACCAGTCACATCAATGCTCATTTTGTCTAAGTCTGATCTGGCTGCTTATTCCACACTCATAGATGATCAATCATCCGATACTTGGATTCAAAATGAATCGGCAGGGTATAAAAGTAATTTAGATTTAAAAACTAGTGATGTAGGTGAAACAATAAGTAAACCAAATAAAAAATTTTACACGCTTCTTTTGTTCGAATCAGTTAGGTACGGAAACGAC